>DATEKA010000202.1:0-43983 GCA_035277685.1 Candidatus Acidiferrales bacterium
ATGCTGACGAGCCGTCCGCGGACGTCAAGGGTCTGCGATGAACGGCGTGGCCAAATCCGCCACGCCGCCCTTGACTCCGCTCCCGGCTCGCAAAACTCGACGTGTCTCTTGACAGGAGTCGACAACGTCATAGAGGGTGGAGCATCCTTTGCGGACACCAGTCTTGAAGTGGATTCTGCGAAATCGAAGCTGTTCGTTCCAAGCCCGCACAACACCTGGATTACAGTTTCCGCGAACCTTGAGTGGGTGCCGCTCGATAAGAACGAAGGCGTTGTCAAGCAACACGTGTCCTGCACAGTGTCCCGAAGGACCGCTGCGATTTCAGAGTGGCGGAGGACCGAAGCTCTGAAACTCTCGCGGCGAATCAGTTTTCGGCGGATCGTTCCGCCAGCCATCGATACGGCCTGAACCTCGGCCATGATTCTCTTATGCGAACCCCGGTGGACCGGGGCGAGAGCGCCCAATCAACCCTTCGGTCTAGCTTGCGCTGACCAGCGACACCCGCGAGCCGCTTCGGTCCTCCAATCAGAGCTTACTTCGCCCCGATCGGAGCCTTCGTTCTTATCCAATCAATCCTTTGCGGGTCCCGACGCATCGGGAGCAAAGGGTGCGAGCCTTCCTCTGTCAACTTGCCGCGCCAATTCTCTCGCCACCACTGATCACTCGCCACTGCCTCTCGGTACTATACCGTGTTCACCTTGACACAATTTTAGCCTGCCGTCTGTTTACTCTTGACTTAATACACCTCTCGTGTTACAATGGGTCATTTTTATGAGATACCCGCCGACCACCTGCGACAACACGCTTCGAGGGTGTCCAACAGAAGGCCGCAGCTCAACGTTCCCAATTTGGGAACGGGGCAAATATCTCGGTACGCCTGCCGAGATATTTTCCGCGCAACCCCAGCGCCGTCAACAAAACTGCAAAAATATCTCGGCACAGTTTACCTTGGGTTTTCTTTGCTTCGTTTTCGCTTTTCCAGGCCGGTGAGCGGGCTGCCACCAGACACACAAGGAGGGCTATCGAATAGACCGGTCACAATTCGGAGAGATACCCGGCCTGTGCCGTGCTGAAGGGCGCGGCCTACCTCCGGTTGGCGGGCCTTGCCCCGGTGGGAAAACTCCGATCCCCTAGAAACAGGCTTCTGCGACAGGAGGAGACAGGGAGGCCCCCGGACGGTTCGTCCGGAGGCTTGGGGCGCCGCAGCCGTGGGCGGGACTTAGACCCGCCCCTACTTCTCGTTTGGTATGGCGTGGCTTAGACGGTGAAGGAGCTGCCGCAGCCGCAGGTGCTCTTCACGTTGGGATTGTTGAACTTGAAGCCAGAACCCTCGATGCTCTCGATGTAGTCAATGGAAACGCCGTCGAGGTACATCTCGCTCATCTGGTCGATCATGACCTTCAGGCCGTCGAACTCGTAGATGTTGTCGCTCGACTCATTCACGGCGTTCTCGAACGCCATGTGATAGCTGAAACCCGAGCAGCCTCCGCCAACCACGGCTACGCGCAGACCCGCCGGCGCGGGCTGCTGCTGCGAAAGGATTTCCTTCACTTTGGTTACGGCTACCGGACTCAATTGGATCATTAAATCCTCCCAAATGGGCGCGCCAAAGGCGGCCTGCTCAAGCTTGCATTGGTATTATATCAGATTCGCGCAAGGGGCTTTGGTCGCAGACAGCGCCGCGGGTTGCCCTGCCTAGCTCCCGCAAGACCCCGGCGGTTAGCGGCCGACCATCTTCTGCAGGTGTTCCGGATAACGAGCGCCCTGGACAGTGATCTTTGAAGTAGCTTCGTCCAATTGACAAAGGTCGTCAGGCGTCAGTTCGACGGCCGCCGCTCCGAGGTTCTCTTCGAGGCGGTGGAGTTTGGTGGTGCCTGGAATCGGGACCATCCAGGGTTTCTGCGCCAGAATCCAAGCGAGGGCGACCTGGGCGGGCGTAGCGTTCTTCTGCCCGGCGAATCTGCCGATGAGGTCAACAACAGCCTGATTTGCATCACGGTTATCCGGCGAGAAGCGGGGGACGACATTCCGGAAATCGTTTTTGTCGAACTGCGTGTCTTTGCTGATGGTTCCCGTAAGGAAACCCTTTCCGAGGGGGCTGAACGGCACGAAACCGATGCCGAGTTCGTCGAGGGCCGGGATGATCTCCTTCTCCGGCTCGCGCCACCACAGCGAGTATTCACTTTGCAGCGCGGCTACGGGCTGGACGCAGTGGGCGCGGCGAATCGTCCGAACACCGGCTTCCGAGAGCCCGAAGTGCTTGACCTTGCCTTCTTGAATGAGGTCTTTGACAGCTCCGGCAACATCTTCAATGGGAACCTGGTCATCGACGCGGTGCTGATAGAACAAGTCGATGACGTCAGTCTTCAGGCGTTTAAGCGAGGCTTCGGCGACTTCCTTGATGTGCTCGGGGCGGCTGTCCAGGCCGGCCTGTCGTCCGTTCTCGATCTTGAAGCCGAATTTCGTTGCGATCTTCACCTGATGACGGAACGGAGCGAGCGCTTCGCCAACCAGTTCTTCATTTGTGTAGGGACCATACACTTCCGCTGTGTCGAAGAACGTGACGCCACGCTCGACGGCAGCGCGAATGAGCGAAATTCCCTGCTGCTTCTCTACAGGCGGGCCATAGCCGAAGCTCAGGCCCATGCAGCCGAGTCCGATCGCCGAAACTTGCAGATTGCTCTTGCCGAGGTTGCGTTTGTTCATGGCGTTTCCTTCCGTTTGTCAGCAAAGCCAAGCTATTGGATGCGCTTTCTTTCATTCCGATTGGCTGCCCTCAAGAACAGCGTCGACTTTACGGCCCAGGGCCGCCTGATTTCGCGGGTTTTCGACGCCCGTCCTCCCGAAATCATTGACTGTCCACAGCGTCTCGAGCAGGAACCTCGGAAGCATAGTTACTGCGGAGGTCTGCGGGCACGTTCGAATTCGATGAACTGCTCGATACTGTTTAGATCTCCGCCGATCAAAGGGCGGCCGTTGATGAACAGTGTGGGAGTACTGCTGACGTTGAGGGCCACGCCGTCTTGGTGGTTGGCGTCGACGGCGCGCTTGGCCTCCGGCGACGCCATGCAGACCTTGAAAGCTTCGGTATTCAGGCCGAGTTGGTCGGCGTAGGCGGTGAGTTGGTCGAAGACGTTCTCTGGAGAGATTGAGTCCTGGCTATCGAAGATGAGGTCGTGCATTTTCCAAAATGCCGGCGGCGATTGCTGAAAGGCACAGCGGGCTCCGATGGCGGCGGTTTCAGCCCAGGGATGGATTTGAGAGAGCGGAAAGTCCTTATACACAATCCGGACATGAGGATAGTTCTTTTCGACAGTTTTCAAAGCTGCGTGGACCTCCCGACAGTGCGGGCACTCGAAATCGGCAAACTCGACGATAGTGATGGCAGCGTCGGCCGGTCCCGTGGAAGGTTCGCCTTGCAGGTGCAGCTTTGCCCGATTTGAGGCGAAGGGGTCGGCAGCCGTATCGAACATCTCTCCGCGAATGAACGACTTGCCGTCTTTGCTGATGTAGAAAGTGGCGCCATCGGTTTGACCCTTGTAAGTGACCTCGACGGGAACGGAGTAGAAGTCGCGGGCGGGGGAAGGGCCGAGCGGACCGAGCTTGATCTTGTAATCGGGGCCCCAGGTGAAAAGGTTGCGAATAAACGATTCCGCCGAGCGGGTCAGCTGTGGCTCGTTTGGCTGCGAAGCTGCTGCGCGGGACTGCGCGCGGCTCGGACCTACGCTGAGCAAAATGACGGAAAGCAGTGCCAGACTGCGCATGGACGTTAACTCCTGTGATTCTTCGATAGCGGGATATCAAACCACAGATCATCGCAGATGAAAAGGAAACGGCTCAGCGGAAAAATCACGGAACGCGGGCGGCGGTTGCGCGGGAGCTTATCGACGCCCTCCCCAAGAATATCGGGCACGGAATGTTGATCAGGCGACGGCCAGAAGCGAAAGATGGCTACTTGAGAGCAATAACCATGGAGTCGGGACCAGCGAGATGCTCGACTCGAGTCTCGCGGAACCCAGCCTCCTTCATCCAGGACTGACACTCCTTGCCGGTGTAGTCGAAGCCTCCAGGCGTTTCGATGAGCATGTTAAGGCTCATGAGAAGCCCGAAGACGTTCTCGCGACGATCGTCGTCGATGATGGCGTCGTAAACGACGAGCGCGCCGCCCTGGGGAACAGCCTCAAACGCCCTCCGAACGAGGGCCTTCTTCTCATCGAGACTCCAATCGTGAAGGATGTGACCCATGGTGACGACGTCCGCCTTTGGAATTGGATGGTCGAAAAAGTTCCCCGGCTGGAACCGGACGCGCGAACCGAGACCGTGCGCGACGACATATTCTTCGAAAACCGGAGCGACTTCGGGGAGATCGAAGCCGATACCGGAAAGGTGCGGATTGGCCTGAGCGATTTGGACAACAAGGTCGCCTTGCGCAGTGCCGACATCGACAACGCTTTTGTAATTCTTCCAAGGGAACTTTGTGGCGATGAGGCGATTGGCACCCTTGCTGATTCCAGTCATCGCTTTGAGGAAGCTCCGGAAACGCTCGGGATCGGCGTAGAGCTGCGCGAAAACGTCGGGACCTCCGGACTTTGCTTCGTTTTGCTGTTCGCCGGTGCGCAGCGCAGTGGTGAGATTGCCCCAGTGGCGGTAGAGGCGCTGATTGGCCATCTCGAGAATGCCGCCGATGTACGAAGGTTTGCCGCGGTCGAGGAAAAAATCGGCGGGCGGCAGGTTGCGATATTCGTCGCCACGGCGATCAAGAAGGCCCAGAGCAACGAGCGAATCGAGGAAATCGCGAGCGGACCGAGGGTGAAGGCCAAGACGCGCGGTCAATTCCTGCAGAGTCTCGGGCCGGCGGGCGAGTTCGGTGAAGACGCCCATTTCGACCGCGCTCATCAAGGTCTTGGAGGCCCAGAAGCCGAGGCCGATTTGCATGAGGTGGTCGGGACTGGGCTGTTGTTCTGTGGCAGCCATCTTTGCTCCTTTCGACGGGTCCGCAGATTTTACGACTATCGCCGCGCCGTGGGGGGAAACCCGTGGAGGATAACACGTCCGCGGACCTTGAGCGAAAAAGACGAGGTGCAACAGGGCGCTGCGCGGCACCCGAATGGCGAGCATCGGCAGAGTAAACAACGGGAGGTTCACATGCCGAGTTTCTGAGCTATGGGGAAGCGGCGACCTACGCTGAACGCTTTGGAGGTAACTTTCAATCCCGGTGGGGCCTGCTTGCGCTTGAATTCGGCGCCGTCAACGAGGCGGGCGATGGAGCGGACCAGATCAATCGAGTAGCCCGTGGTATCAGCGATTTCTTGCGGGTCGCGCAAGTCTTCGACGTAGGATTTGAGAACACGGTCGAGAACATCGTAAGGCGGCAGAGTGTCCTGATCAGCTTGATTCGCGCGCAACTCGGCTGACGGCGCCTTGTCGATGATTTCGCGTGGTATCAGTTCTCTGTCGCAATTCACCAGCTCAGCGAGAGCGTAAACCATCGTTTTCGGGACGTCGGAGATGACGGCGAGACCGCCGGCCATGTCGCCGTAGAGAGTACAGTAACCGACCGCCATCTCGGATTTGTTTCCTGTGCTGAGAACGAGAGAATTGAACTTATTCGAGAGCGCCATCAAGAGGTTGCCGCGAATGCGCGCCTGGATGTTCTCCTCGGCGACGTCCGGCGGGCGGCCGGCGAAGGCCGGGGAGAGTGTTTTTCGGTAGCTCTCGAAGGTTTCGGTGATCGGGAGAGCAAGGAACTCGATCCCCAGATTCTCTGCTAGACGGCGGGCATCGGTGCGGCTGCCCTCGGACGAAAACGGGCCTGGCATGCTGACGCCGAGGACGTTTTCGCGCCCGAGGGCTTCGACCGCGATCGTTACAACGAGAGCGGAGTCGATGCCACCGCTGAGTCCGACGACGGCCTTTCGAAAACCGCACTTGCGAACGTAATCGCGGGTGCCGACTATCAGGGCGCGATAGGCGGCCTCGAGTTCGTCCTTGGGCTGGCAACGAATGTCGCCCTGTCCCGTTGCACTGTCAAAGAAGACCAAATCCTCGTCGAAGGATTTGGCGAGCGCAGCCACGCGGCCGTCCGGCGTGAAGGCGAAGCTCGATCCATCGAAGATCAGGCTGTCGTTCCCGCCCACCTGGTTGACATAGACCACCGGAACCTTCTGCTGAATCGCCGTCGCGCGCAGCATGTCGTGGCGCAGGCCGCGCTTATCGAGGGTGTAAGGGGAAGAAGAGAGATTCAGCACGATCTCGCTTCCCTTCCCTACGAGTTCGCTCACAGGATCGCGATCGTAAAGCCGCTGACTCCAGAAGCTTTTATCGTTCCAGACGTCTTCACAAATCGTGATGCCCAGTTTCGTCGCGTTGAGCGGAAAAACGTATTGCGTGTGCGCGGGCTGGAAATAGCGGGACTCGTCGAAAACGTCATAGGTGGGCAGGAGCATCTTGCGCTGCTCGAAGAGGACGCGGCCCTCGCCGATCACAGCGGCGCAGTTGGCTACGCGTTTCCCCGTGTCGTCCTGAGCCTTGCCAACGTAACCTACAACCGACGGGAGCGCGATGTACTTAGCGAGTTGAGTGAGAGTTTTGAGATTGCGCTCAAGAAACGAGGGACGCTCGATCAGATCCTGTGGAGGATAGCCGCAAACGCACAGCTCCGAGAAGACCGCGAGGTCAGCACATCCGGTTTTGGCCTGGCGGGCGAATTCCAGGATGCGAACGGCGTTGCCCTCGAAGTCGCCGATTGTGGGGTTGAACTGGGCAAGCGCAATCTTCATCGAAGCTATAGGATACAAGGAGTCGGCGGGTTTTCAATGGATTGTGGCGCAGCCTCCGTCGCCGTGACTTCGGCCGCAGGAGGCGCGAGCTAGGCAGGATAATTCGTCACTTCGCGACTCACCGCGGCCGAGGTCTGACTGGCGGTAAAGTCCCAAATTAGTGTTGGGCCTTGTCCTTGGAGGATGCCGGCGCGCCCGCTGCTTTCATTTTGGGCTTGGGCATCGAAGCCACGATGGGTTTCGGCCGCCAGAAATCGGCCGAAGCCTGCGTGATTTCGTCCGGTGGACTGCTCAATTCGGGTGCAAAGCGATAAATCGTCGATTCACTGCCGGCCCCCACCTCAGCGATCGTCTTTTCGACTTTGGCCATTCCCTCGTCGCCCATGAAATCTTTGAGGTCCGGGTTGTTGTCAAATCCGCCCATCGAGGTGCGGAAGAAGGTCACGTAGTAAACGCTCCCGCGGCCGCCCTCGATCGCCTGAGACACGAACACCGGCTGAGTGTTTGGGTTGCTGGCGGCGTGGGCGTTGATGTCTTTGATCATTGCCTCGAATTCCGGTTCGTGACCGTCACGAACGCGGATCGCCAGAACGCGGAGGACTCGGGATTTTCCGACGAGATCGTTCATGGCTTGCGCATCGGACGGCATTTTGCCGCTCAGGTCAGGCCGGCGAGCGCGCAGTTGGGTTCGGGAACTGATCACGCAGTCGTTGAAATCGTTGAGGAGCTTTTGGGCCGCCATTTTGCCCATCGACTTGCCGAGGGCACCCATGAACATGTCAGAGCCTTTGTCAATATCCGCATAGGTCGAGCGGAGGCTGGTGAAAACGTAAACGTTCGACTCGCCGTATGCCGTGGCCATGGCCAGCCAGCGATCACCGTCATGGCGGTTCGCGTCAGCGATTTTCTTAGCGATGGCTTCGAACTGAGAGACTTTGTCGGGCTTCACACGCACGATGAAGTCATCGAGATAGCCATTTTGAGCCCAAACTGCCGCTGGCGCCGCGAGCAATAGCGTCGCCGTGACAGCGAGCAGGCTAAGGGCTGTAAGAGCTTTTCTCCACAACATTGGGGGTCTCCTTTTCGCAGAAAATATTGGGGGCCGAAAAACGCGAATGGATGTTTGCCTGGAGGCTACACCGAGGAGAATCGGGACGTCAAGTTGCGCGCCTATGCGTGTCATGTTCCAACGAACGCCGGACGGAGGCTCGCCGGTTACGGGCGGGTCAATTTCGGATCGAGGACCTTGCGGGCGGACAATTCACAACGCGTGTCCGCGGATGAGGGACTTTCCCGGTGTATACTCTGCCGGGGCAAAAGGAATGGGTTGCTACGGCAGACGTTCCTCAGCAATTTTAAGGCACAAACCGATTTAACCGCCTCGAGCCACACACGCCGGGTTCCGAGCTGGAGGCACGCCCGGCACGGTTCCATTACCGAGGGGCAAACGTCTTCAGCGCTGACTTCAACCGCAAAAAGTGGAGGAGAACGAATGGTTACGTTTCGTCGAGTTGTGTTCGCGCTGTTCGCGGTGGCCGCCTGTGCGGCGATGCTCGGCGTTGGGGCGCAGGAAATGCGCGAAGGCAGGCTGTTGCGCTTTCCGGATGTGTACAAGGGTCACATTGTGTTCAGCTACGCCGGGGATCTGTGGCTCGTGCCCGCGAGCGGAGGCATCGCCCGACGCATCACGACGAATCCAGGCCGCGAACTCTTCCCGAAATTCTCGCCGGACGGCGCGCAGATCGCTTTCACGGGCGAGTATAACGGGCAGCCGAATGTCTACCTGATTCCGGCGGAAGGCGGCGAGCCCAGGCAATTGACGTTCGAGTCCGCCACCCCGGCGGTTTCCGAGCGCATGGGAATCGAGAACCAGGTAATGGGCTGGATGCCGGGCGGCAAGAGCGTTTTCTTTCTCTCGCGTCGCGACACATTTAATGATTGGTTCGGACGCCTTTTCGAGGTTCCAACTTCCGGCGGCCTTCCGACGCGCGTTCCGTTCGACAATCGCGGCGGGCTGACCTCGTTCTCACCTGACGGGAATCAGGTGGCATACAACCGGATTTTTCGCAATTTTCGCACGTGGAAACGATACACGGGCGGCATGGCCCAGAAGATCTCCGTTTTCGACTTGAAGACCGATCACTACGAAGAGCTCGACAGCAATTACCAGGGCACCGACACCTTCCCCATGTGGCACGGCGACACGATTTATTTCGATTCGGACCAGGGCCCCGAGCGCCGCATGAATTTGTTCGCCTATGGCGTGAAGACCAAGCAGATCCGGCAGCTCACGCATTTCAAGGAGTTCGACGTTAATTGGCCCAGCCTCGGACCGGATTCGATCGTGTTCGAGAACGGCGGGTATCTATATCTCTTCGATCTGGCAAGCGAGAAAACGACGAAAGTGACCGTCTACCTTCCCGGAGACGAAAATCAGGCGCGAAAGCACTGGGATAAAACAGCAAGCCTGATCGCGTCCTACGACATTTCGCCGGAAGGAAAGCGCGCGGTTTTCGAGGCTCGCGGAGATGTATATACGGTTCCGGCAAAGGAAGGCAGCATTCGGAACCTAACGCGCAGTCCGGGAATTCGTGAGCAGGACGTGGCCTGGTCTCCGGATGGCAAGTGGATCGCGTATCTTTCCGACCGGACGGGCGAGCAGGAAATCTATCTGATGTCGCAGGACGGTATGGGCCAAGAAGAGCAAGTTACGTCCGGCGGAACAATGCAGCGGCTCCAGCCTGTGTGGTCGCCCGACAGCTCGAAGCTGCTTTTCGCCGACAAATCGCTGCGTCTGTTCTACGTTGATATCAAGGACAAGAAGCCGGTGCAGATCGACCAGGGAAAGTATGCCGACTTGACGGATTACAACTGGTCGCCCGACAGCAAATGGATCGTCTATGCCAAGGCGGCACAAAACGGCAACAACGTTGTCTACCTTTATTCTCTTGGGGACAAGAAGATCACGGCGGTGACTACGGATTTCACGGATAACCGGAATCCCGTTTTCGATCCCGACGGCAAATACCTCTACTTTCTTTCACAGCGCGATTACAACGAAGTTCTAGGCGTATACGATTTTGAATTTGCGAACCCGAAGGCAACACGGGTGTACCTTGTGACTCTGCGCGCCGATACACCTTCGCCTTTTGCGCCGCAAAGCGACGAGGCGGAGGTCAAGAAGAGGCCGGATGCAAACGCGGAAGCCAAACCCACCGAGACGGAGAAGAACACCGAAGCCAAGCTCGAGGAAGAGAAGAAAAAGGAATCGGCCGAAAAGAAGGAGCCATTCCGCGTCGACCTGGATGGCATTCAGAACCGTGTCGTAGCGCTTCCAACGCCGCCGGAAAGCATGGGAGGACTCGGGGCGTCGAAGGGCTACGTGCTTTACATCACCACGCCGATATTCGGTCTCTCCGGACCGCTGGCGGGCGAGGGTTTTGCGTTGCATATCTTCGATATGACGAAACGTAAAGACTCGGTGCTCGTCAATGGCGCAACGGGGTATGCCCTCTCGTTCGACGGTAAGAAGGTGCTGTATGCGGGGCCACCGAGTGGCGGAGGAGGAGACGACGGCCATCCGGCGCAAACGTTCGGGATCATCGACGCCACGCCTCCATCGGGAGGTCCCGGTCACGTGGGGGAGAACGCGCTCGCTCTCGATGGAATGCAAGCGGAGATCGATCCGCGCGCGGAATGGAAGCAGATGTTTTACGAGGTGTACCGGCAGGAACGCGACTACTTCTTTGAGGCTTCCATGAATGGCGTGAACTGGGCGCGGGAACGCGACAAGTATGCCCAACTGCTGCCCTATGTCGCGGACCGCTACGATCTGACATACATCCTCGGCGAGATGATCGGGGAACTTTCGAACTCTCACACGTACGTCGGAGGAGGGGACTATCCGAATCTGCACCCGGTCAATGTGGGGCTACTGGGCGTTGATTACGAGGCCGACTCGGCAAGCGGGCGTTACCGCTTCAAGAAAATCTATCCAGGCGAAAACTGGAACGCTGCGCTGCGCTCGCCGTTGACGGAGCCGGGCGTCAAGGTGAGCGAGGGCGACTATTTGCTTGCGGTGAATGGTCAATCGTTGCGAACGCCGCGGGATCCGTATTCGCTGTTCGAGAATACCGCCGGCGAAAACGTCACGATCACAGTGAACTCGGCGCCATCAGAGGAGGGGGCGCGTCAGGTAATCGTCAAGCCAATCAGGAGCGAATTCAAGCTGCGCGAGCTCGACTGGATTGAGACAAACCGCCGTAAGGTCGAGAAGGCGACCGACGGGCGCGTGGGGTACGTCTACCTGCCTGATATGGGCGACTCCGGGCTGAACGAGTTCGTGAAGCAATACTTCCCGCAGATTCGGAAAGAAGGGATCATCTTCGACGTGCGGTACAACGGCGGCGGTTTCGTCGACCAGATCATTTTCGAGAGACTACGGCGGGTTCTTGCGGCAATGCAGTCGGCGCGGAATTTCCGGAGCGGGACAGAGCCGCCGAACACCTTCTACGGGTACATGGCGTGCGTTACCAATCATTACGCCGCTTCCGACGGGGACTTTTTCACCTACTTCTTCAAGTATTACAAGCTGGGGCCGGTGATCGGGACGCGCACTTGGGGCGGCGTCCGCGGAATTCGCGGCGAAATTCCCTTGATGGACGGCGGTTATGTCACTCGTCCCGAATTTTCACTATACGGCCTTGATAGCAAGTGGATCATTGAAAATCGCGGCGTCCAGCCGGATATCGTCGTCGAAAACACACCGGACAAGACGATGCAAGGCCACGACCCGCAACTCGAGAAGGCCATCGAAGTCGTCATGAAGGAGATTCAGGAGCACCCGAAGAAGCTGCCTTCGCGACCACCAGACCTGCCTCCCTACCCACCGGGGCCCGGACAGTAGTGACGCTCGGACTCGCTCCGGGCCGGCGAGTTCCCTGGAACGCTCGGCAATAGGCCGTCGTCGCCGAAGGCCGGAGAGGGCGTTTGAGGGCGCTGCTAGCGCACGACGAGCCACGAATACAACGCCCATACGACGGGAGCGGCAAGAATCAAGCTGTCGATGCGATCGAGCACGCCGCCATGGCCGGGGACGATTGTGCCAGAGTCCTTCACGTTCGCGCCGCGCTTATAAGACGACTCGATCAGGTCGCCCATCTGTCCTGCGACGTTCGCGGCCAGCGCGATTAGCAATAGCGTGGTGGTGCCGACATCCATCCAACGCGCGGCGATCCACGCAACGATCAGGGAACCCGCGACATTCGCAACGGCTCCCTCCCAGGTTTTTTTCGGGCTCAGAGCGGGCGCCATTGGTGTGCGGCCGGCAAACTTCCCAACAAAGTAGGCGAGCGTATCGCCGGCCCAGACGAGCGCGAGGGTGAATAGAATGAGGCCGCGTCCGAAGCGGTCGATTTCGTTGATGCGCACGAGATAGCTGAACGGGAGCGCCACGAAGAGAAGTCCCGCGGAGCTGATCGAGATCGCCGGAAGCACGTCTTGCAGCGGCCAGCGCGTTGCGAGCCCGATTGCTACGGCGCCAAAAAGAAAAGCCGACAGAATCAGGTCGACCGACACGGAAACACCGGCCACTCTCCGCACGACGACAAATCCGATTCCAAACGCGCGAGTTTCGGCGAGCCCGGCGGTGTACTGCGCGTAGAAAATGCCCGCCGCGCAAACAAGGGCCCACTTTCGAAACGCGCGCAGGCCCAGACGCTCGCCAAGGGTGAAGAACTCGAAGAGCGCGAGCAGAGCGACAATGCCGGCTACAACCGCGACGAACCAGGCCGGCGCCCACCACACCAGAACGACCACTGTGATGATCAGGACAATTCCCGTGACGATGCGAAGGCCCATTGCGGATCAACCTTCGAACGTCGCGGCGCGTTTGCGCGGCGTGGATGCGCCCAGCCCACCGTAACGGCGTTCGCGATTCTGAAAATCGAGCAGGGCTTCCAGCAGCCGGGCACGCGAAAAATCCGGCCAGAGCGTGTTTGTTACGTAGATTTCGGCGTACGCAATCTGCCAAAGCAGGAAATTGCTGACGCGCATTTCGCCGCTCGTGCGGATTAGCAGGTCGGGGTCGGGCCATCCGGCGGTATAAAGATGCCGGGAGAGGCTCTGCTCGTCGGCGCGAAACGAAGAAATCGCTTGCGAACGCGCCTCGGCCAGAAGTGAATTGAAGGCATCAACCAGTTCAGCGCGACCGCCGTAGTTCAGTGCGATGGCAAGGCTCATTCCCGTATTCCCGCGCGTCACTTGCGCAGCCTCTTCGAGGTCTTTGCGAACGGGCGCCGGGAGTTCCGCGGCACGGCCGATTACAGTGAACCGAATATTGTTCCTCTGCATGACCGGCAGCTCACGTTTCAGGTACTCTCGCAGCAGCCGCATCAAAAAATCGACTTCCGCCTGAGGCCGGCGCCAGTTTTCAACCGAGAACGCGTACAGGGTGAGATAAGGAATCTTCAGTTGAGCGCACGTTTCGATAACGGTGCGAGCCGCATTGATTCCCGCGCGATGGCCGGCGAAGCGCGGGAGGTGGCGCCGCTGTGCCCAGCGGCCGTTGCCGTCCATAATCGTCGCAACGTGCTGGGGTAATCTCTTCAGGTCGAGTTTGCCGAGAAGTTCCGCTTCCTCTCGGCTGGCAGGTTTAAGAAGCTCCGTGGACTTCACTGGGAAACCGTCCGGCACATAGGCGGAAACGGAAAGTAGCACAGGCACTCGGGTTGCGCAACGCGATGGCAGCACTGGAATTTGTGGCTGCCGGACGGTTGCACGAGGCGTGCTGACCGCCCGCGCTGATGGGCGCATCCGTGGTATTCGCTGCCGCTTCTCCGCGCGGCTGGAACGCACTTAGAATTTATAGACAAATCCGACGGAAATCTTGGGGCTGAACTGCTCCGTACCGAAATAGCGAGTGCCAACCATGTCGGCGCCGGCGCGAATCGCATAACGGCCATTCAGGGTGTTCAGATCGACTCCCCCTCCCAGTTCATAGGCGAAGGCCCCCTGGCCTCCAAACGGCGTTTGCGGAACAAAATGAGAGCGTCCCGCCAGCGCGTGCGCCCACACTTCGATGTCTCGGCGAAACGGTCTGGCGCGAACGCGAGCGCCACCCATTCCCAGCAGGAATCTGGCTTGGTACGGATATTGATCACCGAGCGTCAGGACGAACTCGCCATCGGCCCCAATCCAGTCCAAAGGATAGTAAACGATCGAGTAGTTGAACCCGTTCGTGCTCAAGGTCTTGCTGGGAAGTTCGTAGAAGCGAAGGAAGGTATAGCCTACATACAGTTGGAACGGATACGTCTCGCGGACGCCGATGGTAACTTGCGGATCAGCAACCGGAACATCTTTGCTGCTCGAAGAAAGGCCTGTGACGCCCGGTAGCATGGAGGACGTAGACGCATCTATGGGCGGGGTTACGATCCAAGCAGGCAGAGGCATCGAATGTGCCACACTGCCCGATGGACTGCCTGCCTCTGCCCCTGTTTCAACCAACGAGGGATTTTGCGAATTTTCTTGAGCGAGTGTGCCAAACCCGAACAGAAAGACTGCTGACAGCAAGAGAGCGGACCGTCTCATCGCCTATCTCCCCCTGAAGTCCCACTGCCCCTTCCAATTTAGAACGAGTACGGCTCCCTGTGTCCATTCTTTCTTGTTTCAGCATACTAGGAAACTGCGGTCGGGGTCTAACGGTTCGAGGGAAGTCACTCGCTGGAGTGATGTGCTCTCCGGCTCGATCTTCTGTGCGGTCTCTGTGTGTGAAGGAAGCTACGTCTTGACCAAACCGAGGAATTGGCGCGGATCGTTCGCGAAACCCGGAAATACGGAGTTTAGATTGGTGTCACCCAGATGCTTGTCAATGATCTCGCCGAGCACACTGCGATAGTCTGTGGTCACTGCGAGATCGCGGTCCTGGTGGAGCTGCCCTTCGTTCATTCCCGGCCACCGCGCATAGATTTTGCCGCCTTTGATTCCGCCGCCCATCACAAACATGCAGTTCGCGTGCCCGTGGTCCGTCCCGCGGTTGCCATTTTCGTGCGCCGTGCGGCCGAATTCCGACATGCTGACGAACACGATATCTTCCATGCGGTCGCCCATGTCCTGAGAAAACGCAGCGATTCCCTGCCCCAGGTCGCGCAGCAAGTTCGCGAGTTGGCCCTCTGCGCCTCCCTCGTTTACGTGATTGTCCCAGCCGCCGCTATCGAGGAACGCTATCTCCAGGCCGACGTTTGCTTTAAACAACTGAGCAATCTCCATCAGACTCCGGCCATAGCGGCTTAGCGGATATTGCGCGCCGTTTTCCGGTTGGTAAGCTTCCGGATTCAGTTGCTTGAGTTGGTCAACCGCCTCGAACGTCTCATGGCTTACGCCCCGCATCGCCTCGTCGACTGTCTGCGCGTACATGGCCTCGAATCCACCTTCGGTGACCTGTGGCGGCCCGTACATTCGGAACTGTTTCAGGTCCGGGACCGCGATGGCCGGCGCACTTCCCTGGAGAGTTAGTGGAAGGTATGGGCCAAACGCAACAGCTCGGAATGGCGACGCCTTTTCTTCGGGCATTGTTCGCAGCGCCCGATTCAGCCAGCCGTCCTCCGTCGCCTTGACGCCAGGTGTGCCGGACTCCATGTAGTCCTGTGCATCGAAATGCGACCGCGTCGGATCCGGCGAGCCGACCGCGTGGACGACCGCGAGCTGGCCAGCGCGAAACAGCGGCACCAGGGCCGAGAGGCTCGGATGCAGCCCGAAGAATCCGTCCAGGTCGAGAGCGGCGCCGGCGCTGCCACTGCGTGGTTGTGGAATTGCGATGGTGGGGCGAAAGGCGTAGTAATTGGGCTCGGCGAATGGCACCACCACGTTCAGCCCGTCCATGGCGCCCCGCTGGAAGAGCACGACCAGCTTCTTTTTGCCAGTGCCGGTCGTCTCCGCCACCGCGCGCTGCAGGAACGACGGCAGTGCCGCCATCCCCAGCATCGCAATCCCGCTCGACTTGATGAAGTATCTCCGGGAAATATTCATCGTCGCTCCAAACGCTTCATTGAACTCGGTGGCGGAACACCAGCGTTATCGAGACGTCATCGTCGCTGAAACTCCGGCGCTCCCAGCACCAAACCCGCGATGAGTCCTTCATTCACGTGTTTCACCGGATCATCGAGCCTCGCCTCCAGAATCCTCGGATCGTTCAGCCGCGCCTCGAGCGTTTGCTTCGTTCCCGGCGAGACTTGCCCATCCAGAAACAACCCAAGCGCTTCCGACAAAGCCGCCTTCGCATCCGTCTGCGCGTCGTGTCCGAACATGCTATTTAGATTCACTTCCGCGCCCCACATGTGATCCGTTCCAAACGCCAGAGCAAAATTCAACCGGTTCAGCAGCGCCCCTGAATTGACCCATATCTCCGATTTCTCGGAATAGCCGGTCGGCGGCTGGCATTGGAACAGCGGCTCGCCCATTCGTCCTACCCACTGCACCAACGGCAGCGTCACCTCGATGTCGGCATTCAACGCGCGCGCCGTGCCGGCTACAAGCTCGAATGGCGTTTTCACTTTCGCTCGGTATGCTTCTTTGGACCAGAACTCCGGCGAATAAATCATCGTCCGCAGCACGGTGCGGATATCGCCGCCTGACGACTCATACTGCTGCGTCATACGATCCACGAGCGTCTGCGGTGGATTGTCCGAAACAAAATGCCGGGCAAGCTCGATTGATATATGCCGCGCCGTGTGCGCGTCACCCGCCAGCATCTCCAGCGCTTTCTCTCCCTCCCGCATACCGCCGTTATGAAACGTGCGTCCCATGACGACTTCGCTTCCTTCCGCATGAATCCGGTCATTGAAGAAAAACTCGGCGTCCTTGCGCGGCCCGCGAATCGTCCAGCCAGTGAGGATTTCGGCCATGCTGATCACGTCCTGCTGCGTGTAGCCCGCGTCAACGCCAACCGTGTGCAGCTCCATCACTTCACGGCCGTAATTTTCGTTCAAACCGCGTTCCTGCTGCTTCGGACGCCCGTTCGCTCCCATCGCTTCCGGCGGCATTATCCCGAAGCGCGCGAAATAACGGTCACGCCGCATCGCCTGGGCGGCGTGGAGCCGCTTAATGGCTGCGGGGTCGGCGCTCAACCAGTTGTCCAGATAGAACAGCATCGCCGGGCTTTTCGCCGTTGCCAAGAGCAGATCGCTGAACCTCCCCATCGTGCGCGGCCGAATCGTGTCACGCACATACGATGTCAGCAGCCATCGGTCCGCGCCCTTGTTCGCGTAAACGTTGAAATGGTTGAACCAGAAGTCTTCCATCACCGCCTCGAGCTGCCGGTTGCTGTAGACGGCGCGGTCCATTTTTTCCATCGCAAGTTCCGCGACAATGCGGTTCGGTCCAACGAGCCGCGCAAGTTGCGCATTCGCGCGATCGAAGTTCTCGTTGCCTGTGGGGAGCATCGCGGCCACCGACTCCTGCCGCCTCTCCTGGATTTGCTGCGTGTATTCGCCTTTCGTCACACCTTCCTTCTTGGCGGCTTGCGCCGGGGGAGGGAAATTCGCGAGTAGCTGCTGCGACGACATCCTCAAAGTCGAATAGCGGTCCATACGCTTATCGAGTGCGGAATCGTCGATAGAATCGGGATTGAGCTGCTCGTCGATCCACGTTGCCAAACCCATTTGCTTGATGCGCTGCACATCTCCGGGTCTCGGTCCGTACGCCAACCGGTTCAGTGCGTGGAGGATGGCCTGATCCTCGGTCAGCTCCGCGACCGGCAAATCGCCTTTGAATTTCTTAGACAGATGGAGTGCCTGTGCAGCGTTTTTGGAGGGTTCTGTCTTCGGCGTCGCACGCGCAGAAAACGATAAGCTTATGGCCCACAAGATCGCGGCGACGGACGCCGCCAGGAATCCCGCGCCGGGCAGCTTGAGCCGTTTCCGCGCTGTGCCACACCGTACGTGCGCGCGCCGAGCGCGAGTCGAACCCGTCTTTGGCTGGGGCCCCTCTTTCATGGTTATTGCGATAGCTTAAACCCGGAAGGAGAGAAAAAGTTGCGGTTCTGGGAGCAAGCTAATCCGGGGACCTCGCCGACCGACCGGATATCGCCCTGAAGTTACTCGCGAGACGTACGCGAATCAGCGCGCGGCGCGGAAGCCGTCCAGAGTCCAGACGTCCTGCACCTCGTCGTGGCACAGTACGTAGAAGTTGCCGTCATCGGCGCGCACGCGGAAATAACTGCCCTGAGGCGAGTACCATCGGCCGTCGAGCTCCTGTACCTCGAATTTCCGTCCCCGCAGGACGAAGCTCAACGGCCGTTCGTCTGCACGGTGACCCGCATAGCATTCGACGCGCCACACGTTCATCGCGCCTCCGTGGTGCGGGCATCTTGCCCGCCGACGTCTGACTATTCGCCCGGGGGCGACACCGGCGCCGGTTCCGTGACGCGGCCCTTGCCCGTCAAGGCCGCAATGATTACCTTCCCGTGAAACCGGCCGTTCTCAATGAAAATGTCCGAGGTGTTGCGCCCGCCCACAACAACGCCCGCCAGATGAATGCCTGGAACATTCGTTTCGAGCGAATCGGGATCGATCTCAGGCCGCTTGGTGACGGAATCCAGGTGGATTCCCAGGTTCAAAAGAAACGTGAAATCCGGATGGTAGCCCGTCAACGCAAAGACTTGCACGGCCGGAAGGCCGTGCTCACCCGCTCGCGCACCGTGGTTCCCTTCCGCACTCGAGGGTGCCCGGCCGCCCTCCTCGTTCACGACAGTACCGGCAGCACCTACCGGTTCGACATACACGCGGCCGGGCTCGAATCTCGTGACGCGATGGTTGAACTGCGCCTTGATTTCGCCGGCCCGGATGCGGTTCTCGATGTCTGGCTTTACCCAGTATTTCAACTTGTCGCCTACCGTAGCGCCCCGGTGGACCAGCGTAACGCGCGCGCCCGCCCGGAAGAGTTCGAGCGCAGCTTCCGCTGCTGAGTTCTTGGCCCCGATCACAACCACATCCTGCTCCCAGTATGGATGCGGATCGGTGAAGTAATGCGAAACGAACGGAAGGTCCTCGCCGGGAATTTCGAGCCGGTTCGGCAAGTCATAATAGCCGGTCGCGATGATCACCTTC
The DNA here is from genome assembly GCA_035277685.1 of Candidatus Acidiferrales bacterium. Classification (GTDB taxonomy): domain Bacteria; phylum Acidobacteriota; class Terriglobia; order Acidiferrales; family UBA7541; genus Palsa-295. The sequence goes on from DATEKA010000202.1 coordinate 18,881, forward strand.
TTTCCGTGGTACTCGTGCCGCCGCGAATCGCTGTCGGTGGCATGTATCACGAACGCGCCGTCATGACCATCAATCTTGCTGACGCGCTGATAGAGCCGCGTTTCGATGCCATAGTGATCAGCCGCGCGCCGATAATATTTCAGCGCTTCCGGACGCGTCGGCTTCGCCATCGCCGTCGTCATCGGTAGATCGCCGATTTCCATGCGCTCGGCGGTGGTGAAGAACTGCATGTTGCTCGGGTAGTGGTACAGCGAATTGCAGAGGCAGCCTTTGTCAATGACGACGGGGCGGAAGCCGGCGCGCTTGGCTTCGATCGCGCAGGCAAGACCTGTCGGCCCGGCTCCGATGCAAATAACGTCGAATGAGTTCATAGTCAAATTTTGTGACGAATGAAGCCTAATCCTCTATCAGTATAAACCCTGTTGGATGCGCGCGCGAACGTCCGGAATCGCCCCGCGCAGGAAGCGGCTCATTGAATGAATCGGCAAAGCGCGCTGGAGTTCGGTGTAGAATCACCGCCGATTCGTGAAGGTAATTGCTTGTTTCTACAGACTGGCGGCCGATGAAACCACAAAACAAGTTTATGGCTCTCTCATGCACCGCAATCACCGTAGCCGTCTGCGTCGCCGGGCTGGCCGCCTCCCTGGCCTGTGCTGCGACGCCAGCCCAGACGTCGACAGAGACGCGGCGCGCAGCGAAGGAGGAGCCCAAGCGGCCGGAAGCCAAGCAGCAGCGGAATGGGACCGCCCCCGAAGTGACGAAAGATGACCTGGAGGCGTTCCTTGACGGCTTCATCCCCATGCAACTCGAGCGCAACGATATCGCGGGGGCCGTAGTCTGCGTGGTCAAGGACGGCAAGGTAGTCTTTGAAAAGGGATACGGCTTTGCCGACGTGAAAAACAGGAAGCCCGTTAGGGCAGACGCAACGCTCTTCCGCCCTGGTTCGATTTCGAAGACATTCATGTGGACGGCGGTGATGCAGCTGATGGAACAGGGAAAAATAAAGCTCGATCGCGACGTGAACGAGTATCTCGATTTCCGGATTCGCCCCTGGTTCGGCGTCCCGATAACTATGAAAGACCTGATGACGCACACGCCGGGGTTCGAAGAATCGTATAAAGACCTTTTTGTCGAGAGCGCTTCGCAAATGCAGCCGCTGGAGCCATATCTCGCCGCGCATATACCTCGTGAAATTTTTCCCCCTGGCACCACCCCCGCCTACTCCAACTATGGAGCGGCGCTGGCGGGATACATCGTTCAGCGCGTGTCAGGCACGCCGTTCAACGACTACATCGAAAAGAATATTTTCCAGCCGCTCGGAATGAATCACACGACGTTTCGCCAGCCCCTGCCTTCGGACCTCGCTCCGCTTATGTCGGATGGTTACGACCGCGCTTCGGGACGGCCCAAGGGCTTCGAATTCGTGCAGGCATGGCCGGCCGGGAGCGTTTCGACCACCGCCGACGACATGTCGCACTGGATGATTGCCCAGCTTCAGAACGGCGAGTACGATCGCGTCCGCATCCTGAAGCCTGAAACGGCGCAACTGATGCACTCGCGCGCATGGACGAACATGCCCCAGATGAACGGCGGCGACTACGGTTTCTACGAGATGTCGCGCAACGGCCGCAGGATTATAGGGCACGCCGGTGACACGCAATGGTTCCACAGCCTCATGGGGCTGATGCTCGATGATCACACCGGTTTCTTCGTCTCGTACAACAGCGCCGGCAAGGGCGACATTTCCGCTCCCGATGCGCTCTGGGAACATTTCCTCGACCGCTATTTCCCTTATGCGCCCCCGCCCGCAAAGACGATTGCAAATTCTTACGCCGACATCCACGCCGTGGTCGGAACCTACTGGAGCAGCCGCCGCTCCCAGACGAACGTCGTTGCGCTCGCCGCGGCACTGAACCAGCCGGACGTTACCGCGAATTCTGACGGAACGATTAGCGTCGGTGATTTCAAGGATTTCGCGGGAAATCCCAAGCACTTCGAAGAAATCGCCCCCATGGTGTTTCGCGAAGTGCACGGCCAGGATATGGTGGGGTTCAAGAAAGGCGTCAACGGACGAGAGCGGCTGGTGTCGGATTTTCCTTTCCAGGTGGCTCAGCGGGTCCCAACTGTCAAGAACGGCCAGCTTAACCTCGACGTCGTCGAGGCTGCGGGGGTGGTCTTCGCCCTGACGCTGCTTTTCTGGCCTGCCGGGATTTTGCTTCGACGCCACTACGGGCAGCGCGTGGACCTTCCAGCGCACTATAGAGCCGTGCGCGGATGGATGAGGGCCCTCTGCGCAGTGGATCTCGCGTTTCTTCTCCTGTTCGTGGCGTGGATCTCCTCGGCACAAACCAGCTTGAACGCGTTCAGCGCACAATCTGACACGCGCCTCCATCTCTTGCAGGTTTTGGGAGTCATCGGCGTGGTCGGCGTAGTGTTGTCGGTTTGCTATTTCGTTCAATCGTGGTCGAACCGTTCGCTTTGGATCTGGACGCGCATCTGGAATACGCTTCTGATGCTGGCCTGCGCAGCCTACGTATTTTTCGTCCTCAACTGGCACATGCTCAATTTCCATCTCAATTACTGAGTGGCAAAACCTCGCTTCTGTGACCCTCCTTGTCGCGCAACGCAGCCGTGCCCTCCCCGCACAAGGCGGGTGTAAAATTGTGGACGGAAGGAACAAACGTGGCCTCACCGGTGATGCCCGAGAACAAACAATTCGCTTTCGCGCTTATCGCGACTGCGTTGGCGATTGCCGGAGTAGCGCACTTCGCTCGCGGGCAGGCATCCCCTGCTTCGCCGCTGCGCGCCGGCGTGGCGCGATCCCCGCAATCCGATACGGCATCGGCTGCTTCAAGCGAAGCGGCTGGCGAGGCGCTTGGGGTGGGGCGCGCAATCTACGCGGAGTTGACGGAGACCATCGATGCGAGGAAAGCGAAGGTTGGGCAACCTATCGCCGCAAAGGTCACCTTGGCCGTCCTGTCGCGTGGCAAGGTGCTGATCGCGGAAGGAGCGAGAGTCACTGGCCACGTGACCCGGGCGAATCGCCGCTCAAAAAAGAATCCGGAATCGGCCCTTGGAATTGTGTTTGACCGCGCGGAACTGAAGGATGGCGGCGAGCTCCCGCTGGCCTTGACCGTTCAGGCGGTGGGAGTGGGCGGATTTTCAAACGGCCGCCTGGGGACGCCGGCTAGCATCGACTCCGAGAATCCCTATCCCGCCGCCTCGCACTTTCCGGGAACGCCGGCCCATCGAATAGAAGCGGCAACGCCGCCCGCAGCGGCGGGCCCAACCCCCGGCCTGTCAAGAGGGCCGGCGCTCGATCTGGGAAGTAAGGGCGTGATCGGGCTGTCAGACCTGAATCTTGAGGAAGGAACGGACCCACGGGATGGATCACTGGTCACGTCGGGCACGAAAGATGTGAAACTCGATCGCGGAGATGAACTGGTGCTGCGGGTGATTGCCGCAACGCCTGTTGCAATCGGGGACAAGTGAACACCGGAACGGGAGCCCGCACCGAACTTGCTCCAAAACGCGAACTCCCGTTGTAACGGCGTACTTTTTCTGATGCGCTAGCGCCTCGTCAGCTCGCGGCTGCGGTTTTCGCGGCTTGAGCTGCCTGGCGGAACTGCTCCATCATCTTGCGAATGGCTTCGTTCGATCCCGGGTTGCGCTTCTCACGCCATGCCTCGAGCCGCTTGCAGTTCTGCTCAAGGTTGCTGAGGAAATGCGGGCTGTTGAACATCGCCCGCCACGCCGGAAGCACCGGCTTCACCTGTTCGAACACTCCCCACTGTTCTCCCGTGTTCTCGAAGAAAAACTCTTCCTCGATCAGACCTCGATTCGCGATGCTCGCCACCATATCCCAGTAGCCGAGCACCATGCGCATGTTCGCATTCTCGCGGCTTCCGGGAGGACATATCCGCATCACATCTTCGGGCGTTTGGGGATGAAAATTGTTCGCGAACCAGTCGCGGGCTTCGCGCAACCGCGGCTCGCGCCGGTCTTCGTACAACCGCAACAGCAAATTGACCTGCTCGTGCGTTACCTCGCTCATTTGTGTCTCCTTTTCGAGTTGCTTTCCCTGCCGGGTTCCCTTCCTCTTCTCCAGAACTACGCTTGACCCCACAAAAACGCTCTCCCTCGCTTCTGTTTGCGCACTCCTTGAAGTTTCAGGCCGATTGCGACCTTTGCGCAAATGCTGGCGGCTCGTCCGCGCTTGGGCCCCAGCTCGCCGGGACCGCTACGTTGAGCATGCGCAGGTACACGCTGAACTGCCCGCGATGCTGGTACCAATGGCTGAACATCACGTCCCGCAAAAACTCTCCTCGAGGCTGGGCCAGCACTTCCCGGTTGCCTGCCAGCATACGCCAGGTCTCCTTCATTGCCGAGTCCCCTATTTTGGGCAATAGGCTTCGAACCGTGGCGATGCTTTCATCGTAGGTCCCGAGTATCTCCCGGCGCCCTGCCGGCTGCGGAAAATTTGCGAATTCCGGCGCCTGCGCCGGATTGCTTTGGACGAAGCGAATGATTGCGCCGGGCACCGACGCGAGGTGGTAAGCAAGTTGGCCGGCAGTCATGGATTTCTCATGCGGCTTCCACGTCAACTTGTCTTCCGGTAGCCGCTCCAGGAATCTCCGCGTGATAGGAGCCTGTGCTTCGAACTCCGCGAGCAACGTTTCTGAGATCGACATTTCGATTCTCCTTTGTCCTAAACGGTTGTCCTAAATCAGAAACCAGCCGTACACGCCGCCCTTCCCTGGGCCGCTGACCGGTCAAGGAAAGCGCTCGCCATCAAGGCAGCCGGGCGATCCAACTCGCAAACAAATATCAACCCGCTACGGGCGGCGGCAAAATGGAACCACTTAGAATTCCTCACTGACTACCGCCCGGGACCCGACCGATCCTTCTCTGCCCTCTGGCGGACGCGCTCGTTGATGTGCGTCCAACCCTTCCCCACACCCTGCCGGTGATCGTCTTGGATCAGTCCGAGCGCCGTATGATGGAACGTGATCAATGTGCCGCCGTCCCGTTCGCTGAGCCGGTACTGGACGTTCGACACGACGGGGTACGACATAAATAGTGGCCCAGTGATTTCCAGCAGCGTTGGCCGTTTTATCGCTTGTACAACGCCCCAAAAGTGGCCGTTTCCGTCTCCCAGGTCGCGAAACCACCTGCCCCCAGGCCACGCCTCGATTTTCATCGGCATTGCCTGTCCATCGGGCCTATCGGCGCCAGGGCCGAGTTGCTCGAGAAGCGCGGCAAAAGTCACCTCCAGCGGTGCGCGAACGTGGATTTCCTGATTGACGGTCAAGGTCATGTTATCGACTGCTGTCGCTGTAGAACTCATCGTTTCTCTCCTGTTCGCAGATTCTGTCACAGCTTGCCCGGTTGCTTGGAAATTCCCGTCGCTTCGGCGCGTTCCCTAACACGAAGCAGTTGGTGCTGCCAGAAACGTTCAAACGTCTTCGTCCACTCGTGGACCGGCCGGATTGCTTCGGGATTCGTCTGATAGAGCATGTGCCGTCCCTCCCGGCGAACGCGAACAAGCCCAACCTCCCGAAGCACCTGCAAGTGCTTGGAAACCGAAGGCTGCGGCCAGCCAAGCGCGGCTACCAGTTCGCCCACTGGCCGCTCCCGAACGAGAAGGCTGAGAATCGCTCGACGTCTAGGCTCGGCGATCGCGTTGAAGGTATCGGACGTTGTAGAAGCGCGAGGCATGAAGGAAGAATATATTCCTATATAGGAATGTGTCAAGCCCTTTTTTTCGTCGCAGCCCAATGAGACCTTTCATCGCAGTATGACTCCCGTCCTAAGTCCGGCAACACGTCCTCTCGAGAGGCTGCTGCCACTACACCTGGAACCGGGGGTCCTGAATGAGACGTTGATTACAACTTGAAGAGTTCCCGGAGTCGCTTCGTCTGCGCCCGGGAAACGGGGATTTCGCTCTGGCGTTTGTCGTTCATCTTGAGGATGTAACTCGACTTAAACCAGGGCACCACTTCCTTGATGTGGTTGATGTTGACGAGGTACGAGCGATGCGGGCGCCAGAAAACGTCGGCGTCAAGCGCCGCGGCGAGTTCTTCGATGGTCCTGTAATTGGAAACCCCTTCGGCATCCTTGGCGAAGACACTTATGGTGCCGTCTTCTGTGCCGACATAGACGATATCGTCGGAGTCCACGAGAAACATTCGAGACTGGGATTTCACCAATATTTTGGTGCGCGCCGGCTTCGATGGCGGTGCCGCAAGCTGTCCGACAAGAGACTCCAAGCGTTCCACCGCCGAATTGTTGGCTTCGAGCAGTTTTTTGGCTCGCTGGATAGCCTTGGCGATACGCGGCTTGTCGAAGGGCTTCAGGACATAGTCAACGGCGTTGACGTCGAAGGCTTGCAGCGCATAGTGATCGTAGGCGGTGGCAAAAACAATCTGCGGAACTCGCAACTTGCGCTCGGCAAGGCGCTTGATGACTCCGAAGCCGTCCAGTCCGGGCATCTGGACATCAAGAAACACGAGGTCGGGATTGTGCTCCTTGATGAGCGCGACCGCCTCAAGCCCGTTCTTCCCCTGCGCGACCAGATTGATCTCCGGAAAACTCTTCAAAACGTAGGCCAGTTCGTCGCGGGCAGGACGCTCGTCGTCCACGATGATGGTGTCAATCGGCATGGTGAATGAGAAAAGTATAGCGCAGAAGCTACGGTTGATGCGCTGCACCGGCTGAATGAAGGAGAAAGGTGTGTATTGCCGGGCATCGTTCGCCTCGAGTCCACACGCGAACATCTGGCCGTGACGTGAGTTAGAATCCTCGGGATGGACGGAGAGGACAATTGGTGAAAACAAACGCGAAAGCGCGCGTGCTTTCCAGCGAAACGATCTACAAGGGGAAGGTCTTCGGAGTGAGGCGTGACCGGGTGATCGAACCGAGCGGAATCGAAGCGACCCGCGAACTCGTAACGCACCCCGGATCAGTGGTGGTGCTGCCCGTCTTCGAAGATGGACAGATACTGCTGATCCAACAATACCGGCATGTGGCGGCGCAAGCGCTTTGGGAGCTTGTTGCCGGCCGGAAGGACGACGGCGAAGACTTTGTCGAGGGCGCCCGGCGCGAGCTCCAGGAGGAGACGGGTTATACCGCGCGGAAACTCACGCAGATCATGGACGTGTTCCCTAGCCCCGGATTCGTCGCCGAACACATGGTGATTTTCGTCGCGACAGGCTTGAAGGAGGGTAAGGCGCGCCCTGAAGACGACGAAAAGATCACCTCGAGAATCGTGACTCTGCGCGAAGCGCAGCAATGGATTTGCCGCGGGAAAATCCGCGACGCAAAGACCGTCGCGGGCATCCTCTACTACGCGACGTTTCTTGCGGGAAACAAAAAACGACGCTGACCGGCTACACCATGTGAAGGCGTTCGGCGTTTGTCGCGCGTCGTTCGGGGACGCGCATTCGACCCGCACGCCCGAGTCCTCTCCTGATGCGAACTGCGCGCTTTGGTTTCGCGGAATCCGGCCGGGTAGCGCGACGACGGCTGCTACGCGGCGCGCCAGCCGCCCGTGCATCATCGTACGTCGCGGATGTGCGTGCCAAAGTACCACTGGTTCCCGAATGGATCGAGCACGCCTCCGGTGCGATCGCCGTATGGCTGGTCAGCAGGCTCCTGGATTGATTTGGCGCCCGCCGCCAGCGCGCGGCGGTAAACTGCGTCCACATCCGGGACGTAGGAATAGAACATCGACTGCGTCGGCTGGTAGGGGCCGTGCGCTTCGCCCATTTCCACCACGGCGTCGCCCACGCGCACTTCGGCGTGATGTACCACGCCGTCTGGTGAAGCATACTTCGCGATCTCCTCGGCACCGAAAACGCGCTTCAGGAACGCGATGACCGGCTCAGCGCGGAGCGGGTGCATGTAGATGTTCACATTGTGCAGCCCTTTGGGAATGTAGCTCTCGCCTCTGTGCGTGGCGATGTACCAGAAGTTTCCAGCCGGATCTTTCACGCCCGCGCCGCGTTCGCCGTATTCATGTTCCTGCGGCTCGCCAACCGAAATGCCGCCCGCCGCGAGAGCTCTCGCATAAGTCGCGTCCGTGTCCTCGACGTAGACATGCAGGGCTACCGTGTTCGGTTGACCTTCGAATTCCCGCCCCCGAATGCCTCCGCCCATCATCACCATGGTGTCGCCGATGCGCACGTTCGCGTGCAGTCCTCCCGCAGAACCGATCGCCCGGAACGTCTCCTCGGCGCCGAAGGCCTTCTTTGCGAATTCGAGAAGCGCCTCGGCGTCGGCAGCCACCATATATGGCTGGACCGTGCGGAAACCCTCAGGTACCGGGTTCACCTTCGGGCGTTCCTCAGAGGCAGGCTGCCGGCCTTCGGCCATCATTCCCTGCATGCGCCGGTGCATCTCTTCGACGGACATCTCTTCCTTCACGGTGTACACGCCCCAGGTATAGCCGAACGGATCGGCGAGCAGGACATCGCGATGCCCGTAGAACTGGTTCTGGATGGGCCGCTTGACGATCATTCCCTCGGCAACGGCCCGTTGCGTGAAAGCGTCCACGTCAGTAACGCGCAACGACATCCAGACTGGCGAGTTCCCCAGCGTCTCAGCGCTGAAACGCCCGCCTTCCGGCCATTCCTCCGCAATATTGAGAACCGAGTTGCCGACAGCGATCTCGGCATGCGCGATATGTCCGCCGGCCTCGAAGCGGAAGTTCTCGCGCGCTCCCAGAGCGCGGGTGTAGAACTCAATGGCTTTTGCCGCATCCTTAAACGTGAGGCGCGGTGATGCAGTAGCGCGTGTTTCCGGAACCTGTTTTGCAGAAGCAGACATCGGTTTTCTCCCTTCGAACTCAGATTTCAGGCGGTCCTTAAAGTCTCCACGCGGCAGGCCGCGCAGGCCGGAGACCGTTTGCATCAAACCCGCCAGTTCAGGGTCTGCGCCGGGCAGAGCGGCGCGTGGATTCGCGAGAATCGCGTCCACAAGCGAATCGAGTTGTTCGGCGTGATTCCGGTCAGGCATTGGCCTCACCCAATTTCTCTTGCGCTTTCCCTTCCCCGAACGCCTGTAACTGCGCGCGCAAACTCCGAATGGCCCTGAACTGGAGCTGCTTGATGGCGCCTTCGCTGCGTCCAAGCTCTTGCGCGATTTCGCGAATCGGCTTTTCCGCTGCGAAGCGCATCTCGACCACACGGCGCTGGTCCGGCGGGAGCGCTCGAACGAGACGAAACAGCATCGCGCGGCGCTCGACTTCTTCGATATTCGCCGGGGCGACTGGAAACGATTCCGGGGCGTCTTCTTCCGGAAGTTGCTGCTCGCGCGAGACGCGCCGCCAATGGTCGGCAATCGCGTTGGCGGCGATGCGCAACAGCCAAACGGCAAAAGGAACGCCGCGCCATTCGAAACGGCCGAGATTCGCGAGCGCCTGGTGGAAAACCTCCGACGTGACGTCCTGCGCGGCGCCGCGATCCGTGAGACGACGCGATACGTAGGCGTACACCCGTTCGAAGTTCCGTTCGTACAGATCGGCGAAGCGGGCGGGGTCGCGCTGCGCCGCTTCGACGAGAAGCCGCTCGTCCGGTTGATTCGTTACAGGCACCAACAAGCTCTCCGGGGCACCGCCCACGATACGATAAACCAGCGGGAGCTAGAAAGGTTACGGCACGGGGACGAGTCGCGTCGAAAGCCGATGGCTTCACTCTCCGGCAGGTTCTGTCTGGGCGGGGAGCCTCCGCGACGAAGCCCCGGGAATTGACGGGAGGTTCGAGTAGTTTTTGTCGAAAAAGGCGAAGATAAAGCAAAGAGGTTCTGGCGGATCTTTTGGCGGGTAGAATTGGGGCGGTTCTTTGTTTTCAATGGAATAGAAGGAATTCTACTCGCAGGCATTTGCGACTAGACATCGACTGTAGCAGGCTCCCGGAGACCTGGAGGTCGCACCGTTCAAATAAGCTTGACTATGGCAACTATATGTATGCTACAGTCCGATAACGTTTGCAGAAGGCACCCATGACCGCGAACAGCGCAGACTCGCAGGTAAACGCAATCCGCGCATTCAATCGCTTCTACACTCGCAAAATCGGCGTCGTGGATGGAATGGCGAGCAGTCCCTTCTCTCTGGCCGAGGCCCGTGTACTGTATGAGCTGGCGCACAGCGAGCAAGCAACGGCAACGGACATCCGCAAAGAGCTTGGGCTGGACGCGGGGTACGTAAGCCGCATCCTTCGTGGGCTGGAGCGGCAGAACCTTGTCACCCGCACGCCATCGAAGACGGACGAAAGACGGAAGTTTCTCGCGTTGACTTCGAAGGGTAGAAGAGTGTTTGCGCCTCTGGATGAGCGCTCGAATCGCGTTGTAAAGACGATGATCGAGAAGCTTTCCGCCCCAGAACGAAACCGATTAGTGGAAGCGGTGGGGACGATTCGAAGGTTGCTCGGCGATGCGCCGGAGTCGCGAACGCCGTATCTTCTGCGGCAACACCAACCGGGGGACATGGGCTGGGTGGTGCAGCGGCAAGGCATGCTGTACGTCCGGGAATATGGTTGGGACGAGACATTCGAGGCGCTAGTGGCAGAGATTGTGGCGAAATTTATCCGGGAATACGATTTGAAGCGAGAGCGCTGCTGGATCGCGGAAAAAGATGGGCACCGGGTGGGCGCGATTTTTGCCGTTAAGGGCTCGGAAGTAGTTGCCAAGCTGCGTTTGCTGCACGTAGAGCCAGAAGCGCGAGGACTCGGCATCGGGAAACGTCTGGTGGAAGAATGCGTCCGGTTCGCGCGGCAAGTGGGGTACAAGAAGATGACGCTATGGACGCAGAGCATCCTCGATGCGGCACGGCATCTCTACGCGCAGGCAGGGTTCCAACTCGTGCGCGAGGAAAGGCACCACAGCTTCGGGAAGGATCTTACCGGCGAAACCTGGGAACTCGATCTGTGAAAAAACCTAGCGCGGCCGGAATCGCTGTTTTCCGATTTGAAAACACGTGAAACCAGAAGGAAGCGGATTTCACTTAGTCAGCCTCCAAGTATTCGGGTGACGCAGCCGTTGATTGAATTTACTCTCGACCACGGGAGACGCCGGAGTCAGGCGCGGCCGATCCGGCGAACTTCCCGTAAGAGGGCCAGCTTTTCGAGGCTCGCGAGCGGCAACGCGAGGAAGAGACTGATGCGGCGGTCGATTGTGGCGAAAGCATCGCGAAAAGCGCGTTCTAACACGTCAGGCGCATCGCCAGCGAACCCCGGATCCGGCAATCCCCAGTGCGCAGTTACCGGCCGACCGGGCCAGATGGGACACGGCTCACTTGCGGCGCTGTCACATAGCGTGAAGACGAAGTCCATTCTCGGAGCGTCGGGACCAGCGAATTCATCCCAGCTCTTGCTGCGCAGGCCGGTTAGCGGTAAACCGGCGCTTTCGATCTGCCGGAGCGCGTGCGGATTCACCATGCCAACGGGATGGCTGCCGGCGCTGTACGAGGCAAAATGCGGAGCGCCTTTATGCTTCAAAACCGCTTCCGCCATGATGGAACGCGACGAGTTTCCGGTGCAAAGAAAGAGAACATTCCTGGCTCCGGCCACGTTCAGTTCCCTTCCGCTTCCTCGCTCTCGCAGCATGAAGGGGCGCAGCACGATTGAGTTCGGTCAGTTTTGGCCGGGCCTGGCTTTCTTGCGCGGATAAAGGCGCTGGCGAATTTTCCATCCACCTGAGGCGCAAGCGCATCAACGTCAATGTGATTGGCGGTCAGGAATGCGCGGGCGTCCTCGAGGGTGTAGATTCGCGTGGGCTCGATTTCGACCTGGTCGAAACCCGCCGCCACGAGCTTCGCGCGGTAGTCAGCTTCATCGAGGGCGCCTGCAATACATCCCACCCATAGTTCGACACTTCGACGGATGTCCTGCGGCACCGGCCCGCGCACGACCACATCCGAAACGGCGAAGCGTCCGCCGGGGCGCAGAACGCGGAACGCTTCGCGCAGGACGCGATCTTTATCGGCCGACAGATTGATGACGCAGTTCGAGATGATGACGTCGACCGAATTGTCCGGAAGCGGGATGTTTTCGATCTCGCCTTTGAGGAACTCGACGTTCCCGAGCCCGGATTTGCGCTGATTCTCTCGAGCGAGAGCGAGCATCTCGTCGGTCATATCGAGGCCGTAGGCTTTTCCGCCGGGCCGAACGCGGCGAGCGGAGAGCAAAACATCGATGCCGCCGCCGGAGCCGAGGTCCAGCACGTGCTCGCCGGGATTGAGGCGTGCGAGCGCGGCTGGATTGCCGCAGCCCAGCGAAGCAGCTTTGGCGGCGTCCGGGAGGCCCGCCGTTTCGTCAGTGGCGTACAGGTTGGACGTAATCGGATCGCAAGACGCCGCGTCGCTCGTGCCGCAGCCGCATCCCGCGCTTTGACCTGTCGCGACACGGCGAGCTGCTTCTCCATACTTCGTCCTGACCTCTTCCTTTACCTTTTGTTGTTCCATGTTGCTCCTTTAATCGAGCATCGACGATGGTCGATGCACAGCACACAAATACAATCAGCCCGTTCTGTCTGTCACGTCCATGATCAAGCGCGCCGCCTCAGGGAACGCGGCGAGGCAATCGCGGTTCACGCGATAGTAGATGAACGTGCCGCGGCGCTCCGCCTTCACGAAGCGCGTATCTTTCAAAATCTTCAGGTGGTGCGAAATGGTAGGCTGGCCAATCGGAAAGTGCTTCACGATGTCGCAAACACACACCGGCTCGCGGTTGGCGGCAAGGAGATTCAGTATCCGGATGCGAGTGGGATCGGCAAGCGCTTTGAACCAGGCGGCGTACTCGCGGGCGCGGCGACGGGGGAGCTTCGACGCCACAGCCGCCGGGCGGCACTCACAACCATTTCCGGAGACTTGCAGCGAGCGAGCCATTGTGTCCCTTCCCTGCTACGAGCGCCCAGCAGATGAGAGGTTACTCACTTTATCGAAGATTGTCAATGAATGTGACCTTGGACACAATCGTCACGACTCGAACGCGGGCGGAACAGGTTCAGGCGATTCGGGAGCGGCCGGCGCAGGACCTTTCAGTTCTGCGAGCAGAATGCCGGCCAAGATCAATGCCGCTCCGAGAAGAACGCGGCCGTCAAGGTGTTCCCCGGCGATAAGCCATGAGGTGAGCGCCGCGAAGACAGGCTCGAGGCTGATCAGGATGGCGGTGTGCGTGGGCGAAGCGTACTGCTGGGACCATACTTGGAAGGAAAAGCCGATGACGGTCGATCCGATGGAGGTCACAAGAATGGCGAAGACCAGATTGCCGGTCCATGCCCAGCGCGGTTGCTCCCAGTGAAATTGCATGAAGAGGGGGATGAACGCCGCCGCGAGGACAGCGGTGGTCGCGATCTGGACGAAGGTAAGGGCTCCGACAGAGTGGCGTTCGACGTAGCGCGACACGAAAATGATGTGCAGGGCGAACATCACGGCACCCAGAAAGACGATGGGATCACCGCGATTCAGTTTGCCGAGACCCTCGGCGGGAACGGTAAGCAGGTAGAGACCCGCCAGCGCGGCGAGCGCCCCGGCCCAGATCCAGCCCGTTATTTTGCGCAAGCCGAGAATCGCGAGAATCAACGGCACCAGGACGACGCTCGACCCGGTGATGAATGCCGCTTTCGAGGGCGTCGTAAACTTCAGGCCGGCTGTCTGAAATGCGTAGCCGCCGAAGAGGAAACATCCGATTTGGGCTCCCGCCGACACGCCACGGGCCGTTGCTGCGCGTAACTCGCGCCAGAATATGGCGGCCATGACGACCCCGGAGACGCCAAAGCGAACGGCAACGTAGACGAAAACGGAGACGTCCCGCAGGGCATCTTTTACGACAACGAACGTCGCCCCCCAAATGAGGGTGGCCGTCATGAGAGCTATGTCGGCCCAGAGGCGTTTGTTCGTCACGGCGTGAGAGTGTACGAGGCGAGAGACGGGCCCGCAAGGCGACGTGGGCTGGGGATGAGTTTTGTGACGTTCTGAAACGGGGAACGGCCTGTCGTGTTGGAGACCAGAATTCCGCCGGAGAAATTCAGATCATCGCCGTCGGAAAATAGCCGGTCGCGGACACGCATCTCATATTGAAAAGACCACTATCGTTAGGCCCAGCAGGCACGCTAACGAAAAATCGCCGTATCTACCGGCGAATCCCAGCCAGGGCGATTGCCACGAGATAAAGGCGCTTGAGGCCAAGAGCGCGGCCGGTGGGATCGTACCATTCGGACGCGGTATGCGCGCCGCCTCCCGTCCCGCCGCCTCCGAGGGAAATTGCGGGGATGCCAAGAGAGAGTGGAATGTTGGCATCGGTGGAGCTGTGTTCGATGCGCGACTGGTTGCCGAGAAAGGAATCTATTTCGCGGATGACATCGAGAAGAGGCGAATTTTCGGGCAACTTGCCAGCGGGCCGGGACCCAAGCGAACGGAAATTCAGTTCCAGATCGCTGCTCGGAGCGCCGACGGCTTCGGTTTCCTGGCGAATTGCGGCTCGCATCGCTTCACGGAGCGAAGCTTCCAGGCGCGCCAACTCGGATTCGCTCTCGGAACGAAGGTCAACCTTAACGGAAGCTTGCGCGGGAATCGAGTTGACGGAGGTTCCTCCCGCAATCGAGCCGAAATTGAAGGAGGTGCGCGGGTTCTGCGATACGGAAACAGAAGAAAACCGGACGATGCCGCGGGACAGGGCGGTAATCGGATTGGGACGCCCGAAGTCGGACCAACTGTGGCCGCCGGGCCCTTTCACCGTAATTTCGAAGCGGCGCGACGCAATGCCCTGCACGGTGATGTGCTCAATCGAAGGCCCGTCAACGGCGATCACGGCTGAAAGACGGGAGCCGTAATGCTCGACCAGTGCCCGAATGCCGCGCAAATTGCCTTCGCCTTCTTCGCCGACGTCCCCGGCAAAAACAACTGTCTTCGCGGTGCGCACCGGCGATTCGGCGAAGGCGCGAGCGACGCCAAGTATCGCGGCGAGTCCCGCTCCATTGTCCGAAATTCCGGGGCCTTGAAGACGCGCGCCGTTGCGCTTCACGCGGGCATCCGTTCCGGCGGGGAAAACCGTGTCAAGATGGGCAGCCAGCAAAATCACTCCTTCCGGATCGACACCCGGGCGCTCGGCAACCACATTTCCGGTTTGATCGATGCGGGCGTCGAAACGCATCTCTTCGAAGAGACGGCGCATATATTCCGCGCGGCCGGCCTCCTGCCATTCCGGCGCCGGAATTTCGGTGACGCGGACCTGCTGCTCGGTGACCCAGCGCGCATTGCGCTCGATCCATTCAAGCGCGCGCGCACACAAGGGGCTTTGGGCGAGTTTCTCAACGGGCTGTTCGGCGGCGCGCGCAAAAAAAGAAGCCATCACTGTCAAGATACAGCAGATGGGGCAGAGTTTCACGAGGTTCGTACCAGAATGTAGCAGTTAGCGGCGTCGGGAAGCCTTAGAAACCGTCAGATGAGTCGACCAGGGCGAGAATCTCCTTCTCTTCGAGAACGCGCTCCGATTTCTTGGCGACATCGAAGATGCGATCGACCAAAGCGTCGCTCACCGGGATGCCGCGCTTCTCCAGCCAGAAGGTCACGTTGGATTTTCCGCTGAGCGGGCCAATTTCAATGACCTGATCGAGGCCGAACAGGCCAGCGGGAACGCCGCTGTAGATGGCGTTGGCGAGTTCGGCATCGCCCTTCCTAAAGGCTTTGGCAATGGCGGCGGCATGCACGCCGGTGGCGGTGCGAAACGCGTCGCGCCCGATCACCGGATAATTCGGCGGAATCGGAGTACGCGTGGCAGCGGAGACGGCGTCCGAGTACTTTTTCAAGTTCGAGAGGTCGCGATCAATCAGACCGAACAGCCGAAGATTCACGAGCATCAGTTCCATAGGCGTGTTGCCGACGCGTTCACCGAGCGAAATTGCCGCGGCATGAATCTGGTGGGCGCCGGCCGCCGCCGCTGCGAGAGAATTCGCGACGGCCAGACCGCGGTCGTTGTGACCGTGCCAATCGACTCGAATGTGTTCATGCGAAGGCCGCACCACTTCTTCGATTGCGAATTGGACCAGATTATAAGCGCCGCGCGGCGTGGCGTGGCCAACCGTGTCGCAGAGGACGATCGCCCGAGCGCCTGAGCGGATCGCCGTACTGTAAAGTTTCTTTACGGTGTCCGGATCGGTGCGAATGGTGTCCTCGGTCACATACATGACGGGCAGGCCGGCTTCAACGGCGAAATTCACGGCCTCTTCG
Source organism: Candidatus Acidiferrales bacterium (assembly GCA_035277685.1). GTDB lineage: Bacteria > Acidobacteriota > Terriglobia > Acidiferrales > UBA7541 > Palsa-295. Next base: position 35,103 of record DATEKA010000202.1, read on the forward strand.
GTGGTGCGCACGAGGTGGTCGACGGTCCAATCCTCAACGAGACGCCGGATGGGACTCGATCCGAGAAAGGTTGCGGCCTCGAGGGGCATGCCGACGCGTTCCGAGATATCGATGATCGGCTTGATGTCGTTCTTATGCGTGCGGGCAGCGCAGTTCGGGCGAATCTTCAGACGCGATTGGACGATCTCTCGCGCGAGGGCCTCCGTGTCGGCGTAGGCGCGCGGGCCGGCGCCGGGCAGTCCGATGTTGACGGTGTCGATGCCCAGCGATTCCATCAAGTGAAGGATTTCGATTTTCTCGCCGATGGAGGGATCCCGGACGGAGGGATTTTGCAAGCCGTCACGCAATGTCTCGTCATTCAGGAGGATGCGAAGTCCACTTGGAATTTCGGGATCTGCTGCGAGATTCCAGTCGTAGATGAGATCGTTTTTCACGGCGAGCCGCCCATAAACCGGCAGAATTCTTTCGGGAGAAGCATAACGAGTCGATCTTGTTTTCCGCTGCAAGCGGCGACGCGTAACTAGTACCGCAAAGTATAGCTATGAGGAGGCCGGGAAAGATCAGGCCTGTAAAGCGTCTTGCAGAATTCGCAACGATAAATCTCAGCCTTCGGGCCGACCAGCTCCTCAATTTCCTTCGGGTAATCGTACCAGCGCTTAAGATGGCCGCAGCACAGCTTTCCCTTTGCGTCTTTTTGGTCGCAGGCACGCTGCGTGGACTTCTTAGGCTTGACCTTCGGCGCCGTGGAAGGCGCAGAGTCTACCGGCACGGGCGCGGAAGTTTCCCCCGTTGTTCCATCCGCCATTTGAACGATTACCTCGTTTGCCAGCTCGTAAACCAGCCGCGCCGCGCTAGCGATAGATGTGTAGCAGATTCACATCCGGTGACGCCGAAAGATCATGCCACGGGCGCCGTTGCGGGCCGTCAAAGCCTTCAGCCGCTGTTCCCAACTCGGCGCATACATGGCGTCGACCAGCGCGCGCGCTGCACCAGCGACTCTGGCATCATAACCAAACCACCACGGTTTGCGAATCCGCGGCAGGCGATCCACGTCCACGTATTTTACGCGAACCATTTCCAACAACCCAAATCGCGAGTGAGTGCGCCCCCATCCACTGGCGCGGTGACCGCCGTGAGGCGCTTCGCAGATGCCGTAGTAGCTGATCAGGTCGTTGACCATCACCGAACCGGCGCGTAACCGCGAGGCAACTTCCCTGCCGCGGCGCGAATCACGCGTCCAAACACTGGCGCTCAGCCCCAGGTCGGAGTCGTTGGCCAACTCGACCGCTTCGTTCACCGATGCGACGGGCCGGATCGCTAACACGGGACCGAATGTCTCTTCCCGCATCAGGCTCATGGAATGGTCGACGTCAGCGACTACAGTGGGTGCGAAAAATTGAGGACCGAGATCACCGCGTCGCCGGCCACCTGTGAGGATGCGGGCCCCACGCTCGACGGCATCCCGCAACTGTTCTTCGACCTTCTCCACTTGGCTCATTCGGATCATGGGGCCAACGTCGGCGTCCTCAGCGAACGCGGACCCCACGCGAAGCTTCTTTGCTTTCTCGACGCAGAAATGCGTGAAGGGTTCGGCGGCGGGCCGTTCGACGTAAATTCGCTCGACGGAGAGGCACGCTTGCCCGCAATTGGTGAAGCTGCCCCAGACGGCGGCGCTGGAAGCAACATCCAGATCGGCGTCGGCAAGAACGATCATCGCGTCTTTCCCGCCCAGCTCGAGGACGGATGGAATCAATTTCCGCGCACACGCCTCTGCCACACGCGCGCCTGTCGCAACGCTGCCGGTAAAGAGGACTTTGTCGGGGTTGGCGTTTATCAGCGCGGCTCCCAGTTCGCCAGCGCCCTGAATCACCTGCACCAGGTCATCCGGGAATTCCGCTACGTGGAACAAATCGCCTACGAACGCTCCGGTCGCGGGCGTCAGTTCAGAAGGCTTCAGCACAACGGCGTTTCCCGCCACGACGGCCGAAATGACCTGCGATATGGGTATGGCGAATGGGAAGTTCCACGGCGAGATAATCGCGATAACGCCGTGCGGCTCGTACTCAAGCCGGGCAGACTTCGCCTTGAAAGCGATGTTGTGGTGCGGAACGCGTTCGGAACGCAGCCAACGCGGCGCCTGACGCGCGAGAAAATCCGAAAAATCGAGCGCGAGAAGGAGCTCCGCAAAAATGGCTTCGACACGCGGTTTCCCAGACTCGCGGGAAACAAGATCCACAATCTCATCGCGCGCGCCATAGATCGCGTCGCGAAGCTTCTTCAGCATCCTGGCGCGGTCGTGCAGAGGCCGCTTTGACCATTCAGCCTGGGCGTTGCGAGCCTGACCAAAGACTTCCGGGAGAGCTTCCGGCGCGGTCGCGGCTATTCGCGCCATCAGAGTGCCAGTGGCGGGGTCGATCGAATCGACAAACTGTCTCGGGCGCGCGCCTGAAGGCGCGCAGGTGTGGGATTGCGATGCCATTCCTTGCTGAATGTTACACGATTTGCGCGACACGGACTGCGTTTTCCCAGATTCAACTCGATCGTGAACCGCTTGCGTTTTTTTTAAGCAGCCGATGGGCATCACGCTTCGCCTAAATCGACCTCTCACGCTTGCGCGCGGACGAACCAGCGAGGGAATCCGTTGGATCCGGATACTCGATCGTGACCAGATAGAGACCATCGGGGGGAACGGTTGGCCCGGAGAGCGAGCGGTCGCGCGCCTCGAAAATGCGCTCGACCTCCTGGGGCTGGAGCCTGCCCTTCCCTACTTCAAGCAACGTTCCCACAATTTTCCGAACCATGTAGCGCAGGAATGATTTTCCGCGGACGATATATACGAGTTCGTCCGAAGCAGGTTCGCGGATCAACTCCGAGGAATAGAGAACGCGCCGCATTTCACGGCCGCCATCGCCTTCTTCGGAGTCGGAGGATGCGGAGAATGACGTGAAGTCGTGCTCGCCTTCGAACCGTCGCGCCGCAAATTCCATCGCGGATTCGTCGAGCGCCCAGGGAACGTGGAGGACGCGGCGATGTTCGAATGGCGATAACACCGCTCCGCGAAAGACGCGGTAGCGGTACGTCTTCGCCTGCGCAAGCCAGCGTGCGTGGAAGTCGGGCCCCATTTCCACGGCGGCGGCGATGCGAATCGCGGCCGGCAACAGGGCGTTGAGAGCACGTTGGAACTCGGCGGCCCCCAGCGCGGAATGCGTCTTGAAATGAGCCACTTGACCCAGCGCATGCACGCCAGCGTCCGTGCGGCTCGCGCCGTTGACGATGATTTTTTCCTGGGTGATTTCGCTCGCCGCACCGTTGAGCGCCGCCTGGATCGTCGGCAACCCGGGCTGGAACTGCCAGCCGTGGAACGCGGAGCCCTCATAAGCGATCGTCAGCTTGATATTGCGCATAGGATCAGGAGGATTATCGCACGCGGAACGATCCGGAGCGCTCCGATGGCCCGATTTCCAGAAATCGCCGACCGCGCGACTTTCATCTCCGCAGTTTTCTTATTGAGGGTGTTACGCCTATACTGTGCCTTCTTTAACCGCTATAAGCAGGAGAACGCCGGCATTCCGTCACCCACCCAGCCATGATGAATCGTTCTCGAAAGCAGTTGTTTCACGCGACCTGCCTGATTGCGCTGTGCCTTGGCGTGATGTTCGCCGCCGGGTGCGGTCGCGCTACAAATTCAGGCGAAGCAGATACTGTCGACTTTCTGATCGAACAAGCGCCCACAAACCTGGACCCTCGAATTGGCACAGACTCGATTTCCGAGCACATTGACGGCCTGATCTTCGACAGTCTGGTATCCCACGATCAGCGACTGAACATCGTTCCCGACCTCGCACGCAAATGGGAGACTCCCGACCCATTGACGTACGTCTTCCACCTGAACAAGGGGCTGAAGTTCCACGACGGCCGTCCACTCACATCTGCTGATGTGAAGTACACGTTCGAATCGATGCTCGACGGCACGGTGAAGACAGCGAAGGCCGGTTCGTTTCGTCTCGTCAAAACGATCGAAACGCCGGACGATTACACGGTTATCTTCCATCTGAACGAACCTTACGCGTCATTTCTGTGGGATTTGACGAAGCCGGGAATCGGAATCGTGCCGCGCGGCTCGGGCGCCGATTTCGCGCGACGGCCGATTGGCACGGGTCCGTTCCGATTCGTGAGCGCCACTCGGGACGAGAACATCATTCTGGAGAGCAATCCGGCGTATTTTGGCGGGGCGGCGGACATCCCGCGCGTTCGTTTTCGTATTGTTCCGGACGCAATCGTGCGCGCGCTTGAACTGCGCAAAGGGACGGCGGACGTCGCGGTCAATTCGCTCTCACCGGACACGGTGATCGCGCTGCAGAAGGACACCGATCTCCTGGTGGAGGACCAGGCGGGCACCACGCTCCAGTACATCGCGATGAATTGCGAGGATCCGATCCTCTCGCATCGCGAAGTCCGGCAGGCGTTGGCGTACGCGACGGACCGCGCATCGCTAATCCAAACCCTCAAGCGCGGCTTTGCGGTTCCAGCCGACAGCGTGCTGCCGGCGAATCACTGGGCGTACGAGCCGAAAGTCGCCGAATACAATTACAATCCGCGGCAGGCTGAACAGTTGCTGGAGGCAGCAGGTTACCGGCGCGCGGCGGACGGCGTTCGCTTTCACATTACTCTGAAAACCTCGACGGACCAGTTCACGCGCCTCCTCGCCGAAGCGCTTGCCGCGCAGTGGAAAACAGTCGGAGTAGCGCTCGATTTGCGCTCGACGGAATTCGCGACGTTCTATGCGGACATCACACACGGAAGCTTTCAGCTCTACACGCTGCAATTGATTGGCGGAAACAACGATCCCGATATTTTCGATTACCTGTTCAACTCGAAGAAGACTCCGCCGAACGGAGCCAATCGCGGGCACTACAAGAACCCGCAACTCGATACGCTGCTCGATCAGGCGCGCGTCGAGATGAATGTTCAGAAAAGGAAAGAAGTCCTGTCGAAGATTCAGAAAATCCTCGCGGTAGATGAACCGTACATCACATTGTGGTACGCGGATAACGTGGTGGTCCATCGCAAGCGGCTCACCAATATCGTGATTCCACCCGCCGGCGATTTCGATTTTCTCGACTTGGCGCGCCTGCAGGACGGGAAGCCTTAGACTAGGTCAAACTGGCGCCGTTCCGCTCGATAATAGCGGGCAGGTTACGGCGGGATTCATTCCAACGGCGGAAACTTGCGTGGCAATCAACTGCGATCGGCTGGAGCTGGGGCCGCGGAAGCGAGTGGCTTCGCCTTGTGCAGGTCCTGAAGCGCCGCAACGTCCACGGCGTGACCGCGCAAAGAGCTGATGCCGCGAGCAGCGGCGTTGGCGGCCGAAAGCGTCGTGATGCACGGCACGTTGTACCGGATAGCGGCTCTGCGAATGGACTTTTCGTCGTAGAAGGACTCGCGGCCGAGCGGCGTGTTGATCACCAAATTGACCTTCTGCGTTTTGATCAGGTCGACGATGTTCGGCCGGCCCTCGTTCACCTTGTAAACGGAGTCCACTTCGATTCCCGATTCGCGCAGTGCGGCTGCCGTCCCACGCGTCGCGATCACGTTCAGGCCGTCCCCAAGCAGTTCGCGTACGAGGCCGGCGACATGCCGCTTGTCGCGATCATTCACGCTGATGAAAACCGTCCCTTCGAGCGGCAGCCTCTGCCCGGCAGCGAGCTGCGCCTTGGCGAATCCGAGTCCGAAGCTGGACGAAATACCCATCACTTCGCCGGTCGAACGCATTTCAGGCCCAAGAATCGTGTCAACGCCGCGGAACTTGTTGAACGGAAACACGGGCGACTTCACGGCGTAAAAGCCGCGCACGGGGAGTTCCTTCACGCCATCCGTCTGCACGGCAGGGAGATTCAGATCGCGCAGCTTGCGGCCGGTCATCAGCCGCGCCGCAACTTTCGCTAACGGAACCCCGGTCGCCTTGCTGACATAGGGCACGGTTCGCGAGGCGCGCGGATTCACTTCGAGGACGTAGACGGTGTCGCGCTGGATTGCGTACTGCACGTTCATCAGCCCGACAACGTTCAGGGCGCGAGCCAACCGCGCCGTGTAATCGCGGATGTGCTCGAGAACGGCAGGCCTGAGCGATACGGAAGGCAACACGCACGAAGAATCACCGGAATGAATGCCGGCCTCCTCGATGTGCTCCATGATGCCACCGATCACGACGTCTTCGCCGTCGGCGAGCGCGTCAACGTCAACTTCCGTTGCGTCTTCGAGGAACTTGTCTATCAGGATAGGACGCATCGGACCAGACGCTGCGATCAGAGCCGCCTGCGCCACGTACTCGCGCACCGTTTTCAGATCGTAAGCGATCACCATGGCGCGTCCGCCGAGCACGTAGCTTGGGCGAACGAGCACCGGCAGCCCGATTTCGGATGCCGCGCGCACGGCCTCTTCCGGATCGAGAGCGGTCGTGTTGCGCGGCTGCGGAATTGTCAACTTTTCGAGGAGGTCGCCGAAGCGCCGGCGGTCTTCCGCCAAGTCAATGGATTCCGGCGCCGTGCCGATGATCTGCGCGCCGTTGCGCTTCAAATCGAGCGCGAGATTCAACGGCGTCTGCCCGCCAAACTGCACGATGACGCCCTGCGGCTTTTCTCGATCGAGAACGGCGAGCACGTCCTCGAGAGTCAGCGGCTCGAAATATAGCCGGTCCGACGTGTCGTAATCGGTCGAGACGGTCTCCGGGTTGCAGTTCACCATCACCGTCTCATAACCGTCCTCTTTCAAGGCGAGCGCCGCGTGGCAGCAGCAATAGTCGAACTCGATTCCCTGCCCGATGCGGCTCGGCCCGCTGCCAAGAATGACGATTTTCGGACGATCGACCGCATCCGCTTCGTCCTCGTACTCATAGGTCGAGTACAAGTAGGGCGTGAACGACTCGAATTCAGCGGCGCACGTGTCCACGCGCTTGAAAACGGGCCGGACTCCAAGCTCGTGCCGCTTTGCGCGTACTTCGGCAGCCGTGGCACCCCAGAGCTTAGCCAATTCCTCATCGCTGGCGCCGGAGCGTTTCGCCTCGAACATCTGCTCCCGCGTGGCACCGGCCAGCGTCGTCCCAGCCGTGCGCTTGTCGAGTGCGACCATTTCCTCGAGCTGGCGGACAAACCACGGATCAATCCTCGTCAGTTCAAAAATGTCGCTCGCAGACATTCCGCGTTCGAGCGCCTCGAAGAGCCAATGGATGCGGTCAGGCGCGGGTGTGTGCAGATGCTCGCGCAACAGAGCGGTCGTAACTTCAGCCGGCGGACGCCAGGCGCTGCTCGGCTCCAGGGCGCGAATGCCTTTGCACAACGCTTCCTGGAAAGTGCGACCTATCGCCATCACTTCGCCGACCGATTTCATCTGGGTAGACAACGTCGTTTCGCTGCCCGGAAACTTTTCGAACTGCCATTTTGGAATTTTTACGACGACGTAATCGATGGTCGGCTCGAAGCAGGACGGCGTCTTGCGCGTGATGTCGTTGGGGATTTCGTCGAGTGTCATTCCTACGGCGAGTTTGGCCGCGATTTTGGCGATCGGGAATCCGGTGGCCTTGCTCGCCAGGGCGGAACTGCGCGAAACGCGCGGGTTCATCTCGATCACGACCATGCGCCCGGTTTCCGGGTCCACGGCGAACTGAATGTTCGAGCCGCCCGTCTCGACGCCCACTTCACGGATGATCGCGGCGGCGGCGTCGCGCATGCGCTGATATTCCTTGTCCGTGAGCGTCTGCGCCGGCGCGACGGTGATCGAATCGCCGGTGTGGATGCCCATCGGGTCGAAATTCTCAATCGAGCAAATCACCACGAAGTTGTCGCGAAAATCGCGCATCACTTCGAGCTCGAATTCTTTCCAGCCGAGAACAGATTCTTCGATCAGCGCCTGATGGACGGGGCTCGCATCGAGAGCGCGCGCGATCGCGTCAACGAATTCTTCGTGATTGTAGGCAATCGAGCCGCCCGTGCCTCCCAACGTGAACGACGGGCGAATCACGATGGGATAGCCCATCTGGTCGGCGATGGCCACCGCTGCGGGAACGTCGTTCACCACTTCCGAGGCTGGAACTTCCAGGCCCACCCTGCGGCACGCATCTTTGAACAGGAGGCGATCTTCGGCAATCTTGATCGCGCGAAGCTGTGCGCCAATCAGCTTCACGCCGTACTTGTCGAGAATCCCGGCCTCGGCAAGTTCGACGGCAAGATTCAGTCCAGTCTGTCCGCCAACCGTTGGGAGAACCGCGTCCGGCTTTTCGGCCGCGATGATTGCTTCGAGATATTCCTTCGAGAGCGGCTCAACGTACGTCCGGTCTGCAATTTCCGGGTCCGTCATGATGGTCGCCGGGTTCGAGTTGACGAGGATGACCTCGTACCCCTCGGCGCGGAGCGCTTTGCACGCCTGCGTCCCCGAATAGTCGAACTCGCACGCCTGCCCGATCACAATCGGCCCCGAGCCGATGATCAGGATTCTCTTGATGTCAGTGCGCTTCGGCATTAGCTCTCTTTGTCCCGTTTCATCCGCTCGCCAGCCACGTTTGCAAGAGGTTCCGCGTCCAATCCCGCCTGCGTCACTCCCCGACGGGCTGCATCAGTGCCATGAAGTCGTCGAATAGATAACGCGCGTCGTGCGGCCCCGGCGACGCTTCCGGATGATATTGCACGCTGAAGAGCGGCAACGACCGGTGGCGCATGCCTTCGTTCGTGCCGTCGTTCAGATTCATGTGGGTGATTTCCACGTCGCTAGATGGCAGCGAATCCGGATCGACGCAAAAACCGTGATTCTGCGCCGTGATTTCAACCTTTTGCGTTAGCAGGTTCTTTACCGGATGATTCGAGCCGTGATGACCGAATTTCAGCTTGAA
>DATEKA010000203.1:0-4284 GCA_035277685.1 Candidatus Acidiferrales bacterium
CGCTCGCCGAAGGTTCGTCTCCCCGGCGAGGTCCCGCTGGGGCGCCTTGAACCAGGCGGCATCCGGTTCCAGCGATGCCGTGCGCTGCAGGCGGCGCGCGTCGTTCAGCGCGGCATTGCGCACGCTCGCAAACAGGTACGCCTTCTTATTGGCCACGTGCTGCAAGGCTGCGTCCTCGATCAACTTGAGAAACACCTGGTGGACCGCGTCCTGCGCGCGGCTGCGTTCGCCGGCGATGGCCGTGGCGAAGAGCAGCAGCGCCGGACCATGCTGGCGATAAAGCGCCTCGATTTCTGCGACGGCAGCGCGGTTGGTCGGCATGCGGTCTCCATGATAAGACACCGGACGCGGCGACAATTGTCTATCGTCCAGGGCACCGCGGGAACTTTTTGGAGGCTGCCGGCATTCTAAGGGTGTAAGGCGCGGGCGGCGATTCGGGCAGGTGAGATGGGCATGAGGATGACCGGGGCGAGTTTGTGAGTCCGGCCGGGCGATGAATAGCGACGATCAATTGATGCTCGAGTTCCAGAAGGGCTCGCGCGAAGCCTTTCAGGAGATTTTCGAGCGCTATCGCGAGCCGCTCTACGGTTTCTTCCGGCGCAGGCTCGAGCATCCGGCGCGCGCGGAAGAGTTGACGCAGGACTGTTTTCTGGCATTGCTGCGGAACGTCGGGCGCTACGAGCCTCGAGCCGGATTCAAGAGTTATCTGTACGGAATCGCGATTCATCTTGTGATGGCAGAACGCCGCAAAGCCGGTCGGGAAGTTCAGCAAGCGGACAATTTCGATCGCGCGGCAGGCGATGCCGCGCCGGATGCGGCATTGTGGGTGAGGCGAGCGCTCGAAGAACTGGAAGCGACGGAGAGGGAGATCCTGATGCTGCGCGAGTACGAGCAATTGAGTTACGCGGAAATTGCGGGGATCCTGCGGCTGCCGCTAAACACAGTACGGTCGCGGCTCTTTCGCGCGCGGATGGCGCTGAAGGAAAGGCTCGCGCCGGTGGAAGGCGGTTGAAGACGGATCGAGTGACGAGGGATTGAGGACTCCGATGAAGCGTACGTCACAACACGCGTTCGAGCCGGAAGAGATCATGGCGTATCTCGACGGCGAGTTGCCCGCGCGCGAGGCTGCGGAACTGGCGAGTCATCTGGAGCATTGCGAGGAGTGCCAGTCCTTGGCCCGGCAGTTGAGGCAAGTTTCGGAGCGAATGCTCGATTTTCAGGTTGAAGCGTGCCCGGCGCGCGTGGACGAGGCTGTGTTGAGAGCCGAAGACAACCCGCTCGAACCGGCGGTGAGGCGCGGCTTCGAATGGAAAGCGCGAAGGCGGCGTACATTCCGCGCTATGGCCTGGGCCGGCGGATTCGCGGTGATCCTGTTGATCGTCGCAATTCTTGTAGTTCCCCGCATGTTCGAGGAGAAGCGCGTCGCTGTGGCGCCTCCGGTGAGCGCAGTTGCGGACAGGGTGTCGCCGTTTGGCTCGCCCTCGAACGGGCCGGCCGCCCCGCAGCCAGGTCCAATAGCGGCGATGGCTCAGCCGGAGAGCGGCATGGCGGGTAACGCGGGCACGCCAGGAAACTTCAAGGCTTTAACCCGCCGGGGAATCGTCACCCTCTCGGCCGGTGCGAACCAAGCCACGACGGAAGTGCAGCAGCCGATGATCGTGCAGACGGCGTCGGTCACAATTCTGGCGTCGAATTACGATCAGGCCAGCAAGGCGGTCGAAGAGATCGCTCGGCAGCATGGCGGCTATGCAGAAAGCCTGAGCGCGGATTCTCGCACGGGCGTGGCGCGGTCGCTCTCGGCGACCTTGCGTGTGCCGGAGAAGCAGCTCGACGCTTGCCTCGCCGGCTTGCGCAAGCTCGGACACGTCGAGCAGGAGTGGCGCAACAACCGGGAAGTCACCGGCCAATACATAGACTTGACGGCGCGCCTGAAGAACGCGCGCGCTGAAGAGCAGCGAATCATTCAGCTTCTGGCGACACGAACGGGGAAGCTCTCCGATGTGCTGGACGCCGAGCAGGAACTGGCGCGCGTCCGCGGTGAAATCGAGAGCATGGACGGCCAGCGCGCGTATATCGAGCATCAGGTGAGCTACGCCACCGTGCAGTTGCAGTTGAACGAAGAATATCGCGCGCAGCTCAATTCAGGCGCTGTCTCGACGGGCACGCGCATACGGAATGCGCTGGTCGAGGGCTTCCGGAACCTCGGCGACGGCGCGGTCGGAATAGTGCTTTTCGTTTTCGCGTACGGGCCCTCGATTCTGTTTTGGCTGGCGCTGATCGGCTTGCCGTCATGGTTCGTCTGGAGGCGTTTCAAGGCCCGAAGAGAAAGAGCCCGCTAAGCGCCTCTTGAACTCCGCAGCGGCGCGCCGAAGTCAGCCGCAATCTACAAAAGAACATAGAAAGCAAGGCGAAGACTTTAAGAAACTGGATTTTGAAATGACTGATCTTGCATCGTCGGCGGCTTAAGAAATCCGTAAACCACGCAAATACAACATCTTCCCCATGCGGACGCGAAGTGAAACAGCCTGGCAATACGTTTGCTATCTACCCACTTGGCTGTCTCTTATTCCCGGGGTGGGCCGGTTTCGCCGCGCCGAAACCGGAACTTGGGGGTAGAGCGAAAAAGGGGGCCCCAACGGGGCCCCCATTTTTTTACCCGCACTTCGGAGACCCTGCAAGCCGCCTTTCTCGCATCGCAAGGTTCTAGGTTCCCATTTCCCCACTACTTTTTCTACTTTATTTTCAGCTACTTACGCTGACCCATGCCCGTTGGGCATTCCGAACGGATGCCGGTATTGCATGATCGGAGGCACTGTGGACCCGGCAGCGTTGCGGACCGGGACTCGCTGTGTTTTAATGCCCGCCAGGCGGCCCCTGCGCGATGGACTCCATAGTAATTCTCCTGCTGGTGGTGCTGGCTGCGTTTCCGATCATAGCCATCATCGCCCTGGTGCGCGCAACCGGCCTGCAAAAAGAGGTCAATCAGATCCCCCGCCTCATCCAGCGGCTCTATGAGACGGAGCGGAAATTGGCCGCCCTGGGCCAGCAGCTTGATGCACTTGGCCGGGAACCGGCAATCGAGCCAGCCACAACGAAAGGCGGTCTGGCTGAAAAGCCCAGCCAAGCGGCGCCGGTTCAGCAAGCTTCGCAGCCCGCGACCAAAGCTCCCGAATCTGACGCCAGGCAAAGCGCCTTGCCTCCTGGCCCAGGTAACGTTCCGCCCCAAACCGCCTCCGCCGGTCCTGCGCAGCCTCCGAAACTCCCATCGCCGCCGCCGATTACAGCTCCGGTCCCGGGGTCACGGCAACGCAGCGAAGAACGCGACGTCGAGAGCACGATCGCAGGACGATGGTTCAATTACGTGGGGATTTTAGCGATCGCCCTGGCGATTTCGTTCTTCCTGAAATACGCGTTCGATAACAACTGGATCGGGCCCTCCGGCCGCGTCACGATCGGAATGCTGGCCGGCGCAGCGATGTATCCTCTGAGTCACTGGATCTTCAAGCGCGGCTACGCGTATTACGCCGAAGGAATCGCGGGACTGGGCGCCGCGATTCTCTATCTTTCGGTCTGGGCGGGCTGGCGCTACTACCACATTTTTTCGCAGGGCTTCGCCTTTCCGCTGATGATCGTGATCACGGCGGTGACGGTTGCCGTCGGGGTGGGGCGAGACTCGGAACGCGTCGGCGTACTGGCGCTGGCGGGCGGGCTTTTGACGCCGATTCTGGTTAGCACCGGCCAGAATGCGGAAGTCGCGCTCTTCAGTTACCTCCTCATCCTGGGCGCCGCCATGCTGGCAATCGCGTGGAGACGGCGGTGGAAATCGATTGCGCCCGTCGCGTTCGGCGGCGCGCTGATTTATTTCTGGGGCTGGTATTCGGACTTCTACAACGCCACGGAACTCGGCACGACTGTGCTCTTCGCGACGCTTTTCTTCTTGCTGTTCGCGGCCTTGCCGGCAGTGCGCGGCACGCGCGAGGGAGAACTCAGCGGCCTCGATATCGGAATCGCGGTGAGCAACGCGTTCCAATATCTCATCGCGTTGCGATTGATGCTGTGGCCTGAATACCGCTGGGGTTTGACGTTCGCGGTGCTGGCGCTGGCGGTGGCGCATTTGATGGCCGGGCGCGCTCTCCCGCGCAGAAACTCCCCTGGCAATACGCTGGCTCGCGTTCTCTACGATGGCCTTGCGCTCACGTTCGCGACGCTCGCGATCCCGATCCGGCTCGAAGGCAAGTGGATCACCATCTCGTTTGCGGCGGAAGGCCTGGTGCTGATCTGGAG
>DATEKA010000204.1:0-5856 GCA_035277685.1 Candidatus Acidiferrales bacterium
TTGTGCCGCACCATGAGCTTCTTCACCCGGTGCCTGAGCTCATTGCTACGCGCGGCAGCCTCGTTTGCTGCCGACTCGGGGAGAACCACGGCAAATTCCTCGCCGCCATAACGGCAAACGATGTCGCTGGAGCGAAAGTGAGTGCGGAACAGATCGGCCATGGATCGCAGCACTTCGTCACCGGCATCGTGGCCAAAGTTGTCGTTCACGTTTTTGAAATGGTCCAAGTCGATGAGTGCGACGGACAGTGACCGATCGCGGCGTCTGGCGGCTTCCAGTTCCCGTGAAAGCGATTCCTCTAAGAATCGGCGATTGAATAAGCCCGTCAGGGGGTCTCGAATCGATTGGTCGCGAAGGGTCTCACGCATGCGTAAACTCGCGAGGGAAAGTGCGATTTGCGCTGCGACAGAAAGGGCTAGTCTCTTTTGGGATTCCTGGAGCGTCTCAAAAACCTCGCTGCCTCGCGTGCTTTCGCTTCGATCATATTGCAGGTGCAGGATACCTACCGCGTCGCCCTGAGCGACCATCGGGACGCACAAGTAACTTGCGGGCACCGCGTTTCCGAGATGGGGACAGATAACGTTGTCGCCCGGATGCTCACTCCAGTTTGCTTGCCCCCGTCGGAGGCCCCAGCAGGCAGTTGGAGGGAAGAGCGACTCGGAAACGAAAACACTCCCCCAGTGTGCAGCCGCTTCTAAAGTGCTGCGGGACGGCTGAAAAACGAATAATGCGCCCGCCGTGGCTATCGGAAAGAGCTTTCTCCCAAATTGTCCGACGACCGCATAGGCCTCCTCGGTTGTTGCACAACTCTGGAGTAGGCCGCTCATTTCGTTGAGCTGCGTCATTTGATTCGTTCGGAGCTGCAGTTCGCCCACCAATTGATTCAGCGACTCAGCGTTCCGTTTCACTTCTTCGGCTGCCCGGCTCTGCTCTGAAATGTCTTTGTAGATTCCAAAAGAACCGTGCAGTTGTCGGTCCACGAATAGGGGAACGGCATTCAATTCCACATCGATCATGACGCCATCTTTGCGCATCCGGCGCAGGGATCTCTGGCTCTTGCGTCCCGAAGACACGAGTGCCGTTAATTCATTCGCTTCCTGAGTTTCGCCGGGCGGCGAAAAAAAAGCATCCAAATGCTGCCCCACGAGCTCGTCTCTCCGAAAGCGAAACAATTGTTCGAAGGCATCGTTACAAAGTTGCACGCGTCCAACTCGGTCCAGGACAACGACTCCAAGGGGGCTATTTTCGATGAGTGCATTCAAGAAGTCACTCCGCTCAGAGAGTTCGCGCCCAATTCGGTGTCGCTCGCTCACGGCCGATCCGATGATCAACCCGGTCGCCGAGACTGCAAGCATAAGCAGTCCGACCCGGGCCACTATGTGCGATGAGACGGGTGTCACGTCCAGAGCAATAACGACGCCGAAATTGAATGCTAGAATGCCGTTCGCGGCCTGACCGATCCCTTGACGCATGGCGATCCAAAGTATGGGTAGAAATGCCAAATAGAGAAGCTCCCATGCGGCGAAAGGCCGGCCAAACATGATCCACAACACCAACCCGATGCTCGCTATTTGCGCCAGCGCTTCGCCTATGGCTAGAAGCGGATGCTGACCGGACTGCGGAGACAACGCGGGTCGTGTATTCGCGTTATCTAACGAAAGTCGCAGGCGAACCCAGGGGACGACGTAAATCAGCACGAATGGCGCAACTCCGACCAACGCCACAGCGTCGCCGGTAAACCACATAAAGCTTGCGCGACGCCACTGATTAGGTGAGATGGCGTGATCGGCTACAAGAAACGCAACGTTGATTGCGGCTACAGTACATGCGGCAAGCAGGGTGACTGACAAGTACTGCAGCACATCTCGCTGGCGCTTCAGTCCAAGGTCAATTCGGAAACGGCCGCGAAGGATATAGGCGGCCAAGGCGTACAAGCTTGCGGTACACATCGTTCCCAACATCCCGCACCAGGAGAGTACCGGCTGATGATAAATGAGAGGACGGGCGACCACGCTGACTAACCAAACAAGAGGTGCATACAACGGACTAACTCCCAGCAGGAGCGCCATCACGAGCCCAACAGGCGGGTACCAAGCCATGAAGCCGGTTTTCGACACCAAAATAACGTCCGGGCGGTCCAGTAGAAGGTAGGCCACGACGAAGGCGATGGACACTACGACGTATCCGAGGATGAGGCGTCTCGTCGACGAGCTAGCTTCTGCTCTTAACTTCTTGTTGGTCGAACCGCTCATTGCAAGATCCAACCGACGGGGTCGCCGACAAACTGAAAGCCGTAGCCCTGAGCAGGTGTTCCAGCTCGCTGCACATGCACTACTCTAGCTCTGCCGCAAAGCTGCTGAGGCACCGCCGCGAGAAAGACGTCAACGATTACGCCTGTTTCAATCGAGTTAATGCAGTTGCAAAAGAACCCGTGTGCGCTCACATTCTCCGTTGTGGCTGTGAATTGAAACGGTCTTCCCGTCCGTGTGCCGCCGCTAATCGTGAGCATTGCCCTCAGACGGATACGTGGCTCAGTCCGCAGATTGGGTCGGCGACCATTGAGGATCTCTGCGAGACGAGATTGCAGGATTTCGAAATCAATTGGCTTTTGGAAGTAGCCTCTCGCCCCGATGTCGTCGCAGAAGTCCTTGTACCGGTTAGCGGACTCGCCCGAAATGATAAAGACGGGAATCAGCTGGGTGAAGCTCATGGACGACAAAGTCTGACAAACCTCCAAACCAGAAAATCTCGGCAACATTAAATCCAACAAAATGGCATCAGGCTTGTGCTGAAGAGCAAGCGCGAGACCTTCCTCAGGAGAGCCCGTTTCCAAGACTTCGCAAAAATCCTTCAGTCGAAACCGAAGGACCCGCCGCACGGACGGGTCGTCGTCCACGATCAGAATTCGAGGCATCGCGAATTTCTGTTGGGATTGGGTTGCCATGATTATTGTGATGCGACACTCTCCAGCGCCTCCTCCACTCTTTGCACAAGCTGGCCGCGGGTAAATGGCTTGTGAAGAACCGATATCCCCGATTCCAGCACTCCGTGGTCTGCTAGAGCGCCGTCGGTATACCCCGACATATAGAGCACTGTCATCTCGGGGCGGAGTGGCAACAATTCCTGCGCCAACTGGGGCCCGCTCATTGCGGGCATTACAACGTCGGTCAATAGTAGGTGTATTGGAGTACGGGTCTCGTGCGAGAGCTGAATCGCCCGAGCGGCGTCGGGGGCTTCTAAGACGATGTAGCCTGCCTCCGCGAGAGTCGCGCAAGCCAGTTTTCGAAGCGATCGCTCGTCCTCCGCGACAAGGATCGTTCGAGGAACCCTCATCGCGGCCTTCGCGCTGGGCCGTTCCTCGATTGCGGTTTCGGGGGATTCCTTGACTTGCGGAAGGTAAATCCTGAAACTGGTACCTTTCCCCTGCTCACTATCGACCCAGATATAGCCGCCACTCTGCTTGATCACACCGTAGACGGTCGCTAATCCCAGTCCGGTGCCCTTCCCCTTTTCCTTCGTCGTGAAAAACGGTTCGAAAATGTGCGATTGCAACTCAGTATCCATGCCGCAGCCCGAATCAGCGACTCTCAGCATGACGTAGCGCCCAGGCGTCACGTAGCGAAAACGTTCTCTGTCGGATTGGCTCAGTTCCGAATCCGCTGTTTCGATCGTCAACTGCCCTCCCTGCGGCATTGCGTCTCGGGCGTTAACCACCAAATTCAGAAGGACTTGTTCAATCTGACCGCGATCCGCTCTGATGGTTCCGAGTGTCTCGGGAAGAACAATCTTCAGATCAATGTCTTCTCCAATTAGCCGTCGAAGCATCTTCTCCAGGTCTCTAACGACCATCTTGAGGTCAAGGGCCTTCGGCTCAAGGATTTGCTTTCGGCTGAAGGCCAAAAGCTGCTGCGTCAACGATGCCGCTCGCTTTCCTGCGTTTCGAATCTCGTCAACTGCCTCTCGGAAAGGATCGGTTTCGGGGATGCGGGTCTCCAACGCTTCGCTATAGCCAATGATCACACCCAGAATGTTGTTAAAGTCGTGCGCCACTCCGCCGGATAACCTTCCGACCGCCTCGAGTTTTTGAGACAGGTATAATTGTTCTTGGAGCTGCTTTCGTTCCGTTATGTCGCGATTTACGATAACCAGTTTCTCGATATTTCCCTGGCTGTCTTTTACGACGCTCGCAGTGGACTCCAAAGTTAACCAATGCCCATTCTTATGACGGAGGCGATACTCTACCGGCCGCCCATGGCCTGAACGACGGGCCTGCTCGGCTGCGTCCTTGACTCTGTCGCGGTCTTCCGGATGGATCTGGTCGTAGGCCGAGGTCTTCGCCAGCTCGTCGCTCGAATATCCAAGCAATTTTTCGTAGGAAGGGCTGTTGTATAGTCGCTGGCCATTCACATCGACGAGGGCAATCATGTCGGCCGCGTTCTCACTGATTAAGCGGAAGAGTTCTTCTCGCTTGGTCAGTTGGGCTCGAAACAAGTGAATTTGGCGTTGCTGATAAATGACATATACGTCGAAGAGCAGCACTAGGCCCATTAAGGCACGAACTGCGAGACCCGTGCCGGACGAGTGATACAAACGCATTTCGGGAACAATCGCCGGAAATGCGAAGGACGCGATTCCTAATGCCAAGATCAAAGTGACAAGAACACCCGACGTCGAGAGCCACCATTGCCGGCGTTCGATCTTGCGAAAATTGACCTGTGCCGAGACTGACTCGTCCTGGTAGGGCTGTCGGGCAGAAGCCACAGACGCGCTCCCTAAGAGCTAATTATTTGTCTAATGTACTTTCCGGGTCGGAGACTACGCCTTAAAGCTGCTCAGATGACCCCACAGCAATTATTCGGTAAAACCGACGATATTCAACTGGCCTAAAGTCTAGCTTTCCCAAGAACAAACCGATCCTCCTCGTGGCGTTCGCAAAGGATCGAACACCGCAGCTGTGCGACTGAATGAGGGCTGAACTCATCTAGCCTTGGTTCGACTTCGCGGGCACATTCTCCGGCATAGCACAAAGAGGAATGCCCACGGGCTGGAACACGGGGTACGGCGGAGACGCTCTCTAAGCCGGCGGGTCGCGTCACTGTCATCGGGCCAGGCGGTCCCCAGCTGATAGGCCGACGCTCTGATGCGAAAGCGGCACTCCAAGCTGACCTGCCGTCACAAGTAGCTTCTGAAACGTGAGCGGTTTTTCGATAAAGGCATCGGCGCGAAACCTTATCGCGCATTGAATGTCGAGGTCCGAAACGGAAGAAGTCAGCACGACTACAGGTATCCTCTTCGCGCGCGGGTCAGATTTAATGATCCTCAAGACTTCTAGCCCGCCAATCAACGGAAGGCTGAGATTAAGTAGGATGAGGACCGGTTGAGCCTCACCCCGTCTTTCGAGCGCATTCCGAGACAGAAGGAAATCCAAAGCCTCAGGGCCATCGCCCGCAACCCGAACGTCATTGACTAAACCCTTTGCTTTGAACGACTGCAGCGCGACATGCGCGTCTCGGATATTGCTTTCGATTAGAAGGATATCCTGCACGAGCAATCTCGTTAAGCCCGTCCCTCAGAGCGGATATTTAAGGCCGGAACTCTTAATATTCTTTTCCGCCCTTCCAAGAGCACGTCTTCGCCAAACCAACCAATCTTTCACAACAAGAAAAACAATCACTAGTCCAAGGGCGAAAAAAACGCCCCCAACGACCGTCTTAGCAGTCTGCGTCCCGGCTGTCGTGTCGAACAAACAGTCGTACAGAAGAACGATTCCGACAACGAGGGAAGCCAATCCTCCAGACAGACCGAGAACGTCTAGCATGTCCGCACGAAGCCATAGAATCACCCAGCGCCGCTTCT
>DATEKA010000205.1:0-8353 GCA_035277685.1 Candidatus Acidiferrales bacterium
GCCAGTGAACTCTTCCGCATGTACTCGCGTTACGCCGAATCGCAGGGCTGGCGCGTGGAAGTGCTGGAAAGCTCGCCTTCATCCATCGGCGGTGTGAAAGAAATCGTGGCCGCGATACAGGGCAACAAGGTGTATTCGAAGCTGAAATACGAAAGCGGCGTGCATCGCGTGCAGCGGGTTCCGGCGACGGAACAGCAAGGACGAATTCACACTTCGGCGGCGACGGTCGCCGTGCTGCCGGAGGCGGATGAGATCGACATCAAGATCGACGCAAAGGACCTGCGCATTGACACGTTCTGCTCGTCGGGTCCCGGCGGACAATCGGTGAACACGACATATTCGGCCGTGCGGATCACGCATATACCGAGCGGCCTGGTCGTTTCGCAACAGGACGAGAAATCGCAGATCAAGAATCGCGCGAAGGCCATGCGCGTCCTGCGCTCGCGGCTCTATGAAATGGAACAGGAGAAACAACACGCGCAGATCGCAGCCGAACGGCGCGGCCAGATCAAAACGGGCGACCGGTCGGAGAAAATCCGGACGTATAATTTCCCGCAGAACCGTGTGACCGACCATCGCATCAACTTCACGCTGCACCAGCTCGATCAGGTGATTGACGGAAAGCTTGCGCCGCTGGTGGACGCGCTCGTGACTCACTTCGAGGCGGAGCGCCTCAAGCAGGAGCTCGTCGAGGCGTAGGGGCGCGCTCGCGCGCGTTGAAAACAGCGCGCCGCCCTGCAGAGGAGCGTGTCGAACTCGCCCGCTCATGCGGCGCATGGCCAGGTAATGGCTGAGAGCCACACCATCCTAACGCGGCGACCACTCGATGTTCGGTCGGCGTTGCGCGAAGGTATTTCGCGGTTGCGCGACGCGAATGTTCCGTCGCACACGCTGGCCGCGGAGCTTTTGCTGATGCACGCGCTCGGACGCGACCGCGCGTGGATCTACTCGCATGCGGAGTTTACTGTCAGCCTCTCCGATGGCGATAGATACTTGGCGCTGATCGCGCGCCGCGCGGCGGGCGAACCGACACAATATCTCACGGGAAAGCAGGAATTCTGGGGACTCGAATTCGAGGTGAATCCGAGCGTGCTGATTCCGCGCCCGGAAACCGAGCATCTCGTCGAAGTGGCCTTGCAACGGCTTCGCGAGCGGGAAGTGGTGGCTCGTTACAGCGGTGAGACGAGGCGCGCAGATATCCGGATCGCGGACGTGGGCACAGGCTCGGGTTGCATTGCGATCGCGCTCGCGAAGGAACTGCCGGCTGCCGAAATATTTGCCACCGATATTTCGCAGGCGGCGCTCGAAGTGGCTAAGCGAAATGCAAGCCGCCACGGCGCGGCTGATCGAATCCGATTCGTACAAACCAACCTTTTAGATGCTTTTCAGGACGCGCGGTCCACGGGTTACGAGCCGGTGCGCTTCGATTTGGTCGTGAGCAACCCGCCGTACCTGGCGCGCGAAGGCGCGGCGAGCCTCCCGCGGGAAGTGCGCGAGCACGAGCCGGCGACGTCGCTGTTCGGGGGACCGAAGGGAACTGAGAGCTATGCACCGCTCATAGAACAGGCGCGTGAGCTGCTTATGCCGGGCGGAATTCTTGTTCTCGAACTGGGCTACGACTCGGCGCCGCGCGTTCAGTCGATCCTCGAGGGCAGCGCGGCTTGGGCGCGCATCGAGACGACAAACGACCTTGCAAGCATTCCCCGTGTAATCGCCGCTGAGAAGACCTAGCGGCGCCCGTAGGCCGAAAAGGCGAATAACGGGCGAAGGCGAATTTGCGGATCTTTTGGCGGGTAGAAATTTGTCGGCCCTTTATTTTCAGCAGGTTAGAATGATTTCTACTCGCAGGCATTTGCGGTTAGGCCTCATCTGTAGGAGGGCCGCTTGGCGGCATCTCTCTCGGGACGACTCACCCTGTGGTTTCGTATTTGTTTCGCCTGGCACCGGAACGGCGTTATATTCTGGCGCAGGTACTACCGATGCCGAAGCTGGCGCAGTTTCGAGCCAAGCACGACGCAGAAGCACCCGGCGCACACTCGAACGCGTGGATTCTGCACGTAGACATGGACGCGTTTTTCGTGTCGGTGGAGTTGCTGGAGCGTCCGGAATTGCGCGGGAAGGCCGTGGTGGTCGGAGGCCAACGCGATCAGCGCGGAGTGGTCACTTCGGCGAGCTACGAGGCGCGGGAATACGGCGTTCATTCGGCCATGCCACTGCGCACCGCCGGAAAGCTCTGCCCGCATGCAATTTTCCTCGAGAGCCATCACGAGCTATACGGCCAGTGGAGCGATCGTGTGGCCACGATCTTGGAAAAGTACTCGCCGGTGGTGGAGATGGCGTCGATTGATGAGGCTTATGTCAACCTGACCGGCACGGAGCGGGTAAATGGGCCGGCGCTCGGCGCCGCCGACCGCCTGCTGAGGGAAGTCACAGCAACGACGGGATTGCCCTGTTCCGGCGGGCTGGGCGGCACGCGACTGATGGCGAAAGTGGCGAGCGAGCAAGCGAAACCGCGCGGTCTCGTGTGGGTGCCGCACGGGAAGGAAGCCGCATTTCTGGCTCCGCTTGTAGTAAGAAAAATTCCAGGCATCGGCAAGGCCACGGAAGCGGCGCTGAAGAGCGCGGGAATCGAAACTGTCGCGGAATTGCAAGCGATGCCGCTCGAAAGGCTCGAAGAAACGTTCGGACAGTGGGGAACGGCGCTGTATCGGAAGGCGCGCGGAATCGATTCGTACGAGTTCTTTGTCGACGCCGAACCGAAATCCATCTCGCACAACCGAACATTCGGAGATGACACGAGCGACCGTGCGCGGCTCGAAGCCACGCTCAGTCATCTCTGCCAGAAGGCCGCGAAGCGCCTGCGGGATGCGGGCCTGCACGCGCGGACGATCACGTTGACGCTGCGCTACAGAGACTTCAGGACGATCACGCGCAACGAAACGCTGGCAGAACCGTCCGATCTGGATTCGGTGATCCTGGCCGCTGCCCGGCGGCTTTTCGAGCGCAATTGGGACGGAAAAGCAATGCTGCGGCTCGTCGGCGTCGGACTTTCGTCATTCTCGGGAGGAACACCGCAGATTGACTTGCTCGATCCGGAGCGGCGGGCGAAGCTCGAACGTCTAGCGCGCACGACGGACCGCTTGCGCGACAAATTCGGCTTCTCGAAACTTCAACTGGGCGGATCGCTCGCCAATCGAGACGGGCGCGATTAGGCGGCGGGATTCGGCGTGGAACCTGCCGCGACCGGTTCCGAACGCGGCATCTTCGGTATGACACGAAGGACGAAGCATGTGATGTCGTCGTGCTGGCGCGCTTCGCCGACGAAAGCATTCACTTGCGCCATGACGCGCCTCAGCGTGTCCGCCGCGCTTTCGGGCGGAGCAGACTGGATAATCGGAAGAAGGCGGGCTTCGTCGAATTCCTGTCCCTTACCATCAACGGCTTCGACGACCCCGTCCGTGAAGATGAAGAGCACGTCGCCGACACCCAGCCTCACGACGCCGGGGATTCGCGGCGATTTCTGTTCGGCTTGAAGAGGGAGACCGAATGGCAGACCTCCGTCGG
This sequence comes from Candidatus Acidiferrales bacterium, assembly GCA_035277685.1. GTDB lineage: Bacteria > Acidobacteriota > Terriglobia > Acidiferrales > UBA7541 > Palsa-295. Next base: position 3,565 of record DATEKA010000205.1, read on the forward strand.
AAAGCCGTTCGATCTGACCCGTCAGACGGCGGAGAATCGGGCTATTGTGGCCCGCATTGACGTAGCGCATTTCGCACGTCTCGGGATCGATCTCAGCGAGGAACGCCGTGGTGAAGCGCAGGCCGCCGAGGCTGTGCGCGCGGGCGTAGCGGTCGAGTCCAACTGCTATTTCTTCGAGGGATTCCGGGGTGGCTGAAAGGGCGCGCAGACCAGCTTGAAAGGTGGCCATCAGAAGCGCGGCGGGGACGCTCTTTCCGGCAACGTCGGCAACAGCGACGAGGAGTGAAGGTTTCCCGGAATCGCCCGGGCGCAAGAACGCGTCGTAATAGTCGCCGGCAACTGTGTTTTGCGGACGCGTTGCGAAGGCGATATCGAAACCGGGCACGAAGGGCGGTTGGCCGGGTACGAGCCACTGCTGGATTTCGCGAGCGATTTCCAGGTCGCGCTTCATAGTGACGCGGTCGGCGAGCTCCAGAGCGAGCAGGAGAAACAGGATCAGTGCGCCAATTCCGCCGAGTCTGAAACTGGCTTCGCCACGCTGTCCCCACTGGAATTCAGGCTGGACGACAAGCAGCACAAGAGCAATCAGGAGAAGGACGCGCCGGGCGGGTGACAGCTTCATGAGCATCGCCTGAAACAAAGCCCAAGCCGAGCGGAAGAACCGCTTGATCTTTCTTCGTTCGCGCTTGATTTCGTCCCAATCCACGTCCTTCGAGTAGAGGCCGTAGCTGGCCTTGGCCTCGGCGACGAACTGCCCCCAAAGTTGCTGAACTTCGAGCCCTTCGGTTACACGCTGCCAGAAGGATCGGGCTTTCCGACCTGCATCGCGGCCGGCCAACGGAGGCAACATGGACGGGTTAGACATCACAGGCGATTATACGGTTACGGTGTTTCTTTCGGGCACCCAACTTCCCGCCGCAGGATGTTTCGGCTCATAATCGTCTGATGAACAGCCGCGAGCTGGCACATCGCATCTGCCGCATGTTACGCGAGGAGGCCCATCAGGCTTACCTGGTCGGCGGATGTGTGCGCGACCTCGTGCTCGGCCGCGAGCCATCCGATTACGACGTGGCGACCGATGCCAAGCCCGCCGAAGTGCAGCACTTATTTCCGCGCAGTCTGGCTGTGGGAGCGCAGTTCGGAGTGATTGTTGTGACCGAGAACGGGGTGCAAGTTGAAGTGGCGACGTTCCGCTCGGACCTGGGCTATTCAGACGGAAGGCATCCCGATCACGTCGAGTATTCGAAACGGGCAGAGGATGACGTTCGGCGCCGCGACTTTACGATCAACGCCTTGCTGATGGATCCGGAGACTGGCAAGGTGCTGGATTTCGTTGGCGGGCGTGACGATCTGGACGCTGGAATCATCCGCGCGATTGGTGACGCAAAGCAGCGATTTCAAGAAGACAAGCTGCGGATGATGCGGGCGGTCCGGTTCGCCGCGCGCTTCCGTTATGCCATTGAAGCCTCGACGTTCAGCGCGATCAAGAAGTTGGCCCCGCAGACCGGCCAAGTTTCCGCGGAGCGGGCGCGCGACGAGCTGACGAAAATGTTGACCGAGGGCGCTGCAAGGCGCGCGTTCGACCTGCTGGACGAGAGCGGTTTGCTGGCGCACATGCTGCCCGAAATTGCCAGGATGAAAGGAGTAGAGCAGCCGCCGCAGTTTCATCCTGAGGGCGACGTGTGGGTGCACACGCTGATGATGATTGAGCACCTGGAAGCCGGGTGTTCGCCGACTCTCGCCTGGGGCGTCCTGCTTCACGATGTTGGGAAGCCGGCAACGTTCAAGCCGCCGTCCGGCCCGAACGGGCGGATTCGATTCGACGAGCACGTCGAGGTGGGCGCCAGGATGGCCATCGAGATTTGCCGGCGATTGCGGTTCTCGAACGAAGAGACAGAACAAATCGCAGCTCTGGTCGCAAACCATTTAAGATTCAAAGACGTATTGCAAATGAAAGATTCCACCTTGAAGCGGTTCGTCCGGCTGAACCGGTTTGAGGAGCACCTCGAGCTACACAGATTGGATTGCACGGCGAGTCATGGAAACCTGGAGAACTACGAGTTCGTGCGCCGGTTCCTTGCGGAGACGCCCCCCGAACAGGTGCGCCCTCCTCGCCTGTTGACGGGCGACGACCTCATAACCATGGGACTCGTCCCCGGGCCGTCTTACAAGGAGATACTTGGCGCGGTGGAAGACGCCCAGTTGAATGGGAAGATCAGGAACAGGGAGGAGGCGGTGGCATTTGTGAAGGAGGAGTACGCGCCTTTGTTCGGATCAGTATAAAATGTTTATTATTAGATGTTTAGGTGGAGATTTGAGTGGTGCAGGGCTGGTGTATATGCTATGAGCATAGGGCACTAAATCTAGTTTATATTATAAGACGAAGGTTGATGGGTCCCTTCTGACTGTTCGGTGCATCTAACCTATCAGCCGCCGGACGGACTCTGGAGTTCCGTCGACTGTGCCGGCTTGGGTTTTGAGGGGGAAAAGTGGCAAAAGAAACTAGAACAATACCGCAAGAGCTTCCAATTCTTCCGGTGCGCGACACAGTCCTGTTCCCAGGGGCGGTGATGCCGCTGCCGATTGGGCGTGAGAGTTCACTTGCCTTGCTGGAGTCATTACAGGGGCCGGAGAAGTTGCTGGGAGTGGTGGCCCAGGTGGATCCTCGTGTGGAGGAACCAACCGGGGCCGACATTCACTCCGTTGGGACGGTCGCGAAGGTCCACAAAATGGTCCGGATGCCGAACGGGAACGTGGTGGCGTTCCTCGAGGGCCTGGACCGAATCCGGGTTCTCGAGGTCATTGGACTAAAGCCGTTTTTGCGGGCGCGCGTCGAATCGCAGGCGGACGTTGAAGATCAGAAGGATGCGGAGGTGACTGCGCTCCAGCGCAACGTGCAGGAGGTGTTTCGCGAAGTGGTGGCTCGTTCGCCGCAGCTTTCGGACGACCTGCAAACCGCCGTGATGCACATCGATCAAGCCGGCAAACTGGCGGACTTCATCGCCGCGAACCTTCCATCGCTGAATACGATGGTTCGCCAGGAACTGCTCGAAACTTTCAACGTGCGCAAGCGTCTGGAGCTGCTGATCAACGAGCTGTCCAAAGAAAAGGAAGTCGTAGAGCTACGCAACAAGATCAACGAGCAGGTTCAGGAGCAGGTGAGCCAGAGCCAGCGCGAATTCCTGCTGCGCGAGCAGATGAAAGCAATTCAGAAGGAGCTGGGTGAATCGGACGACGGTCAGGCCGAAGTGGACGAACTTCGGAAGAAGGTCGAAGAGTCTGGAATGTCGGCCGAGGCGAAGAAGGAGTGCGAACGCGAGCTGAAGCGGCTCGCCAAGATGACTCCGGCGTCCGCGGAATATATGGTGTCGCGGACTTATCTCGAATGGATGACTTCACTGCCGTGGAACAAGACTTCCGGAACCGGCGAACAGGAGATTGACATCAGCAAGGCCCAGGGAATCCTGGACGAGGACCATTACGACCTCGAAAAGGTGAAGGAGCGCATTCTCGAATACCTTGCAGTGAAGAAGCTGCAGCCGGGAATGAAGGGTCCGATCCTGTGCTTCGTCGGGCCGCCTGGCGTCGGCAAAACATCTCTTGGCAAGTCGATCGCACGCGCGATGGGACGCAAGTTTGTGCGAATTTCATTGGGCGGCATGCACGACGAGGCGGAGATCCGGGGGCACCGGCGAACGTACATCGGCGCTTTGCCGGGGCAGATCATCCAGGGAATCCGCCGGGCGGAGACGCTCGATCCAGTGTTCATGCTCGACGAAGTCGACAAGCTGGGCCGCGATTTCCGGGGCGACCCGGCGGCGGCGTTGATGGAAGTGCTCGATCCCGAGCAGAATGCGACTTTCCGCGATCATTATCTGGACGTGCCGTTCGATCTTTCGAGGGTTCTGTTCGTAGCGACGGCTAACTGGATGGATCCCATTCCGGAGCCGCTGCGCGATCGCATGGAGATTCTGGAACTTCCGGGATACACGGAGGAGGAGAAGATCCACATCGCCAAGCGGTTTCTGATACCGCGCCAGGCGAAGGAGCACGGGATCGCGCTCGGTGAACAACTCGAGTTCACGGACGAATCGTTGCACGAGTTGATTCGCCACTATACGCGGGAAGCGGGCGTCCGGAACCTGGAACGCGAGATCGCAACGCTGATCCGGAAACAGGCGCGGCGCATCGCCGAAGGCAAAACCGAAAAGCTTGTGATCACGCCGGACGTGATCCACGAAGCTCTCGGAGTGCCGAAGTTCCGCCTCGAAAAAGAGGTCGAGGAACGGGTGCAGAAACCGGGCGTCTCGATCGGGCTGGTTTGGACGCCGGTCGGCGGTGACATCGTCTTTATCGAAGCGAGCAAGATGCGCGGGGGCAAGTCGTTCACGATGACGGGACATCTGGGCGAAGTGATGCAGGAGTCCATGCGCGCGGCTTTGACCTGGGTGCGCGCAAATTCCGAGCGGTACGGGATTGATCCCGACTTCTTCCGGAAGCAGGACCTGCACATCCACGTTCCGTCGGGCGCCGTTCCAAAAGACGGACCTTCGGCTGGCGTTGCGATGGTAACAGCGCTGGTTAGCCTGCTGAGCGGACGCCCCGTGCGGCCGCGCGTGGCCGTGACGGGCGAGATTTCGCTCTCGGGCGTCGTGCTGCCGGTTGGCGGAATCAAGGAGAAGGTGCTCGGGGCAAAACGAGCGGGCATCAAGGAGGTAATCCTTCCGTCGGATAACGAGGCCAATGTGAAGGAAGACCTGAAGCCTGAAATGGTGGAAGGTATGCAGAT
>DATEKA010000206.1:0-16302 GCA_035277685.1 Candidatus Acidiferrales bacterium
TTCTCGCAGGTGCTCGAGCGCCGCAAGGAAGTCGCGAAATTCTCTCTGCGCCATGAGACCGTCACGATCGCGCAGATGATGGATCGACTGCGCCACCGCCTGATCGCATCGGAAGATCCCGTTTCCTTAATCGAGTTCTTCGAGAACTGCGAGACGCGCAACGCGATGATTGTCGCGCTGCTCGCCGTGCTCGAGATGGTGCGCATGCAGGCGATCCTGCTCGTCCAATCGGAGCTGTTCGCTGATATTTGCCTGCGCAAACACAAGATGTTCGACGCGGTTTTCGCCGGTCCCGACGCGATGAGCAAGATTGAAGAGCAGTATCTTTGAGCCGCAAGTCACGGCTTTAGGGCCGGTACTGAACGCCGGAACGGGCCTGGGGAATCAACCTCGCCCGAGGGCGACCCCTCAGACGACGTCTAATCGATACAGCCTTCGATTAGAAATCCTCGTAAGTCTAGAATAATAAAGTACATCACAATTTCTAATCGATAAAAGATCCGCCGCATCGTCTTCGCTTTACCTTTGCCTTTGTGCGGCTTTTCCGCCCCTGGGGGTGAGCAAGCCGGTGGCAAAATTTAGCCGCGTCTGCCGGATTCCTGGTGGAACTTCAAGTCGACGGGCTGGTACATGTGCGGTGTACGCACACCTTTTTTCTCGAAGGCTGCGATTTCGTTTTCGTGCTGCAGGGTAAGGCCGATGTCGTCAAGACCCTTAAGGAGGCATTCGCGGCGGAACGGGTCGATGGTGAAGGAATAACGAAGCCCGCGGTCGTCTGTAACGATTTGCTGCTCGAGATCGACGGTTAGGCGATAACCTTCGCTCTTTTCCGTGCGCGTGAAGAGCTCGTCCATCTGCTCATTGGTCAGCGTGACGGGCAGGATGCCGTTCTTGAAGCAGTTGTTGTAGAAAATGTCGGCGTAGCTGGGCGCGAGAATCGCTCGGAAGCCGTAATCGAGAATGGCCCACGGCGCGTGTTCGCGGCTCGAGCCGCAGCCGAAATTGGCGCGCGCCAGGATGATGCTCGCGCCCTTGTAGCGCGGATAGTTCAGAACGAAATCGGGATTGGGCTTCTCGCCGGGGAGATAGCGCCAGTCGTAGAAAAGGACTCGGCCGTAGCCTTCGCGCGTCTGAAGTTTCAGGAATTGTTTGGGCACCATCTGGTCGGTGTCAACATTCACGCGATCGAGCGGCGCGACTAATCCTGTGTGTTTGATGAATGGTTCCATAGTTTCGTCCTCGGACTGACCGCCTGTCGCGGCTAAATTTTTCTAAGCCTCTTGCGCGCGCGCACGGCCCGCTACGGCGGACAGGCATGCCGTGCCCCTGGAAGAAACCGGCTATCGGGAAGCCGCGCCGAAAAAACGCCCGCTACAAGAGCAACCTACTCGGCGCCGTTGACATTCCATTTTCGAATATCAACGAAGTGGCCTTCGATTGCCGCCGCCGCTGCCATCATTGGGCTTACCAGATGCGTGCGGCTGCCTTTGCCCTGGCGGCCTTCGAAATTCCGATTCGACGTGCTTGCGGAGCGCTCGCCGGCCGGAAGAACATCGTCGTTCATGCCGATGCACATGCTGCAGCCTGCGTCGCGCCATTCGAATCCCGCATCGCGAAAGATCTTGTCGAGGCCTTCCTGTTCGGCCGCCGCTTTCACGCGGCGCGACCCCGGAACTACAAGCGCCTGCTTCAGCGATTTGGCGATGTGCTTTCCAGCGATCACCTTTGCAGCCGCGCGCAAGTCCTCGATTCGCGAATTCGTGCAGGAGCCGATGAAAACGCGGTCAACCGGAATGTCCTCGATCGGCGTGCCGGGCTTGAGCGCCATGTATTCCAGCGCGCGCTCCGCCGCCTGCCGGTCAACGGAATCCTTGAATGAATCGGGCGACGGCACGCGCGAATCGACCTGCGTCACCATCCCCGGATTGGTGCCCCAGGTGACCATGGGGGCGAGTTCTTCGGCTCGCAGCGTGATCGTGGCGTCGTATTTCGCGGCAGGATCGGTGCAGAGCGATTTCCAATAGTCCACAGCGGCTTGAAACTCCTTGCCGCGGGGGACGAACGGGCGTCCTTCCATGTAGGCGAACGTGGTTTCGTCCGGCGCGACCATTCCAGCGCGCGCGCCGCCCTCGATAGACATGTTGCACATGGTCATGCGGCCTTCCATCGAAAGGCCGCGCACGGCTTCGCCCGTGTATTCGAAGACGTGTCCGTTGCCGCCGGCGATGCCGATTTTTCCGATGACGGCGAGGATCAAATCTTTCGCCGTCACGCCTTTCGGCCGTTTGCCGCTTATCTCGACCTTCGCCGTCTTCGATTTGAATTGGGAGAGGCACTGCGTCGCGAGAACGTGCTCGATTTCGCTGGTGCCGATGCCGAAGGCAAGAGCGCCAAAGGCGCCGTGGGTCGAGGTGTGGCTGTCGCCGCAGACAATCGTAAATCCAGGCTGGGTAATGCCAAGCTCGGGCCCAATGATGTGCACGATGCCCTGGTTCTGGCTGTGCATGTCGAACAGATTGACGCCGAATTCCTCGCAATTACGCGCCAGAGCCGCGAATTGCCCCGCAGCATCGGGATCGAGAACCGGCAGGTCTCGATTCTTCGTCGAGACGGAGTGATCCATCACAGCGAATGTCAGCTCGGGGCGGCGCACCCGGCGTCCCGCCGCCTTGATGCCGGCAAACGCCTGCGGGGAAGTGCCCTCGTGGATCAAGTGCCTGTCAATATAGATCAGCGATGGCTTGCCCGGCTCCTCATGAACCAGGTGGGCGTCCCAGATTTTTTCGTAGAGTGTGCGAGGAGGCATACGCTCGATTCACCTGTTCGGCATCGCAAGATGCGGGTAACTCGCGTTCGCCAGGGCCGCGGACCAATGAAAAAGCCAGGCGCGCACGGCGCCGGAAAACTGCCCGCGCCAGCGGCCATTGTAACAATTCGCGAGGTCAGGCGCTATTCGCGCAAATCAACAGAGTGCGGGCGGGTGCTGCCACGGAGGCAAGCTCAGACCTGCTCCTACGGGACAGAAGCGTCTACTCGTGGCGCAGGGCCACCATGGGGTCTACGCGCATGGCGCGGCGCGCGGGGAAATAGCAGGCGAGGAGGGCCACGGAAACCAGGAGGAACGAAATTGCCATGAACGTAAGCGGGTCCGAAGGGCGCACGTCAAACAACAGGCTGGCGAGAAGCCGAGTGAGGCCGAGAGCGGCCACGATGCCGATCGCGAGGCCGCCAAGGATAAATCGCGCGGACTCGCCGATAATCTGGCGCAATACGTTGCCGGGCGTGGCGCCCAAGGCCATGCGGACGCCGATTTCGTGGGTGCGGCAGGCTACCGAGTAGGAAATGACGCCAAAAATTCCAGCGGCGGCAAGGAACAATGCCATCGCGCCAAACAATCCAATAAGCCACGCGCGAAAACGCGGCTGTGCAACGGTGGATTCGACCGCCGTTGACAACGGCTCGACGGCGGTGACCGGCAGATTCTTGTCGATCTTGCCCACCTGCGCGCGAATTGTTGAAGCGACCGCCCCGCCGGCGAGGTCGCTCCTCGTGACGATTTCCGCGCCCCAGAAAGGCTCTTGCGCATAAGGGACATACATCATCGGCGAGGGATCGAGCCCAAGCGAGGAGTCGCGCACATCACCGACGATTCCGACGATCCGGCGAGGCACTCCGGTGGCCGGCGGAAACGAAAAGCTCAGTTCTTTGCCGATCGGATTCTGGTTGGGGAAGTAACGCTGCGCGAGGGCTTGGCTGATTACGGTAATCAGCGGAGCGCCCGGTCTGTCCTGTTCGTTGAACCAACGGCCCCGAAGCAGGGGAATTTCCATGACGCGCAAATATCCGGGGCTGGCTGCGACGTAATCGGCGGTGCGGTTGGTTCCGGGGCGCGGAGGCGGGCTTCCCGGGATGTCGAAGGGCAGGATGGGAACTACCGGGTGGGCCAGGGGTAATGGAACTCCGATGGCAGAGTCGTGCATTCCGGGCTGCGCCTGGACGCGGCGGAGCAGTTCATCGGCGAACGCTGTCCACTGCGCGGGTGTGGAGTACTGGTAGCGCGGCAAGTCCACCTCCGCTTTCACCACGTGGCTGGGATTGAAGCCGGGATTCACGGCTATGAGCGTCAGAAAACTGCGAGCGAGAAGGCCGGCTGCAACCAGAACTACGGTGGCTAGCGCGATTTCGACGACAGCCAGAAAACCTCGAGCAAGACGGCGGCCGCCGGTCTCGCCCGAGCGGGAGGAGGTTTCCTTCAAGGCGGACGTGACGCCCGAATCGGCCGCGAAAAGCGCGGGCGCGAGTCCGAAAATGACTCCGGCGAGAATCGAGACTCCCAGGGCGAACAGCAGGACCCACGAGTCGACCGCGACCGACTGAAGTTGAGTGAGACTTGCAGGGAGCAGTGAACCGAGCGCATGCACGCCCCAATAGGCGAGCAGTACGCCCGCCGCTCCGCCGAGGACTCCCAGGACAGCGCTCTCCGCGAGCAATTGGCGGACGATACGAAAGCGCCCGGCGCCTAGCGCGACGCGGACGCCCATTTCGCGGGCGCGCGAAGTGGCCCGTGCGAGAAGCAGGTTGGACACATTCGCGCATGCAATCAGCAGGACCAAGCCGACGCACCCCATCAGGACAAATAATGCCGTTTTCATGCCGCCGACGAGCTTCTCCTGCAGCGGAGCGATGCTGGCGTTCCAGCCCTTGTCTTCGGCGGAATATTTCTTAGCGAGGCGCGCGCTGATGGCGTCCATTTCCGCTTGAGCCTCGGCAATGGAGACGCCCGGCCGCAGTCTTGCGGTCACGGCAACCCAGCGAAGCTGAGGATTGTTCATCCAGGGACTGAAGAGGGGATCCTGCTGCACGGGAATCCAGATTTGGCTGCTGGTCAGAAAGGGATAGTTAAAAGCGGCAGGCATGATGCCGACGATGGTGAAGGCGCGCATATCGAGGTTGACGCTCGCGCCGAGAACGCGCGGATCGGCGCCAAAGCGATCGCGCCAGAGGTTTTCGCTCAGGATGACGACTGGCGCGGCGCCTTGCTTGCCGTCTTCCGGGAAGAACGTGCGGCCGGCCAGCGGCTTTACGCCCATGGTATCGAGGAGGCCGGGAGTTACATCCGAAGTATCAACCTGAAAAGGATCCCCGTGGCCGGTCAATGTAAGGTCGTGAGCCGCGAATCCGCCGATCGCGCTGAAAACATGATTTTCGTCGCGGAACTCGCAAAAGTCCTGGTAGGAGCAGAACGTCTCGCGGACTCCTTCCTGGAGCTTGTTTTCGAAAAGGTCAATCAGCTGCTCCGAGTGCGGATAGGGAAGGGGCTTCAGAAGCACCGTGTAGACCACGCTGAAAATAGCTGTGTTGGCGCCGATCCCGAGAGCGAGAGTCAAAACTGCGATTGCCGTAAAAGCGGGCGATTTGCGGAGCAGCCGGAGAGCGTAGATGACATCCTGGACGCAATCGTCCAGCCAGTTGACGCGGCGCATGTCGGCGCATTCTTCGCGGATTTGGTCGATACCCCCGAAGTCGCGGAGGGCAGCACGACGCGCCTCTTCAGGCGGCATTCCAGCGGCCATGTTCGAAACGACTTGGTTCTCAAAGTGGAAGCGCAGCTCGCCGTCGAGGTCGCGATTTACGCGTTCGCGGCGCAGCACCGATCGCAGGCGAAGCCAGATTTTGGTTAGCCGGCGCATGAAATGTTTTCGCCTCGTAAGGCGGCGTATTCTCCGAAAAGCGGTAGCAAGCTACCGCACTCCCAAAGTGGCCTGCGGTCACACAGGCCCGCGGCCCTGCGAGCAGCGCCGCTGCGAGCGCTATTCATGGCGCAGCGCGACCATGGGATCGACGCGCATCGCACGGCGCGCGGGAACATAGCACGCAAGCAGTGCAACGATTACCAGGAGCAGTGTGACGCCGGCGAACGTCGCCGGATCGCTTGCGTTGACGGAAAAGAGAAGGCTGGACATCAGCCGGGTGAGCGCCAGGGCCGCGATGACCCCCAGGCCAATTCCGGCGGCAGCGATTTTTGCTCCCTGCGCCAAAATCATTCTCAAGACGCTGCTGTGTTGTGCGCCGAGCGCCATGCGAATGCCAATCTCGTGAGTCCGCTGGGCCACCGAATAGGAAATCACGCCGTAGATTCCGATGGTCGCGAGCACCAGGGCAAGGCCGCTGAAGGCCCCAAGCAGCACAAAAGTCATCCGGCGCTCGCTCGTGGAATCGGCTCGCAGTTGATTCATGGTGGCGATGGCGAAGAGGGGCTGGTCCTTATCAACCGACGCGACAACCTGGCGAATGGAGGCGATCAGCGCCGCGGGCTCGACGGATGATTTGACCAGGAGCGTCATGTCGCTCGCGGCGTGCTGGCGAAACGGGACATAGACTTCCAGGCGGGAGGGATTCGCCAGGCCGTAGAGCTTCGTGTCCCCGACGACACCGACAATCGTGATCCACTTGGCCGGATGCTTGTCGGAGGGGTGCCCGAACATGAATCGCTTTCCAATCGGGTCCCGGCCGGCGAAAAGCTCGCGCGCCAGCCGTGCATTGATTAGCCCAACGAGCGCAGCATTCTCATTGTCCTCCGCGACAAACGACCTCCCTCGCAAGAGCGGCAGGCCCAGCGTTGTCACGTATCCCGGACTGATGATATGCACGTCGGGATGCGGCCAGCTTCCGGGCCTAGGCTCGACCATTCCCTCGATTGTGACATCGTTGCGATTGTGGTTCCCGGTAAAAGGAATCACCGTCCCAACGGCGCTGCTTTCGACGCCGGGAAGCGCACGCGCGCCGTCCAGAACGCGTTGCCAGAAATTATAGATGCCGGGATCCTTCGCATATTGCGCGGTGCGAAGGTCCATTTCCATGCTGAGCACGCGGTCGGTGCGGAATCCGGGATTCACGGAGAGGAGCCGGTAAAGGCTCTTCATCATCAGGCCGGCGCCGGCCATCAAAACGACAGCCAGCGAAATCTCGGCAATTGCGAGGGCCATGCGCAGCCTGCTCTGTCGCGCGCCGGGACTGACGCTTCGCGCACCTTCCTTGAGTTCGGATTGCACGTCGGCGCTGGTGGAATGCAAAGCCGGAGCGAGACCGAAGACGAACGCCGCGAGAATGATTACTCCGCAGGTAAACAGCAGGACCGGGCCGTTTAGCGCAATTCCGGCGCCTGAAAGTACATCCGCCGGAATCATGCGGCCGATCGCCCGAATTCCGCCAACAGCGAGAGCGGCGCCCAGCGCGCCTCCGAGCAGCGCCAGGACGAAGCTCTCAGCAAGCATCTGGCGAATGATGCGGCCGCGGCCGGCGCCGAAGGCGATGCGAAGGGCCACCTCTTTCGTCCGCGTGGCGCCGCGAACCAAAAACAAATTCGCCACGTTCGCGCACGCAATCAGCAGAACAAACAGCACGGCGCCGAAGAGGACCAGAATCGCCGGCCGCACGTCACCGACAAACGCGTCACGGATGGACTGAAGCTTGACTCCGAACTGATCGTTTGCGCCGGGATATTCGCGGGCCAGCCGGGCCGCAATGCCATCCATTTCCACGCGAGCCCGCGCCAGACTCACGCCGGGCGCCAGCCGCCCGATGACAATCATGTCGCCGCGTGAGCCGCGGTCGGTGGCGTCGTCATTGTTGGTGGCCCACACGCCGATGGGTTCGAGCACGTCGGTCTTGTCGGGGCTTCGAAAATTCGACGGGAGCACTCCGATGATCGTGTAGCTGCGGCCGTCGAGTTTGATCGCGCGTCCGAGCACATCCCGGCCGCCGCCGAAATGCGATTGCCACAGGGAATAGCTCAGCAGAACCACAGGCGCGGCGCCCGGTTTCTCCTCGGACGCGTCGAAATCGCGTCCGATGAATGGGCGCAGTCCAAGCATCGAAAGGAAGTTCGACGAAACGGCGTCGCCCCGGATGTTCTCAGGCTGGCTGATGCCAGCCAGACTGAAGCCGACGCTGCCCACGGCGGCCATGTTCGAAAACGAGTGGTTTTCCGCGCGCCAGTCGAGAAAGTTCGGGTAAGACACGCTGACGGTGCCGACCCTGGGAGTGCTCTCGTTCAGTACGATCAGGCGCGAAGAATCCCGGTAGGGAAGAGGTTCGAGCAGGACGGCGTAAACCACGGAAAAAATAGCCGCGTTTGCGCCGATGCCCAGCGCCAGAGTCAGCACGGCTACGACAGTAAAGCCGGGCGACTTGCGCAGCATGCGCGCGGCATAGCGAACATCCTGCGCGAAATCCTGCAGCCAATTCACTCGGCGCATGTCGGCGCACTCCTCTCGAATCTGCTGCACTCCGCCAAATTCGCGCAGCGCGGCGAGGCGCGCTTCGTCGTGCGACATTCCCGCGGCGATGTTCGCGGCCATCTGGCGTTCGACGTGGAATCGCAGCTCATCTTCCAGCTCGAGATCGGCGCGCCGGCGCCGCAGCAGCGAACGGAACCGCATCGAGACCTTGCTCATCCAGCGCATCGTTAAGCCGTCTTCATCACCAGTCCAATCGCGGCCGACAGGCGCTCCCAATTCGCGTGCTCGCTATCCAGGTATTTCTGCCCGGCGCGCGTAAGCGAATAGTATTTCGCGCGGCGATTGTTCTCGGATTCGCCCCACTCGGCCTTGATCCAGCCCTGCTGCTCCAGCCGGTGCAGGGCGGGGTAGAGCGCACCCTGCTTCACTTGCAGAACGTCGTTCGAGACTTGGCGGATTCGCTGAGCGATGGCCCATCCGTGCGCGGGTTCGAGAGCGACAGTTTTCAGGATGAGCATATCGAGCGTGCCTTGCACGAGATCGATCGGTTTGGTCATCTGAGTCCTCTTGGCAAGGCAGCCGTAATAGCTGTTCCCCTTGATAACTGACAGGAATCTACGCGCTCTCTTGTCAATAATCAAGGGGAATTTGGCCGGGAGCTGGATTTCCGTCGTGAAGACGCCGGGATATCCGCTACGCGAGGTTTCGGGGCGAAAGGAAAGCTGGTCGCGGTACCGCGCAGCGTCTTGCCGTCGCGCGGCTTATTCGCCGTTTACGCGATCGTTTGACTCCACGTCTTTCTTCAATTCGCGGGCTGCCTGCTGGAGGCTCATGTCGTCGGGAACGCGGCGGTAGTCCGAATACGCCTCGTGCTGGTGAACCGAGATCGTCTTGAAGAAAAGCGCCTTTCCGTTCATGTTGACCTGGAGAAACACCTCGTCCCAATGTCCGTCTGCGACATCACGCTGCTCGACTTTGAATGTTCCGCCTTTATCGAGATGGCCCAGCAGGCCGCCCCAGAAATTAACGCGGCTGGTAAGGCGGCCGTCAATCTGAACAAGCCTCTTCAACCTCGCGTTGACAAGCAGTTTTCCTTCCATGTGATGGAAAACTTCGGCTTCGTGCGATGACGGATGAAAATCCGGGTCCGGCACGAACGAAAGCGTCTCGATATCACCTTCCCGGCCGGCTTCATGGAAAATGAAAGCATGAGGAAGCATGCGAAGCAGCCTGAGCTCTTGTTTGGCGTCCGCGTCGCGCCTCTTCTGCGCCTGTGCCACCTCATCCGGCTCCGTAGAAAGCTTTTCGACCCGGCTGTCCTCGGCCTGCAGCGCCGGCCCCGCAAGCGGCCGTCCGTTGATGGCGATCAGGCGGTGGAGGTCGCCATATTTCGTCTGGATCACGTCGTATAGCTTGCGAGCCGTGTCCTTCCACTGCGTTTCGTGAAAGCGCCAGTGGCTGTGATCGTGTGTCTGCGCCTGGATTTCGTTCCACACGACTTCGCGGACAAGCTGCTGAGCGCCCTCCTGGCTCGGTTCGCCGGAAGAACGGCGCGGCGGGTGCGTTCTCGCGCAAAGCTCGAACGCGCAGAAAAGAACGAGTAGCAGCGCGGCTACTGGGATACGTGCAGCGGAGGTTGAGGAGCCGGCTGCGAAGAGCAGGCGGAAGCGCCGCCTGGCCCGCGTTTGGGGCCGGCAACCGGAAGAACTCTGTTTTGTATGGGTCGAGTCTTGATCGTTCATGGCTGCTCCTGATTATTCGCGCGATTTGCAAAAGCAAACCCTGAAGCCATGTAGCAGCAAGCCGTGGAAACTCCACTGTTTCAAGTATGACGGCAAAAGACGCAAGTTCAATACAGACCTGTCTGTAGACGAGCGGTCGGAACGCAAGCTGCCGGCCCCGGAAAGTTCGATTAAACAGGAAGAACTGCCCGCACATGCGGCGGTCACACAGCTTAGTTGTAGTTGCGGCACTGTGAGCGCCGCACTGGCGAAGAGCGAGGCGCTCAGCGAGCAACTGAATGAGCCGGTCAGCGTAACCCGTCTCCCGAATCTCCGCGCACCGTGCGGTATGGTACTGCCAATGGTTTTGATGATGACAGTGGGTTTTGCGTTTGCTCAGGATTTTTCAGCCAACGAGAAATTGCGGCGCTGGCTCGGAGGGAAGGGAACCGGTGTCCCATGGACGGAACCGTAGGGAGCACGCTACTGATCGCGTGACGGGAGAAATTTCCGTCGTTGCGTCGCCGCAATTTTTTCAGAGGAAAGAGCGGGCGGGCTCGCGGCCAGCTTTCAGCGCGCTTGCAGCACGGCCCTTTGGCCCACTGAGGCAAGTTCATCAATAGCGGGCAACGACGCCGGGCTTGTCTGGAAGATTTCCGTCGGCTGCCTTCCCGTGCGAAGACTCTCGATCATCATTTCCAGCGCGACGCCGGTGTTGGGCGGCATCACGACCGTAGCTGTCAGAAGCCCGCTGCGCACGAACGCCTGGCCCGTGTTCGGCAAGCCGTCGCAGCCCGTGAATGGAAGCTTGAGCCACTTTTCTTTGACGGCGGCGTCGGCGTGTTCCTGAATCGCCCTTCGCGCGCCCATCGCCATATCGTCGTTCTGCGCGGCAATTATGTCGATCGGCGTTTTTCTGGAGGTCGAAAGCTGCATCCAGGACGACATCGCTTTATAAGCGCTCTCCGCCGTCCAGTTTCCCTTGAATTGAACGAGTTTCACGTTGGCGGGTTTGGTTTGCTCGATTCCGAGCGAACGATAGCGTGCTGCGGCGGTCGTTGACGGCCCCTGAATGTAAATGACGGTTCCTCCCCTGGGCAGAAGCGCAGCAATCTGCCGGCCTTGAATGCGTCCCACTTCGAGGTGATTCGAGCTGACGCAGAAAACCGGAACGCGGCTCGACCGGCGCAGTTCGTTTAGATAGTCCGTCTCTCGATTCAAGACGGCCCATCCGATGCCGGCTGTTACGGCCGCGCGCGCCACGTGCGGGAAAGCAGTGCCTCCAACCGGCTCCACGATAATTCCGTCAGGATGGTTTCCCGGCGACTGGACCACCGAAAGCAGTTGCTGGCTCTGATTGATGGCATCGTTGGCCGCGTAGATGATCTGCGCGGAAACGCCGTTACGCTGCGCAATTTCTTCGGCAGCTTTGGCCTGTTCGACTTGGAAATCGTTGTCGCTGGTGATCAGTGAAACCAGGAAATTGAGTTTTTTCATTCGCCCCAGGACCGGTGATGGACTTATCGAGCCGTACGACTGCCTTTAGGCGCAGATAGCGTTTACGGTAAAGGGTTTAGGGCACGGCACACCCCCAGATTACAATGAAGGAAGACCACGGAAGCGACAATGTTCCGCCGCTGTGCCTATTCGGAACCACCCCGTATGCAACCTGAAGACGGACGACGACAGCTTTACTCGCCACGCAGCGCCGAGACGGGATCCAGCCGCATCGCCCGGCGCGCAGGGACGTAGTACGCGGCCAGGTCTTCCACCTGTGGCGAGCACCGCTGTCAAGAAAAAAGCGCCTTTGCCGGGGAGCGAGCCGCACAAGAAAGCCGCTTGACATGCCCACTGCGTCATGCTAGAAAACTAGCAGTGGTGCTAACCAGCTAGCATAGGGGAGGCCGGACGTGCCGCAGCAGAAAGCTCACTCGCTCACTCGCCGCGAGCGCCAGATCATGGATGCCCTTTATAGACTCGAGCGCGCCACCGTTGCGCAGCTCCTCGAGACGCTCCCCGGGAAGCGCAACTACTCCACCGTTCGCGCGCAGCTTCGCGTCCTCGAGGATAAGGGCCACGCGCGTCATGAGGAACACGGCCTGCAATACGTCTACTCGCCGATGGTCCCGCGCAAGGTGGCGCGCCGCTCCGCGCTTCGCCACCTCGTTGACACCTTTTTCGAAGGCTCGGCGGAGAGCGTCGTCGCCGCCCTGCTCGGCGGCGCAGCCTCGCGACTTTCCCCCGAAGAGCTGGATCGCATCGCCCGTCTGGTCTCGGATAGCCGGAAGGAGAAATCGAAATGAGCCTTTCCTCCGAAACGGCAGCGGCTTTGCTCCCGGGAACTCTTATGAAGGCTGTGCTGTTGCTCTGCACGGCCTGGGCAATTACCTTTTGCGCGCGCAGGCGCTCAGCCTCCCTGCGGCACCAGATTTGGCTAGTGGCCCTCGTCGCGTGCTTGGCGCTTCCTTTCCTCGCGCCCGCGCTCCCGGCCTGGCACTCCAAAATCCTTTCATCGGCGGTTGCTCAAGCAGACGCTGTCGCGCCGTTCTTCCCGCAGCGCCCGGGCGGCGAGGCTTTCGTCGTACACGCGGTTTCAAGGGCCGGCAGCGCCTTACCTTGGCTCCCCATCCTGTTTTTCGTGTGGGCCGCCGGTTTTGCCTTCCTCATCGCCAAGCTCGCTATCGGATTCATGCGCATGGCGCTCGTCGGTTATAGCTCAAAGCTCCTGCTTGGCGACGACTGGAGCCGGGAGTTGGCGTCCGCAGCAAAGAACCTGGGCATCGCGCGCAGCGTGCGTCTGCTCGAATCAGCCGACCCGAAAGCCATACCGCTGACTTGGGGAATTTTTCAACCGAAGATTCTCGTTCCCTCTTCCGCGCGCGAATGGACCGCCGGCCGGCGGCGAATCGTCCTCTTGCACGAATTGGGACACGTCGCACGCCATGACTGCGCGGCGCAGATTGTCGGAGAGATGGTGCGGGCTTTGCATTGGTTTAACCCGCTGGCGTGGCTTGCCCTCGCCCGGCTGCATTACGAAAGCGAATGCGCGTGCGACGACCTCGTCCTGAGCTCCGGCATCGACGCGCCAGCATACGCCGGCGACCTTCTTGCTCTTGCCCGCATTCTCGATCACCGAACCGACGCCTGGCAGCCCGCGCTCGCCATGGCTCGCTCCGCCCGTCTTGAAAGGAGATTGACTGCAATGCTGAATCCAATAGCCGATCGGCGCTCAGCCTCCAGGAAGTTTCGCCTGCTTACATCGTTTGCCGCCTGCTGCCTCCTTCTGCCGCTTGCAGCCTTCCGCCTTCCGGCGCAGAACGCCTCGGGCACGGTCGCCGGCGTCATCTACGATTCCAGCGGCGCGCCGGCTGCAAACGCTACCGTCATCATGATTGATCTCGCGACCAATCTTCGCGACATGACGGTCTCCGACGCGAACGGACGCTTTCAGCTGGAGGGATTGCCTCCGGGAAAGTACGGGTTCGAGGCGATGAAGGAAGGGTTCGCAACCTACGAAATCCCGGCGGTGACTATGGAGCCTAACCACGGCCTTGCACTCAACGCAACATTGCAGGCAGGACACCCGCAAGAAACCATTGCCGCTCAGAAATCCATTCCCGTAAGCGGCGCCATCGAGCAGACAAACCTCTTCACGCGGATGCTGCCAGTCTATCCGAAATCAGCGAAGGCCGCGGGCGTGCAGGGGGACGTAACCCTTGATGCGGTGATAGCGAAGGATGGCACGCCGTTGTCCCTATTGGTGAAGAACACCGATGCGAACCCCGAACTGGCGCGCGCAGCGGTCGAAGCCGTCGACCATTGGCGCTATCGCCCGACGCTCCTCAACGGCGAGCCCATCAGCATAACAACCCAAATTGACGTCACCTTCCACCTATACCCATGATTCGCGCGGCGACGGAAGTCTAGTTTTCTCTGCTGCTGCGAAGAGAGGCTCTGGCGCATCTTCCGTATCGCTCAAGCCCGGTGCGCCCTCCGCTTGGGGCTGCCCGCGACGTTCGCGTCCGGCACTTCTTCGCCCAATGCCGTCGCCAGGTCAATCTGGTGGTCCTGCTCGTTCACCAGAATGCGCCGGATCTGCTCGGCCATGGCAAATTCGCCCAACTGCTCGTACTGTCGCACTCGCTCCAGCACGTCGACGCGCCTCGTCCCGCAGATTCCATCACGAGCGAGTTCTCTGCGCACGTCCATCGAATGGCCGTGAAGAGTGCCGCCAGGCTCCCTGAATCAGCTCAAGCTCCGCTCGGCTTCCGCTACCGTGTCGAACGTGTCGAACAGCGGCTCGATGCCCGTCAGTTCCAGGACGTTGTGAACGCGGCGATTGACTCCGACAAGAGCAAGCCGGCGTCCGGACTTGTTGCACCACACATATGTCCGGACAAGCGCGCCAACCGCCATCGAATCCACCGACGGCACCGCCGTGAGGTCGAGAATCAGGTAGCGCGCCGTCACCTTAGAAACGGCGTCCTGAAATGTGGCCGAATTCGATGAAGTGATCGCGCCGGCGGCGGCCAGAATCTGGATGTCAGGCCTGCTCCCAGGATTTGAATCGATTGCGAAGTTTGGGCTGGACATGCCGCGCATTCTATCGAACGCGTCTCGCGGATACAATCACTGCGAAAACCGCCGTCCCGAGCGGACCGTCGCACGCGTTACGACCGGTTTCTGTCCCGGCCAAATTGCCAGGTCACCATGCCTTGCCAATTCGCCCGACAAAATTCGAAGCCTGCCTGTCGGCAGACAGGCGCCGATGGAGGCGGCAACGAATTAAAAGTGGTTATAGTGCGGCAAATCATCTCCAGCTTGGATTCCTCTGATCTTTGCTGTAACCTGTCCCGCCGCACGCGAGTCTATTGCAGCGAATCTGGTCTCTGAATTTAGAAAGCGAGGGCGTTGTGCGCCGACTGGCCGTCTTCACCGTTTTGTTTGCCGTTTTCTTCTTGCTTCCCATCAGCGCCGATCAGGAATCTCTTCAGGGATTCACGCAGCAGAGCGCCGGGGCCGAGCGACAATGGGAGAACGATTTCCGCGCCATCCCCAGCCCGCAGAATGAGCGCGACTACATGCAGCATCTCTCCGCGCATCCCCACAACGTAGGCACCGCCTACGACAAGCAGAACGCCGAATGGATTCTGGCGCATTACAAGCAGTGGGGATGGGACGCCCACATCGAAACCTTCGACGTCCTTTTTCCCACGCCGAAAGAGCGCCTGGTGGAACTCGTCGCGCCTACCCAGTTCACTGCAAAACTCCAGGAGCCCGCGGTGCCTGAAGATCCCACGTCGAATCAGACCAGCGAGCAGTTGCCGACCTACAACGCCTATTCAGCTGACGGCGACGTCACTGCGCCGCTCGTCTACGCGAACTACGGCCTGACCGGCGACTATGACGAGCTCCAGCGACTCGGCGTCTCCGTGAAGGGCGCGATCGTGATCGTCCGTTATGGCGGCTCGTGGCGCGGCGTCAAGCCAAAGCTCGCCGCCGAGCACGGCGCGGTCGGCTGCCTGATCTACTCCGATCCGCACGACGACGGCTATTTTGTGAAAGACGTCTTCCCCAAGGGCCCCATGCGCCCGCTCGAAGGCGTCCAGCGCGGCAGCGTCATGGACTTCGCCACGACTCAATCGGGCGATCCGCTCACGCCAGGTTACGGCGCGACAGCCGAC
The DNA here is from genome assembly GCA_035277685.1 of Candidatus Acidiferrales bacterium. GTDB lineage: Bacteria > Acidobacteriota > Terriglobia > Acidiferrales > UBA7541 > Palsa-295. The sequence continues at coordinate 15,646 of DATEKA010000206.1, forward strand.
GCGAAACGCCTGCCCATCAAAGACAATCCATCGCTCACGAAGATTCCCGTCCTCCCGATTTCCTATGGCGACGCGCAACCGCTACTCGCCGCTCTCACCGGTCCTATGGCCCCTGAGGCATGGCGCGGGTCATTGGCAATCTCGTACCACGTCGGACCAGGCGCCGCCAAAGTTCACCTGCGCGTCATGTCCAACTGGGACATCAAGCCCGTTTACGACGTCATCGCGAAAATTCCCGGCGCCGAATATCCCGATGAATGGATTGTCCGCGGCAATCATCATGACGGCTGGGTCAACGGCGCGGAAGATCCGATCTCAGGTCAGGTTGCCGAACTCGAAGAGGCTCGCGCCCTTAGTGATCTGCTCAAGAAGGGCTGGAAGCCGAAGCGCACCATCATCTATTGCGCGTGGGACGGCGAAGAACCCGGCCTGCTCGGCTCCACCGAATGGGGTGAAGAGCACGATACGGAATTGAAGCAGCATGCCGTCGCCTACATCAACACGGACGGCAACGGTCGCGGCTTTTTTGGCGCCTCCGGATCATCCACCCTCGAACATTTCGTCAACGGCGTGGCGCGCGACATCACCGATCCCGAGACGAATCTTTCCGTGCGCCAGCGCCTCTACCTCCGTGAAATTGCGGACGCGAAGTCGGGT
>DATEKA010000207.1:0-5763 GCA_035277685.1 Candidatus Acidiferrales bacterium
CGGAACTGCAACACTTTCGATTCGCCAAAGGCGAAATTCTTCATCACTGCTGCATCCCACTCGACGAGATTCGGGCCAAACAAGCTATTGCGTCCGGCATTTTCGGCTTTGTATTGCTCGGTACCCACACTGAAGAGTTCGCCGGGCTTGAGCCCGAGCGGGACCTGCACAAAATGTGCATTTGCTGGATCCATCGAGTAGTTCGCGACGGTGAGCCCACCTGCGGGAATGGCGCAGCCGGGAGAAGTGAGCAGCGCGACGGACGTGAGCGGCGCGCGCGGATTGCCGATGCTCGGCCGGTCGTTCGTCAGGATGCCATCGCCATTCGCATCGGCGCACAGCCCTGTCGGCGTGGCATTCAGCGGCGAAAACGGCTGGCCGGATTGATAGCTTACGATGCCGTTGAGTTGCCAGCCGCGCAGCGCGATGTTTTTCGTCGGGAACGGCTCCCACAAGTAGCTCCCTGCAAACCGTTGCCGGCGGTCGAAAGACGAGCTGGCCTTTTCCGCTTTGATATTCCCCGCATCTTCAGCAAATGGCGTAATCGCTTCGATTGACTGCAAACCCTGCGCCTGCGGCGAAAGATAGAACGACGACAAGAAGTCGTTTTGCACGGCGTTCGCGCCAACGAACGCCGAGAGGAACTGAACGGAAGGCCCAAAGATTTCGCTCGCGTTGTCGATCATGTGGCTCCACGTATATCCCGCTGTGAACGTGAAGTCGCCTGCACGCGTCCGCTCGTAGCGTTTCGTAAGGCTGGCTTGCAGCGCGTTGTAAGTGGAATCGCCGGCATTAGTCACTTGCGTGATGTCGCCGAAATTCGATTGCCCGCGCGCATTCAAGCAGCCGATATTGTTGACAGCCAGCGATGGGCACAGAGTCGTATTCGTGGGCTGTCCCTGGGCATTCGTGGCCCAGCCGCCGAGCGGGTTTTCGTCCTGCCGCAAAAAGAGCTGTGTCCCTTTGCTGCCGACGAACGCGACCTCCGCAAGCCACGACGGATGAAACTCCCACTGCACGCCGAACGAATAGTTTTGGATATACGGATTGCGCAGCGTGGGCGAAACCGTGAACTCGCTCGAGCAATTGCCCACCGGAACGGACCCGGCGATCGTCACGCCAATAGCAGGCGCCCCGCCATTGCTATCCGGTCCGCAGCTTTTCACGCCGGTACTCAGCGCGGCCACGGTAAGCGGCGCGCTCGGGAACGTAGTGCCGGGCGCGGGCTGCACAACGGTCGGCGATTGCCCGATCGAAGCCGCGGCTGCCGGCGAAGTCGTCACAACGAGCGGTGAAATCGGCCCGCTCTGCCACATCGAAAGCGCGATATCAAAAATCACCGGGTTGTACTGAATGCCGTAACCGCCGCGCACCACCAGATGCTGCGAAGGCGCGTAAGCAAACCCAATGCGCGGCCCGAAATTCTTTTTGTACGAATTCACGTCCGGCACGTATTGCGGATAAAGCGTGTGCAGGCTCTTGATCGGCTCGCCGTAAATTTCATAGCGAATTCCCGCATCGATAGAGAGCGACGGTCGAAGCTGAACGGTGTCCTCGAAAAATACCGCCTCATCATAAGTACGAATCGCCAGTTCGTTCGATCCGCGCGTCAGCCGCTGGAACGTCACAGACGCATTCGCCGCCGAGCCCGAGAGAAAACTGCTCATGCCGCACCACGCGGGATTGCTCGCGCACGGATTTCCCCCGGTGCAAACCACCGGATTTGCGCCCGCCACATCGCAGCTCGTGCCGAGCACGCCAAAAACGTATTCGCCCAGGTTCGACGAAAGGCTCGCGAGCCCCGAGTCCGTCCTCACGAAGTCGCCGCCGAACTTGAAATTATTGCGCCCATGAATCAGCGAGAAATTTTCCTGTATTTGATAAATGTTGCTGCGGAACGTGCTCGGGCTGCTCGGCTGGCCAATCGTGAAGCGATTACCCGCAGACGGAAAATTGTTCGAGTAAACGCCGAAGCCGTCGCTGCTGAACGCATCTTCGACAGTCACCGCAGGCTGCGCATTGCGCACGTTTAGGGGCTCGTTATACGGTCCAATGCCTTGCGCGATGCGGCTGTAAGAGAAGCGCAACTCATTCAGATATTTCACGCCGTAGAAGCGATGATCGAGCACGGCGCTCTGCGTCCGCTGCCGCGTAAACGTGCGCGCATCCGGCAGCAGGCCAAGATCCGAGAACGCCGTATCGCCGGACGTGCTGAGCGGAACGTTTGGCGTGAGCAGATCGTCGAAAAGATATCGCCCGTAAATGTCGTTCCGATTGCCGATTTTCTGATCGTAGCGCCCCGAAGCTTCCTGGTCGCGCACATCAAAAATATTCGCGCGCGGCACGTTATACACGTTGTATGTGACGCCATCCACGGCTGGTTGCGCGGGCAGGCAAGGATTCGGCGAATTGAAACCAGTCGGCGCGGGTGAACTGAAGCAGTCGCCGCCAAGCCCCTGCGTCTTCGTAACGGAAGGCGTGGCCAAATAAGCGGCAATCGTGGGCGTCGAAGCCATGCCCCGCAAAGTAGAAAGCCCGGCGGAATCCGGCAACGTGCTCAGCACAGGAAATACGCGCGTCAAATCGTCGCGCGCGCGGTCCCACTGATACGAGAGAAAATAAAAGCTCTTATCCTTCTTAATTGGTCCGCCCAGCGTCGCGCCCGCCTGATTTTCGTATGACGTCGGCTTCGTATTCAGCAGCGCCGTTTTCTCCGCCCGATTCAGCGCATTAAATTCGCCGTCCTGCCCAAACCAGAACGCCGACCCGTGAATATTATTCGACCCGCTCTTCGTGATCACGTTCACCGTCGCCCCGGTGTTTCGCCCGAATTCGGCATCTTCCTGATGCGTCAGCACGGTGAACTCCGCGAACACATCCGTGTTTGTGAATTGCGTTGCTGCACCCCCGAAGAGCGGCTCGTTGTTATCCACGCTGTCGATGATGAAATTGTTGTCGCGGCCGCGCGAACCATTGGAAGAGAAGGGCACCAGCGTGCTCGCAAAGCTGAACGTGCGCACGCTCACCGTGCCCGGCGCGAGTAGCGCGAGATTATTGATATCGCGCGTGAGAATCGGCAATCCCTGAATCTGCGCCGTCGAAAAATCGTAGCGCAACGTCGCGTCGGTCGTGTCTGTAGTCGGCGCGGTGGATTTCACCTCGACCGTCGTCTGCTGCCCGCTCACTTTCATCGCGAAATCTTCCAGCGTCACCACGTCCACGGCCACGGGCACTTCCGTGTGCTTCACGGTCTGCATTCCGGGAAATTCCACGGTCACGTCATAGGCGCCCGGCGTAATTTCGGGCACGCGATAGTGGCCGTTCTCATCGCTGCTGGCCTGATAACTGCCGCCGGTTTCGCGATTCGCCACGGTAACGGTCGCGCCGGGCAGAGGCTGGTTCTGCTGATCGCGAATGGTGCCCGCAATCACGCCGCTAATGCTCTGTGCGAGCGTGGGTTGCGCCGCGAGCAGCACCACCAGCGAAACGAAAGCGAGAATGGCAGCCTTGAGCCGGGGTAGGTTGCACATCGAGATTGCTCCTCTTGTTGAGACAGCGCGGGACAACAAAGGCACACCCGCACAGGGTCCTACACACGCACCAAGATTCAATAGGTTGGCACGTGTTGTTAGCAGGGAATTCGCCGTGTTGTCAAGAAATTATCCTAATTTGGCACATACAACACGTTGAATTGATTACGAGCCAAAATTCCGTTGACACTCTTCCGACGCACATAGTACCGTTCGCCGACACCCGTGCATTTTTGAAGAAACGATTTGTGTGGCAGTGCCCTGCCACGTTGGAGAGAAGAGGAATGTCGACCCCAGCTCGGACTGCCTCGTCGTACAAATCTGGCCAGACTGGCCGCCGGACCGCATTTTTCAGTGGTAACGGCGTCCGTGTCGCACTGGCGGCTGCTTGCAGCGCACTGCTCATTGCGGGCTGCAGCCAAGGCGTCGGCGGCGGTCTCAATTCCAATTTGCCTCCTGCCGGCGGCGGCGGACTTCTCAGCTTCACCAGCGTTGCAATGCCGGATGGCATTGCAGGCCGCGCATATTCGAAAGTCGCCGTGACCACCGTCGAGACGCAGTCGAAAACAAGTTTTCCGATCTCTCCCACAGTCGCCAGCGGAACCGCTCCCCTTGCATCGTGCACTGTGTCTGCTGGCACTCTGCCGCCCGGAATGAACGCGGCACTCACGGTCGATTCCACCGGCGCGGGCTGCGTCATCAGTGGCACTCTTTCCGCCGCCGCGGCCGGAAATACCTACCAATTCACGATTCAGGCGCTCGATTCGAACAGCCCTCCGCGCGCAGCCGCGCAAACTTTCACCATGAAGGTCCGTCCGGAATTTACGGTCACGGCGCCCGCGGCGATTGTCGCGAACGCGTTGCCCGCGGGTGTTCAGGGCAGAACGTACGGCCAGATCGCGGGAAACGCCGCCGCGATGACCGCCACCACGAACTTGAGCGCGACGAACGGAAACGGTGCGGTCGGCGCGAAAAATTATTGCTCGCTCAGCGTGACGCCCGCGCTCGCCACATTGACGCTGACGCAGGTCGCCGGCACAAACAACTGCCAGTTGCAGGGAAGTGCAGCGCTCGCGGCGGCGGGAAGCTATAAAGTAACGGTCGCCATCACCGATAACCCCATCGTCGATCCCGAAACGAACTTAGCGGCCGTTCCCGCGAACACGATTGCCGCGGCCTCAAACGCCACGCTGAACGTAGCGGCACCGTTGAAAATCGTCGCGGCGGATGCCGTGAGCGCCACTCCTCCCGCAGCAGTCGCGGGACGCGCCTATGGCACTGGTTCTGGCTGCTCGGGCGGCGCGTGTTCGCCGCTGACCTACGCGGCCACAGGAGGATTGCCCTCCGTCGAGCCCGCGGATTCGTATTTGTTCAGCACTTCCGCAGCGCTTACGGCTGCTGGGATTAACTGTGCAGCGACTGCGTCGTCGAGCGTAGCGAAGACCACGTGCAGTGGCACCGCCGCGGGAACGGGCGCGAATTTCTCTGTTACCGTCGATGACCCCGGCAATTTTGCCACGCCGAGCGGTTCCGCCTCGTCAACCACCGCTTCCACGAGCAGTTTGTCGCTCACTGTGGATTCCGCGCTGACTTTGGCCGTCAGCCCTGATCCCGCCGCAAATCCAGCGGTGCAAAACCGCGCCTACGGCACTGGAACGGGTTGCACCGGCGCAGGCGGCGCTTGCGTCGCACCCACATACACGCCTTCCGGGGGCTTGGGTACGTACAGCTTCCCAGCTATAACCGGCACTCCGCCCGTCGGGATCACCTGCGCGCCCAACGCCGGCAACACAGCCGTCGTTTGCAGTGGCACTCCCACCGCAACCGGCCCCTCGACGTTTGGAGTTGCCGCTTCGGACGTAGGCAACGCCTCCACGCCCTCCGCCACTACCGCAGTCGTTTCAAAGACACTCACAGTAAACGGCGCGCTCACGTTGACGCCGCCCGCCAGCTTGCCGCCCGCAGTGAACGGCCGCGCCTTCGGCACCGGCGCCGGCTGCAGCGGCGGCAATTGCGTTCCGGCTACGTTCACAATTTCCGGTGGACTAGGCGCATATTCAGCGACCGCCACGGTTGTGAGTTCGCCCGGAACATGGGCCTGCCCACTAGTCGGTTCAAATTACAATTGTTCCTCGGCCGCGGTAGTCTCCGGCACGCCAAATCTCAGCATCACCGCCTCCGACGGCGCCAGCGCCACCACCCCCGGCGCCACCACAGCCTCAGCCTCCGTCGC
>DATEKA010000208.1:0-12794 GCA_035277685.1 Candidatus Acidiferrales bacterium
GATTCGGATTTTGTCCGCTGGACGTGATCGCCCCGCGCCAAATCATGCTTTAATACTCGAAACGGGGAGCAGGGGCGAACCCACGGATGCAGGATGATCTTCGGCCGTCCTTCCGGGTCTGCTCGCCACAGGAGGAGTCGCAATGGCGACATCTGTGAGCGGCAACCTGCGTGCTGTGGAAAAATCTCGTGCCTTTCCGGCCATCGTAGTTGGTGGACTAATCGTAGGCGTACTCGACCTCGCCTACGCCATCATCGTCTACAGCCCGCGCAGACCCATCCTCATCCCGCAAACCATCGCCACCGGCGTTCTCGGAATGAAATCCTATTCTGGAGGTGTCGCCACCGCCGCGCTGGGCACCCTGCTTCACTTTGTCATCGCCTTTGGCGCGGCCACGGTGTTTTATCTCGCCAGCCGTAAGTTGAAATTCATGGTTCGCCGCGCCGTTCTTTGCGGCCTGATTTACGGCGCCCTCGTTTACGGATTCATGCACATTCTCGTGCTGCCGCTTTCGGCTGCTCCCCACACCCACGGCCACTTCGTTTACAAAACTCTCGAATTCGTCGAGCACTGGTTCTTCGTCGGCTTGCCGATCGCGCTCTCAGTTCGCCACTACTCGCGCTGACGTTTCACGGGCCGGTCTTGTGGTTCTGCAGGTCATACCCAACTTGGTGCAGCAAGCGAAGCACTGTGCCAGCAACGGACCGACCTCTCCCCGGTCCAAGAGCTTTCCGCGCCGCTCGACGGCAGAAGCCGTCCCTCGCCAGTTCGCGAACTGAGATTCGAAGCGCAACCGGAGGCGGCAAACACAAAGCAGTTCGCCGTTCGCTCCTTGAGAAGCGTCTATCCACGGCAATCCAGCACCGCCGCTCCGTTCACCCGGTCGCTTTTCAAGTCATTCAACGCGCGATTCGCCTCGCGCAGCGGATAAACCTGGATTTGGGTTCTCACAGGAATCTCAGCGGCCACCCGAAGAAAATCTTCTCCGTCCTGTCGCGTGTTGTTCGCCACGCTCCTAATCGACCGCTCTCCATACAGCAAATCGTAGCTGAACGACGGAATCGCGCTCATGTGAATCCCGCCCAGAATCAGCCTTCCGCCCTTCTTCAATGCCTCGAGCGCCGGTGGCACCAACTCCCCCGCCGGCGCGAACACAATCGCCGCATCCAGTTTCACCGGTGGTGCGTCCGCCGCCTCACCCACCCACACCGCTCCAAGTTCCCGGGCGAGTTGCCGGTGCTTTTCGCCGCGCGTCGCCGCGTACACCTCCACTCCCCAATGACGCGCCACCTGGATCGCCACGTGGGCCGCCGCGCCGAATCCATAGAACGCGAGCTTGCTCCCTGCCTTCACTCCTGATAGGCGCAAGCACCGGAAACCGATAATTCCCGCGCACAACAGCGGCGCCGCCTGTTCGTCCGGCAATTTCTCCGGCAACGTATACACGAAATCCTCCGGCGCGACCGCGTACTCCGCATACCCACCGTCATCCGTGTACCCCGTAAATCGCGGTTTATCGCAAAGGTTCTCTCGCCCTGACAGGCAGTACTCGCAGGTTCCGTCCGTCTTGTGCAGCCACGGAATTCCGACGCGCTCTCCCTCCCGTCGCCGCGTCACTCCTTCTCCCAGCTTTTCAACCGTGCCGACCGCTTGGTGCCCGGGAATCACCGGCGACTTCCGGGGCGGCAACTCGCCTTCCACTACGTGCAAATCCGTCCGGCAAACGCCGCACGCGCTCACGCGAATCCGCACTTCGCCGCGCCCCGGCTCCGGCGCCGGCGCGTCGCCGCACTTCAATGGATTCGTCGTCACCGCCGCCGGCTCCTGCAACACGCATGCTCTCATTGGTGGTCCTCTTTGACTTAAACGCGCGGAGCGGCGCTTGCGCGTAGTCCGGCATGGAGCAAGCCCGCCATCGCGGGCGAACTAGAGGGCCGGACGAATCCGGGAGGAAACGCCGAACTCCCGGCGCGACGATTGGCGCACGGCCATTGCCGCACAACTAAACCGCCGCGCGCGAAGTCCATCTGCCGTCTCGAAGTTTTCAGAAGGAAATACAAGTAAGGTGGCCTCGCCTCGCTACTTGCGGACTAATTTCGAAGTGCCGCTGGAGGCCGCAAACCAAAAAGCAGTTCGAGTTCGTTCGGCATCCGCGCCTTTCCATTGCGTAGATCGTCTCCGTCATGCGCCCGCCTTCGCTGCCGTCGCGATCCCCGCATTCTCATCCACGTCGATAGCGATCGCCGACCAATCCAGCTCACCCCGCCCCTTCGCTACGCTGGCGAGCCAGCGGTCGTGCAGCAAACTAGCCAGCGGCAACGGCGTGGTGCTCGCCGCCGCCGTCTCCAGAATCAAATTGATGTCCTTCAATCCCAGCACGAGCCGGAATCCCGCCGGCTCGAACCGCCCTTCGGCCATGATGCTCGCGTAGCTGTGGTGCAACGGCGAAAACTTTCCGATCATCTCCGTCATCGCTTTTTTGCTGACCCCGTTCTTCTCCGCCAGGGTCAGCATTTCCGCGAGAGCGTCAACCGTCGACGCCACCAGAAAATTCCCGCACAGCTTCACCACATTCGCCGCGCCAGGATCCTCGCCAAAATCGAACGTGCCCTGCCCAATCGCTTTTAGCATCGGCTCAATTCTCTTTTTCGTCTCTGCCGGTCCCGCCACGCAGACGAACAGCTTCGCCGCCGCCGCGGCTTCCGGCCGCCCAAACACCGGCGCGGCGACGTACGTAGCTCCAAATCGCTCGTGGTGCTTCGCCAGCTTCCGTGCTGTCGCAGGAGAAATCGTGCTCAGCGAAACGTGCATTCCGTCTTTCCCCAGCGCCTCGACGAACGACGGCTCCGCGAAACAAACTTCCTCCAGCGCACGGTCGTCCGCCAGCATCGTGAACACCACTCCGCCCGCCTGCGCCACGTCGGCCGCGCCCGACGCCACTGTTGCTCCTTGCTCCGCCAGCCGCGCCGCCTTCGACCGCGTCCTGTTGTATACGCGCAATCCATATCCCGCGCGCCTCAGGTTCTCCGCCATCGGTTCTCCCATATTTCCCAGCCCGATGAATCCAATCGTCTCGGCCATCTCAATCTCCCTTTATTGCTATCGTCTGTTGAAGAATGGTGTTTGGGGGTCGGAGCCTGCCTGCCGCAGACAGGCTTTAGCTACGACTTTAAGCCCTGCCCTCAGGGGGTTTTAACCCCTGAAGCAGAACCTTCCTTCGACTCGGTCAATCACGCAATTGGGACGCGCATACGGGCGTCAACGGCGCGTCATACCCCGTCGTCATTCCGCGTCGGCACAATTCCAACTTGCCCGCTCCTCAAGTATATAATCCCACGGAAACCGTCATCGCCCACTCAAACGCCCGGAGACACGCGGAGGAATTCGATGCCCAAGAAAAAGTTCAAGGACCTCACCGAGCGCGAAATCCTCGCTCTCGCCATCCAGCTCGAAGAAGAGGACAGCCGCGTCTACGCCGATTTCGCCGAAGGCCTTCGCGAAACCTATCCCGCCACCGCCAAAGTCTTCGAGGACATGCAAGTCGAGGAGTCCCGCCATCGCCAGCGCCTGATTGACGCCTTCCAGGCACGCTTCGGCGACCACATTCCCCTGATTCGGGCCCAGGACGTGAAAGGCTTCGTCGAGCGCAAGCCCGTCTGGCTCGTCCGCCCACTCGGCATCAACACCGTGCGCAAGCAAGTCGAAGTCATGGAACAGGAAACGATGCACTTCTACGAACGTGCCATGACGCGCGTTTCCGATCCCGCCACGCGCAAGCTCCTTGGCGACCTGGCGGAAGTCGAGCGCGAGCACGAAAACTTTGCGGTCAGCCTCGAGGAACGGCACCTCACTCCCGAATCCATCAGCAGCGAAGAGAAATCCCAGCGCCAGCTTTTCATGTTGCAAATCATCCAGCCCGGTCTCGCGGGGCTGATGGACGGCTCCGTCTCGACGCTCGCTCCCATCTTCGCCGCCGCGTTCGCCACCCATTCGACAAAAGCCGCTTTCCTCGTCGGCCTCGCCGCTTCTCTCGGCGCCGGCATCTCCATGGCCTTCGCCGAAGGCCTCTCCGACGACGGTTCCCTCACGGGACGCGGCCGCCCCCTCATCCGCGGCACGGTCACCGGGGCCATGACCACCGCGGGCGGCCTTGGACACACCCTGCCATTCCTGATTCCAAGTTTCCATCTCGCCTTCATCGTCGCTGTCCTCGTCGTCGCCGTCGAGCTCGCCGTCATCAGCTACGTCCGCCACCGCTACATGGATACGCCCCTGCTCTCCTCCACCATGCAAGTCATCGTCGGCGGCGTCGCCGTCTTCATCGTCGGCATCCTCATCGGCAGCTCCTGACCGCGCTTCTGGCGTGTCAGGTATTGGCTTGTCATTCTGAGTCCCGTCTCACGGGACGAAGAATCTCTCTTCCGTCGTTCGCCTTTTGCACCCGGTAGGAGCTGGGAGCGCGCCGATTGGCCCGTAGCCTATGTCGCTCCCTACTGCGAAAAAACCGTAATGCTGTAGGTGGCGCTGGCGTGATTCGGCGGGTTACCTGAATCGCTGACGGCCACAATCACCCGGTAGGTACCGGCCGTTGTAGGTGTTCCACAAATGGCTGGCGCCGCGACGTTCAAGCACCCACCGAAATTGCCGCCAGCTACATGCAAGCTCAAGCCAGGCGGTATTGAAGATCCTGCCGCACCAGCCCAGCTCCACGAGTACGGCGGGACACCGCCAGCAGCACTGAGAGGGAAGCCGGCCACGAAAACATTGCACAGCGGGATTTGAGTACAGTGGAAGTCGTAGATTCTTCCGATCCTCCCACTCGGCGGCGCACCGGATGTGATCGTAGGACTCGCCGTGGCCGACGCCCCAGCGCCACTCAGCAACATGGTCTGCGGACTTCCGACCGCCGTATCAGTGATGTTGATCGCTGCCGTCCGTGCGCTCGTTGCGGTGGGCTTGAACGACACGCTGATCGTGCAGCTCGCGCTTGGCGCCAACGACGTTCCGCACGTGTGTGTCTGCGAGAAATCGCCGGGGTCCGGCCCCGCAATCGCAATAGCACTGATGTCGAAGATGCTCGTGCCGACATTGCTGAGGGTCATTGCCTGCGCCCCGCTGCTTGAGCCAACAACGACGGTGCCGAAATTCAAACCCGAAGGCGACACCTTCGCTGCCGTGCCGCTTCCGCTCAACGCCACTGTTTGCGGGCTGCCGGCCGCGCTGTCGCTGAGGCTGAGCGCTGCCGTCCGCGTCCCGCTTGCCGTCGGCTTGAAGGTAACGGTGATTGTGCAGCTCGCACTCGCTCCCAACGAGCTTCCACATGTATGCGTCTGCAAATAGTCGCCGGCATTCGCCCCGGTTATTGCGATGGCCGTAATGTTGAACCCAGTCGTGCCAACATTGGTCAAAGTCACGCTTTTGCCGCCGCTGGCCGTGCCAATTGACTCAACCCCGAAGCCGAGGCTTCCCGTCGAAAGCTTGGCGGCGGTCCCCGTGCCGCTAAGTGCCACTTTTTGCGGGGTGCCGGAGGCGTTATCGGTAACGCTCACTGCCGCCGTGCGCGTTCCGCTTGCTGTGGGCTTGAAACTCACGCTGATGGTGCACTTTGCCGTTGAAGCCAGCGAGCTTCCACACGTGTGAGTTTGTGAGAAGTCCCCCGCGTTCGTTCCGGTGATCGCAATCGATGAAATGCCCAAAGACGCCGCGCCCGGGTTGGTCAGAGTTATCGTTTTCGCCGAACTCGTTGTCCCAATCGCCCGCGTCGAGAAGATCAGGCTGCTCGGCGATAGCGTCGCGTTCGGCCCAGAAGGTAATGCCGCAGCAATGGCCTGTTTTCGTAGCGGCGTCACATCTTGATATCGCCGGATCCAGAGTGGACGACCCCACCTGCTGCCCGAATGGGTGGATAACGTAGCAGCGCCCGTTCCCGCTCTAAGCGTAACCGGAGCTGACGCCTTGGCTGTCGCAACAGGGCTCGGTTCAGCGAGGCTGTAATCGCACCCTTCAATGTTCGGATGCCTCTCGTCGCACGGGACCGCTAGAAACGCATGCTCCTCATTGTCGCCACCTACTCCCGTGCCGGCGATTTCGCCGCGATCATTGATGGTCTGTGCGAATTCCAGATGCAAAGTGGAATCGGGCGGGACCAGTGCGTTCAAGTCTACACTCTCGCCATTTTCCCAAAGAAAGACGCGGAACGTTGACACCAAGTCGCCGGAGCTGCCAACGACCTGGTCCTTCGAATTGATTGACGCCGCATAACTCGACGTATCGCCGCCAACCGTACCAAGGTCAACCAGATTCCCGGCGCCCCTCCAAAGGACCGCGTGAAAGACTGTGTCTCCCGCAAAATACGCGAAGCCTACGGCCTTCCCCTCATCATTGATGGCAAATGCGCCCAGGAAATCGCCTCCCAGCGACCCACCGAGGTCTTGAAACGCGCCTTTGTCCCACAAGAAAGCATGCTGGGATGCGTCTCCCGTCAGGTTAGAAGCCCCAATGATTTGTCCCCGTCTGTTCATATCTGTAGCTATTGTGCAGGTGCCGCCAAGGTTGCCCAAGTCTCTGAGTCCGTTTTCTTTGTCCCAAATGAACGATCCGGTTGCTATCGGGAATGGGCAAAGCGAAGCGGTTTCCGCCCCCCTATAAGACCAGCCGACCACCTGTCCATTATCGTTGATCAAAATTGCTTGCGCGTCAGTCCCGCCCGGAAGGGTCCCCAGATCCTGCATCTGGCCTTCTTCCCACAGAAACGCCCGCGTCTGAAAGCCACTGCCGAACATTGAGTTGGCGTCGTCTGTAGTGTTCGTGGCGAATCCCACCACTTGCCCGCGGTTGTTTGCGGCGTTCGCGATACTCTCGAACCCTCCTTCTGGCAGCGTCCCAAGATCAACCACGTCGCCGTCGCGCCACAACGTGGCACGGATCTCTGGAAATCCAGGGATGAGCGGATCGATCTCGCCGTTTTCGGAGAGACCTGCGATTAGGCCGTTGTCTGTGACCCAATTGGATTCGCTGCCTGCGCCGCCTGGAAGCACGCCGAGATCGGTCTTGACCCCGTTCTTCCATTCGAACGTGTGAACAACAAAGCATTCTTCGCTGAGACAAAATTCCGGGAACGGGTCCGGAGCTGGCGTGTCCGCCCAGCCCGTAACCGTCCCGCTCTGGTTGAGAATGGACGAAAAATTTGGGGAATTTTGGCCGCTTCCCGAGTTGACGTGACTCTGCGGCCCGCCAAACGTCCCCAGATCAATGAGCTTGTAGTGATGGTGCCCACTCACAGCACCGTTCTGCGCTGCCAGCCGACTCGAACGCGTTAACGCGACAACTACAATTGCAATCGCCAGAAGTACTGAGACTCTGCCGGATCCAGTCTTCATGTATTCCTCCTCCCGTTTTGCCGTCGGACAGACTTTTTAGAAATTAGGTGCAGTCCGACCCGGGAACTCGGCGCAAAGCCTTCTAGCTACTCATGCGCAAAAACCGAAGGAAATCGGTCACCGGAAAGGCGTCGCAGTCGGCAGAATGGCCCCGGCCGAAATGTCACTGGGGTGTATAATCCGGTTACTATCATTTGGTTTGCGTAAAATGGACACGTCCGCCTCCCACGATGTGACGCGGCTCCTCGCCGACTGGGCCAACGGTGATGAGGGGGCCTTAGATAAACTCACCCCCGTGGTGTATCGTGAGCTCCGCCGACTGGCCGCCAGCTACCTCCGGAGGGAACGTCAGGGTCATACCTTGCAGCCCACCGCGCTTGTCCATGAGGCCTACATCCGTCTTGTCAATCAGAAGAATCCCACCTGGCAAAATCGGTCACACTTCTTTGGCGTGGCGGCGCGGATGATGCGCCAAATTCTGGTCGATCATGCCCGCCGCAGGCATGCAGGGAAGCGGGCTGGCGCAAGCGTGTCGCTCGAAGCGGCGAGGTTCCAGTTGGAAAGCACTGGGAAGTTGATCGCTCTCGATGCTGGATTGACCGCGCTCGAAAATATCGATGCGCGAAAAAGCAGGGCTATTGAGCTGCGTTATTTTGGCGGCCTCTCCATGGAAGAAGTCGCCCAGGCGCTGAATGTGTCTGTTGTCACTGTCCGTCGGGATTTGAGAATGGCTGAAGCTTGGCTTCAGCGAGAAATGCGGGACGAACAGGTGCCGCGTGACGCCTGAGCGTTGGGCTCAAATAGAAGAATTATTCCACAGCGCCGCCGCCTGCGATTCGGCCAACCGCGATCGTTTGATGGAGGAATTCTGCAACGGCGACGCTGGGTTGCGCCAGGAAGTCGAAACGCTCCTTTCCAGCGGGCAATGCGCTGGCGAGAATCTCTTGGCTGCGCTAACGGGCAGTCTCGACGCCATTACCTTTCCTCTTGTCGGCCAGACGATCTCGCATTACCGGATCTTGGAGGGATTAGGCGGCGGTGGAATGGGCTTGGTGTATCGAGCAGAAGATGTCAGACTTGGCCGCCACGTTGCGTTGAAGTTTTTGCCCGAAGAGTCGACAAAGGACCCGGTAGCGCTCGGCCGCTTCGAAAGGGAAGCGCGTTCGGCGTCTGCGCTGGAACACCTCAACATTTGCCCGATTTACGAGTTCGGAGAACACGCGGGCCAACCCTTCATCGTGATGCCATTGCTCGAAGGAGAGACTCTTCGTGAAACGCTTTGTAGCAGCTCCGAACGAAAATCTCCGTTGGAACTCACCCGTCTGCTCGATCTAGCCCTCCAAATCACAGATGGATTGGACGCGGCACATCGCCAGGGAATTATTCATCGCGATATCAAGCCGGCCAACATCTTCATCAGTTCGCACGGCCAGGCGAAGATTCTGGACTTTGGATTGGCAAAGCTCTCGCGCAGTGAGACGGAGGACAGCGTGCCCGAACGCGACGGTCCCCTGCCGGAAGTCGGAGGAACGACTCGTGAGGGGGCGCCAGCCGAGACTCTCGATCCGCGTCTCAGTCGGATTGGGGTCGCGATCGGCACGGCAGGGTACATGTCGCCCGAGCAAGCGCGTGGTGAAAAACTCGACTCTCGGACAGATCTCTTTTCATTTGGATTGGTCCTCTACGAAATGGCCACAGGACACAGCGCGTTCCAAGCGAATACAGGGCCGACATTGCAGCACGCAATCCTCTACGAGACGCCCA
Organism: Candidatus Acidiferrales bacterium; assembly: GCA_035277685.1. Taxonomy (GTDB): domain Bacteria; phylum Acidobacteriota; class Terriglobia; order Acidiferrales; family UBA7541; genus Palsa-295. Next base: position 9,144 of record DATEKA010000208.1, read on the forward strand.
CTTCGATCCGGCAAATAAACCCAAGTCTCCCTCGCAGGCTCGAGGCTATCGTGCAGAAGGCCCTCGAGAAAGATCGCTCGGCGCGATATCAGTCCGCCGCGCATCTGTACGCTGATCTTCAATCCGTGAAGCGGCAGGTGCAATCTAGAGCCCTCATGCGACGCTGGATTCCGGCCGCCGTTCTTTTCGTGCTGGCCCTCGGGATCGCTGCTTATTGGCTCGTGAACCTTCGCACCTCGACCGCTCGAATCCTTCCCCAAATTAACTTCCGTCAACTAACGTTCAATTCTCCCGATAATCCAGTCACGAGTGGAGCGCTTTCTCCCAACGGCAGATACGTCGCTTATGTCGACAAGCGCGGCATTCACGTGAAAGATGTCGAGACCGGGATGGCCCAGGTCGCAGCGCAACCCCTGGAACTGAATAAGGGAGACGTGAAGTGGGAAATTGTCAGTGCCGGATGGTTCCCAGATAACCAAAGGTTTCTGGTCAACGCTCATCCGGCTAGAGAGATCCCTGAGGTTTGGTCGTCTCAGACGACCAGCATTTGGATATTTTCGAGAATAGGCCAGTCCCCGCGAAAACTCCGCGATCATGCTGTGGCTTTCTCCGTCTCGCCGGATGCCAGCTTGATTGCTTTTGGGGCCAAAGCAGGCCAGTTGGGCGAACACGAACTTTGGTTAGTGCAGCCAGACGGCCACCAAGCCCACAGGCTGTTCTATAGCGACGGAGCCAGCGCGATTGACGCGTTCCAATGGTCACCGAACGGGCAAAGTGTCCTTTACGCCCAGGTCGATTCTGCGGGAACTTCTTTCCTGACTCGAGACATAAATGGCGGTCCTCCTACGACGGTGCTTACTCCTTACGAAACGAAGCAAATTCGCGGGGACCTCAGCGGTAGGCAGTTTGGCACGTCCTGCAATTGGTTACCGGACGGCCGGTTGATTTACCAAGCCGCGGACCCTCATTCTGAATCCACGGCTTCCCAGGACACGTGCAACTTCCGGACGCTGCGACTGGACGCTCGCACCGGAAAGCCCATCGAGAAATCCAAACGCCTGACCAATTGGACCGGCTTTTGCTTCTCAAACGCGAACGCCACGGCTGACGGCCAGCGGCTGGGCTTTCTTCGCTCCTCAAGCCCTCACGGCACGGCATATGTGGCTGATCTTGAGAATGGCGAGACCAGCGTCCGGAACGCGCGGCATTTCACATTGGAGGAATGGGACGAATACATCGGAGACTGGACGCCTGACAGCAGGACGGCAATTATCGGTGTCACAAGGTCGGCTAGCTATGGGCTTTATAAGCAATCTTTGCAATCCGATACACCCGAACCCATCGTAGCTGACGTAACAGGAGGGGCGCTGAGCGAGTCGATACTCAGTCCCGATGCTAAATGGATTCTCGCTCTTATTTGGCCCGTTTCAGCCGATGGGTCAACCGCAAATCCGACCTTCACCCAGACAATGATGCGCATTCCCGTCTCAGGAGGACCTCCGCAACCGGTCTTTCGGGTCGTTCGAGCTGGTCCTTATTCTTGTGCTCGAGCACCATCCAAACTATGCGTGCTCCCCGAGCAAACAGCGGACCACAAGCAACTGGTCGTGACCGCGTTCGACCCGATGCAGGGGCGCGGCCGCGAATTGATCCGGTTCGATCTCGCGCGAGACATCGATCTAAACGTTGAGAATCTGCTATGTGTGCTGTCGCCTGACGGTACGCGCCTTGCCCTCGCGCGCAGCGATGAGGGCCCGATCGAGATATGGTCCTTACGAGGTCCATCGAGATTAACCACCCTGGCCAGGGGCGTCCAAAAGATTTGGAACATGGGCTGGGCCGCAGATGGTAAGGGGCTGTTCGTTGGGCAACACGTCCAGGACGGTACTGAGCTCCTGCACATAGATTTGCACGGCAAAATAATCCGGCTATGGAAGAGTCTCGGGCCGCGGTGCTTCGGTGTTCCTTCTCCCGACGGAAAACATCTCGCTATCTATGACTGGCAACGGAGCGCAAATATGTGGACGATGGAGAACTTCTGAACCTCGCGTAACTCCAATTCCATCAACAAAACCGTCAAAATTGATGGATACACTTTTGAGCGCCTCTACAAACGAAGAGGTCCTGAGACCACACAGAAAACCGGATGGAATCGGCCGCCGGGAATTGCGGCGCGAAAAGCTAAATGCCTGGAGTCAGTTCCGCCCGTAGGCGGCTTTGTACCAGTCCCACGTGCGGCGGAGGCCTTCCTCGAAATCCACGACGGGACGGTAGCCGAGAACGCGGTGGGCGAGCGAAATGTCGGCCTGCGAGTGGAGGACGTCGCCGGTGCGAGGCGGGTCGTACTTCGGCGAAATTTTTCGCCCTGTGATCCGCTCGAGCAGGCTCAGCACTTCCTTGAGCGTGATCTGCAATCCGGTGCCGCCGTTGAAGACCATGCCGGAGGCGTTTTTCGCTTCGCAAGCGCCGAGCGTCGCGGCGACGATGTTGTCAATGTAGGTGAAGTCGCGGGATTGGTTCCCGTCGCCGAAAACCACGGGCTGTTCGCCGCGAAGCACAGCGAGCATAAAGCGCGAGAGGACGCCCGAATATTGCGAAGACGGATCCTGACGCGGGCCAAACACATTAAAGAAGCGCACCGAGACGTTCTCCAGTCCGTAGGCGCGCCCGAAGCACTGCGCGTACAGCTCGCCAACGTACTTGCTCACTCCGTAGGGCGAAATCGGCGCCGCGGGCATACTCTCCGTTTTCGGAAGCGTGGGCGTTTCGCCGTAGGCGGCCGACGAAGCGGCATAAACGAAGCGCTTCACCCGCGCGTCGCGGGCGGCGACGAGGACGTTCAGTGTGCCGTCAACATTGGCGATGTTGGTTTCGAGCGGTTTCTGGATCGACCGTGGAACGGAAGTTTGCGCGGCGAGGTGCATCACGAAATCTACGCCGGCGCAGGCGGCTTTCACGGCGGCAAGATCGCCGACGCTCTCCACACACAATTCGATTTTGCTGCGCACCGCCGCGAGGTTTTCTTCTTTGCCGGTGGAAAGATCGTCCAGGACGATCACATCCTGTTTGCGGCGCACGAGCTCATCCACCACGTGCGATCCGATGAAACCGGCGCCCCCCGTCACCAGATAACGCACTCGCTCCTCCTTGGATTGGGGCAGCGCCGCCCCGTCGCTTATTGCATCAAGCTGTTAAGCAGAATGAATTGCGTGACTCGCGAATATATCGTGCGTGCCTGGACCGGCGCAACACGGCCCGCGCGGCAATCACCCAGCCGCGCTCAATTTGCCGGCCGATGATACGTTTCCTCTTCCCGCGCTGCGCAAGAAAGCCCGAGTCACATGCCTTCGTAGTTGGGGCCGCCGCCGCCCTCCGGAGGAACCCAGTTGATAATCTGATAGGGATCGGCAATGTCGCAGGTTTTGCAGTGGACGCAATTCGAGGCGTTGATCTTGAGCTTCGGTTCGCCCTTGTCCAGCGTCATCTCGTAAACCGCCGCGGGACAGAAATACTGGCATGGATTGCCATACTCGCGGACGCAGCGGTCGGAACAAATATTCGGATCGAGCACCACCAGATGGCACGGCTGGTCTTCCTCATGACGCGTGCCGGAGTGATAGACGTCGGTCAGCCGATCGAAAGTGAGTTTGC
>DATEKA010000209.1:0-10672 GCA_035277685.1 Candidatus Acidiferrales bacterium
TCGAGCATTTCGCGGCCGAGCTGGAAGCCGCGGTCGCGGGCTTTGTCGCCAGCCTTCTCCATGTCGCGCAGGATGGGTTCGGGGATGACGATGCCGGCCACTTCGTTGTGCAGGCGCAGGGCGAGGCGGTAGCTGGTCAGCGGCCAAAGGCCGAGCAGAACGGGGACAGGCGACTTTCCTCCGAGCTTTTTGAGGAAGCCGTGCCACTGTTCGGGAGTGAAGATGGGCTGGGTCATGGCGAAATGAGCGCCGGCTTCGACTTTCTGCTCGAAACGGCGGAGCTCTTCGTCAAGGTCGTCGGCGACGGGATTTACGGCGACGCCGATGGTGAAATTCGTGGCGCCGCCGAGATTCTTTCCGGCCCAGTCGGTCCCCTGATTCAAGCGCGCCAGGACTTTTACCAGGCCAATCGAGTCGAGCTCGTAGACGCCATTGGTTTCGGGATAATCGCCCACCGACGGAGGATCGCCGGTGATGACGAGGACATTGCGGACGCCGCCGGTGGCCCAGGCGCCGAGCAGCATGGCCTGCAAGCCGATGATGTTGGCGTCGCGGGTGGTGAGGTGGGGAATCGTCTCGAGGCCGCGCGCTTCGAACGCGCCGGCGAGCATCAAGGCGTCCATGCCGACGCGAGCGAGCGAGCCGCTGTTGATGTCAACCGCATCGAACTTTCCGCAGGAGACGACGCGGGTGATTTCGTCCACGATGCGGCCGGTGCTGACGCCCTTCGGCGGATCGATTTCGATTGAAGTGACGAACTTGCCCGCCTGGATTTTCTTCCAGATGCCGCTTTCGGGCTCGCGTTCGACGATGCGACGGGCCTGTTGGGCGCGCTCGATCACTTCGACGGATTCGTCTTCAGCGATTCCCGACGCTGCTTTGCGCGGGCGAAGTTTTTTGACGGCTTCGGCGATGGCGCGAACGTGCTCGGGAGTGGTTCCGCAGCAGCCGCCGAGAATTCGCGCGCCCAGGTCGGCCGCTTCCTGAGCGAAGAGCGCGAAGTACTCGGGCGAGGAGCGCGGGTAAACGATGCGGTCGCCGACGCGTTTCGGGAATCCAGCGTTCGGCATGGCGGACAAGGGAAGGGATGAGCTTGCGGCCAATTCGCGCAGGACCGGAATCAGGAGTTGAGGACCGATGGTGCAATTCGCGCCGAGCACCTGGATGTTTTCGTTCTTCAACGCTTCCCAGGCGCCCTGGGGGCGCGTGCCGCCGAGCGTGGTGCCTTCTTCGGAGTAGGTGAGTTCCGCGACGATAGGGAGCCGCGAGAAGGAGCGAATGGCTTCGAGGGCGATGCGCAATTCCTGGAGGTCGCTGAAGGTTTCGAGTAGAAAGAGGTCCACGCCGCGCTCTTCGAGGGCGCCGGCCTGTTCCTTGAAGATCGAGTAGATCTCGTCTCTTGGGAGTTCGCGTACCTGAAGGGCGACGCCGAGGGGGCCAATCGAGCCTCCAATCAGCACTTCGTGCTTTGCGGCTTCGCGAGCCTCGCGGGCGAGCTTCACTCCGCGATGATTGAGTTCCGCGACGCGTTCACCGATCCCGTGCGCGGCGAGCTTGTAGCGATTCGCGCCAAAGGTGTTCGTCTCAATCAGTTGCGCGCCGGCATCGATATAGGCCTGATGGGCGCGAAAGACTTCCTCCGAGTGCGAAACGTTCAGCTCTTCGACGCAGCGCAGGCCGTCAACAGCTTCGTAAAGGACAGAGCCCATGGCGCCGTCCGCGACGAGGATGGCACTTCGGAGCCGTTCGTTCAGGTCTTCAATTCGCATCTCTCAAGGTACTCGTCGGACTAAATCCCGGAAGACCGAGCTACAAAGTATAACATTAGGGACTAACCGGCTCGCCGCACGGAACAAATAGGATAACGGAAGTGGAGTGCCGTACTTGACGCGTGAGCGGGATGCTCCTATAGTTCCAGCCTAAGGGTGAACCCTCCGAGACCAAGCCCCCGCAGGAGAAAGCGTGACGGACAGCCGACCCAAGGCCCTCACTGTCTTTCTGGTTGCCGTCATCCTCTGCGTTCCGCTGTTTGCACAAGCTCCAGGCCTAACACCTGGGAGCACTCCGGGAATTGGACTTTCCTCGGGAAGCATAATCGTGTATTTGCGTTCGCAAGACGGAGCGCCTCTGCCGCAAGAGGCTGTTCCGATGATCCGGCTCACGTCGCTCGGTGACAACATGCCCCTGCCCAACTCCCCATCGCCATCGGGCGACGGTTGGGTGTTCACGGGCCTTGTAAGTGGAAATGATTATGAGGTTCTCGTCACCGCCAACGGGTATTCACCCGGCCACGAGACTGTTGGACTCCCCAATATGCCCGGCGCCAGCTCGAGCGTGATTGTTTTTCTGAGGCCGGTGGATCAGGAACTGGTGTTTCGGCGGCCGAGCGGTCAATTCTTGCTGGCGCCGAAGGCCGCGAAGGAGATCCAGCGCGCTCTTCAGGACCTGCAATCCGGCAACATCGCGTCGGCGCAGAAGCACACCCAGAAGGCGATTCAAATGGCTCCGGCGAATCCCTACGCGCAATACGTGATGGGAATGACTTATGTGTTTTCGAGGAAGTTCGCGGAGGCAAAGCCGTTTCTGGAGAAATCGGTATCGATTGATCCCAAGGAAGCGCAATCCCTGACGGCGCTGGGCACGGTGCGATACAGGCTCGGCGACGACCCTGGCGCGATCGAGGTCCTTACAAAAGCCGCGCAACTGGATGCGAAATCATGGAAGGCGGAGTGGCTGCTGGCTGATTCCTACCTTCAAGAAAAGAAGTACGCGGAAGCGCGCGATCACGCGCGGCAGGCTCTGAAGATCGATGGTCAGAAGGCAGGGCAGGTGGAGCTGCTGCTGGGATCGGCTCTGGCCGGACTGAATGACCGGGCAGGGGCGGCCGAAGCTTTCGAAAATTTTGCGGCGCATTATCCGAAGGACCCAAATGCCGCGAAGGCTCGGGAATGGGCCAAGTTGATGCGCGAGGCCCCGAAACCGAAGGCTGCTTCCACGAGGTCACAGCCGTTTCCTCTACTTGCCGCCGGTGCATCCGAGGTGAACGGGATGCCCGCGCCGCCGGCCGAGGTGCCGCCCCGGCCGGACTGGGCGCCTCTGGACGTGGACGCCGTGAATCCGTTCGTCGTTTCAAATGCCACATGCCACCTTCCGGAAGTGCTCAAGAAAGCCGGGAAGAACGCGGAGGAACTCGTTGCTAGCCTGCAGCAATTTTCGGCGAAAGAGAATTTCCAGGCGATCGAACTGAAGCACAGCACGGAACTGCAGAAACCTTCAGAGAGCGCGTTCAACTACCTGGTTTTTGTCAACCAGACATCGCCGCGAGCATTCGACGTGAAAGAGGTGCGTGACGTAGGGAGAGTCCAGACGCAGTTGCCTGTGCAGATCGCAGACCTGGGTGTTCCGGCGCTGGCGCTGGCGTTCCACCCGGTGATTCAGAAAGATCTGGAGTGGAAATGCGAAGGGCTGGGGACATGGGACGACCAGGCGGCCTGGGTGATTCGCTTTCAACAGAATCCAAAAGAGCCGAACGTACTCCTCTGGTTCCAGGGCGCGACGCACAGTCTTCCTTTGCCGCTGAAAGGCCGCGCGTGGGTTTCAGAACGCTCGGGACAAGTGCTCCATCTCGACACCGATTTAGTCAATGAAATCAAGGTGATCGACCTGAAGCGCGAGCACTTTTCCATCGACTACAAGCCCGTTGTCTTCACCGCGCACCACGTCGAACTGTGGCTGCCGGAGAACGTCGATACTTACATTCAATTTGAGGGTCATTTTCTGCACTACTACCATCACTTCAGCGACTTCAAACTGTTCTGGGTGGGCGCCTCGCAGAAAATCGGGAGCCCGAAAGAAGAGACGGACCAGCAGCACTGACTTCCGGCGGCTTCAGTGCTTTTTCCCCATGAGACCGGCAACGGTGTCCATCAGATCGAATTTGGTGAGGATTTCCAGCTTGCCTGCGTCCATCTCGACGAAAACGGCTGAGCTCTCATGGCTGAGGATGTAGGTGATTCTCTCGACGGGTGCGCCGGAGGGAACCTGCGGCAGTGGCGGGCCCATCACTTCACGAATGACCAGTTTGCGGAGGTCCTTTCCTTGCAGGGCCATATTCAGAATTTCGTCTTCGGCCACCGTGCCGATCAGCTTTTCCTCTTCAAAGACGGGCAACTGCGAAATGTCCTGCTGCTGCATGGTGTGCAGCGCGTGGAAGACAGTCTGGTAGGGACGAGCGACGACCAACTCGCGCGACTTGCCGTTCTGGCGCTTTACGCGAATCACGTCGGCGGCGGTGAGGGCGACCTCTGCCTCGGTGTAGCCGTGTTCGCGCATCCAACTGTCGCTGTAAACCTTGCTCAGATAACGCGAGCCGGAATCGGGGAGGAAAGCCACGATCAGGTCGCCTTTCTTGCAAGTTTTCGCGAGGTTCAGGGCGGCCGAAACGCAGCCGCCGCCTGAACCGCCGGTGAAAACGCCTTCGAGTTTCGCGAGTTTGCGGGCCCAGACGAAGCACTCCTCGTCGTGCACCTGCATCACGTCGTCGAGCACGTCGAAATGCATGGTGCTAGGGAAAATGTCCTCGCCGATACCTTCGACAACGTAGGTAAGCGCTTTACCAATCTTGCCGGTTTTGAAGTATTCGTAATAGAGCGAGCCGTAAGGATCGACGCCGATGATTTTGACGTTCGGATTCTGTTCTTTGAGGTATTTGCCGACGCCGCTGATTGTGCCGCCGGTTCCCATGCCACAGACGAAGTGGGTGATCTTGCCTTCCGTGTCGTTCCAGATTTCCGGGCCGGTGGTTTTGTAGTGCGCCTCGGGGTTCATGGGATTTTCGTACTGGTTCGGATAAAAGGCGTTGGGGATTTCGCGCGCCAGTTTTTTGGCAACGGAGTAATAGCTGCGCGGGTCTTCGGGCTCGACCGCCGTCGGGCAGACGACCACTTCGGCGCCAAAGGCTTTCAGGAGGTCGATTTTTTCCCGGGACTGTTTGTCCGTGATTGTGAAGACGACCTTATAGCCGCGCACACACGCAACGAGCGCAAGGCCCATTCCCGTGTTGCCGGAAGTGCCCTCGATGATTGTGCCGCCGGGTTTCAAGAGGCCGCGACGTTCGGCGTCGTCGATCATCCAGATTCCGATACGGTCTTTTACGGAGCCGCCGGGATTCAAGTAGTCAGCTTTGACGTAAACTTCGGCGGCAATATCCTTCGTCAAGCGATTGAGCCGGATCAGGGGCGTGTTGAACATCGCTTCCAGAATGTTTTTGCACTTCATGTATGGGATTTCTCCTGGCCAGCGCAGGAGTCAGATTAGAGACTTCCAGAAATTCTGTCCAGCGAGAGTTCGCGGCAAGCCCCGGAAATCGAAGGCGTGGTATGCTCCGGGTTTGCGGACCATGGGAGGGATGGAGACGAATGATCCGGCGATAACGGACAATCACGACGTTGTAACATACCATTCATACTTTGGAGGCGGTCCGCTAGAATCCCGCTCCATGCCGAACGAAAACATCCAGATCATTGCTTCGGAAGGAACAAGCACCGGGGAGCGGATTCTGCGCCTTTCGGGGCGCGCTGACGATTCACACGATCTTCGATTTTCAATCGGCCATACGCGCGGACGAATCGTCTTTGCTGATCGTGGACTTCAGCGGGGTGCCCTACATGGATTCGGCGGGGCTTGGCGCTCTGGTCGGCGCGTACGTTTCAGCGCAGCGCGCGCAGCGAAAGCTCGCATTCAGTGGAATGAACGAGCGGGTGAAAGCGTTACTGGCGATGACGCACGTCGCCAAGCTGGTGCAGCCATACGAAACAGTCGAGGACGCTACTCGGGCTATGATCACCCCGAATTGAAAACATGACGCGATCGAAATCGGTGGGCTATGCGGTAATTGGGCTCGGCCACATCGCCGAGAAGGCGGTGCTGCCTGCGTTTGGACGAGCGGAGAAATCGCGGCTGGTCACGCTGGCCAGCAGTGACGCGAAAAAGGCGCGGACGCTGGCGCGGAAATTCAACGCGGCCCGCTCTTTCACCTACGACCGCCTCGAAGAAGGCCTTGCCGACCGGGAAATCGAGGCCGTATACATCGCCACCAACAACAGCACTCATCTGGCGTTCACGAAACGCGCGGCGGCCGCCGGCAAGCACGTTCTTTGCGAAAAGCCGCTGGCGAATACGAGCGAAGAGTGCCAGGAGATGATCGAGACGTGCCGGCAGGCCAAGGTCAAACTCATGACGGCTTACCGCAAGTATTTCGAGCCGAGCAGCCTTGCGCTCAAGAAACTGATCGCCGGCGGGAAGCTGGGCGAAATCAAACTGATGCATTCCGCGTTCACCTTTAACCTGCCATCGCGGCAAGTCTGGCATTTGAGCAAAGAACTGGCGGGCGGCGGATCGTTGTGGGACGTCGGAGTGTACTGCGTCAACGCGGCCCGCTGGCTAACGGGGCTCGAGCCGATTGAAGCATCCGGGTACGCTTGGAGCGCGGATCCGGGCCGCTTCAAGGAAGTTGATGAGAGCATCGGCTTTCAGTTGAAGTTTCCGGGCGGAATGTACGTTCAGGCGTCGAGCAGCTTTGCGGCTGCAAAGGCCTCGTTCATCCAGGTTCACGGAGAAAAGGGCTGGGCCGCGCTGAATCCCGCGTTTCCGTACAACGAAGAGATGCGGCTTTTCGGCCAAGTTGGCGAGAAATGGTTCGGCAAAACGTACGCGCCAAGCGAAGAATTTCATCTCGAGCTTGACCATCTGTCTGGGTGCATTCGCGGGAACCGCGAGCCTGAGCCCGACGGGGTCACGGGGATGCGCGACGTCGCCATCATGGAAGCGATTTACGAAGCGGCGCAATCAGGCCACCCAGTTCCCATCAAATTGCCGGGTTAGAGCGGACCGCTGTACGAACGAGGCCAGCCAAAGCCTTGTCCTCCGGGCAACACTGTATTTCCTCTCGCGGAACAATGCGGAAAACGGGCGCTTCCCGGGTCAGCGGCGCAGGTCGCAATGCGCTAAAATGACGGTCTCGTGGAGAACAACCACGCGAGCGTGAAGATCGCAGGCGGGAGCCTGTTCGGACGTCTCGCGTTTTCGTTTCTGATTCTGTGTTCAATCGCACTGGGCGCGGCAGTCGGACTGCTGTTCGTTTATACCAGCGACCTGCCGGAAGTCCATGCTCTGGAAGATTATCGGCCGGACGTTGTGACGGAGCTCTACGCGGATGACGGCCAGTCCATTGGAACCTTCTCGCTGCAACGGCGAATCCTGCTGACCTACTCGCAGATTCCGAAGATTCTTCGGCAAGCGATCATTACAACGGAAGACCAGCACTTCGAGGAGCACTGGGGCGTCGATTTCCCACGCGTTCTCGAGGCGGCCTGGAGCGACATTCGCCACCACCAGATCCGCGAGGGAGCCAGCACGCTGACAATGCAACTGGCCGGCGGATTATTCCTCAATCGTTCCGACCGCAGTTTCCGCCGAAAGATCGAAGAGACGATCCTGGCCACCCAGATCGAGCGCCACTACACGAAAGACCAGATTTTCACGATGTACTGCAACCAGATTTATCTGGGCGCGGGGAACTACGGATTCGAGGCCGCGTCGGAATACTACTTCAGCAAGCAGGTTTCGCAATTGACGCTTGCGGAGGCCGCCACGCTGGCAGCGATCATCCGCGGGCCGTACTACTCGCCGATCCTGCATCCCGATCGCGCGCTTGTGCGCCGAAATCTGGTGCTTTCTCTGATGGCTCACGATCGGAAGATCACGGTGGCGCAGGAGCAGGCAGCGCGCCGTGAGCCGCTCGGGCTGCACATTTCGAACGGCAGGGACAACCTGGCTCCGTATTTTGTCGAGGAGATTCGCGAGTACCTCGAGCATACCTACGGGACAGCCGCGGTCCATCAAGACGGTTTGCGCGTCTATACCACGCTGAACGTGAAGATGCAGAATGCGGCGGACAAGGCGGTGCGCGACGGTTTGCACGCGTACGACCGGCGTCACGGCTGGCGCGGACACCTGCCGAACATTTTCAGAGACCATCTGGGCACGCTGGAAACGTACGATAACGACGATTGGCATCAGCCGATCGAAGCAGGGGATTACGTCGAGGGACTCGTGACCGAGGTCCGGCCGACGTTCGCAATGGTCAAGATTGGGCCCGATCGGGCGATGATGACGCCGGCGGACTTCACGTGGACGGGGCGCAAATCGCCGGCCGAATTGGTAGCAGCCGGCGACATTGTGGATGTTCTGGTCAAAGACCTTTCCGGCACAACGGCTACCGTCCAGCTCGAACAGGTTCCCGCAGCGCAAGCGTCGCTCGTGGCCATTGATAACCCGACCGGCGAAATCAAGGCCATGGTCGGCGGCTACGATTTCACGGAATCGAAGTTCAATCGCGCGACGCAGGCCATGCGGCAGACCGGCAGCTCGTTCAAGGTGTATGTCTACGCGACTGCACTCGAGCAGGGCATGTCTCCGTTCGACACTGTGATTGACGAGCCGGTGACGTTTCGCAGCGGCGGCTTGAACTACTCTCCTCACAACTATGACGGGAAATTCGAAGGCCGAATCACGCTGCGACGCGCGCTGGCGGATTCGCGAAACGTTCCGGCTGTGCGGCTTCTGAACCGTATCGGAATCCAGAATGTGATCGCGACGGCGCGAAGGTGCGGCATCACAAGCCCGTTGCCGCCTTACCTGCCTCTCGCGCTTGGCGCAGCCGATCTTACGCTGATGGAGCACACTTCCGGATTCACCGTTTTTCCGGATGACGGCATTCACATCGCGCCGCACTTCATTCGCCGCGTGACCGCCTACGATGGCGCCGTTCTCGAGGAGTATCGGCCGCAGGTGACGGACGTAATGCCTCCGGAGGTGGCTCGCACGATGACGGCCATGCTCGAAGACGTGGTGCAGTTCGGAACGGGCGTGCGCGCGAAGGAGCTTGGCCGGCCGTCGGCCGGAAAGACCGGCACGACAAACGATTTCACCGACGCGTGGTACATCGGTTTCACGCCGCAGCTCACGGCCGGCGTTTGGGTAGGCAACGACGACAAGCGCGTCTCGCTCGGGAAGAAAGAAACCGGCGCGCGCGCGGCGCTGCCAATCTGGCTCGAATTCATGCAGGGCGCGACGCGGGGCACGCCCGTCGAGAATTTCCCGAATGTGGTGCCGCTCGAGAAGCAAGTGTTGGGCAGGGAAGAGCTTGTCGACACGCCCGACACCGCACCGCCGGCGGATGCAGCCGAACAGGGATTGACGCAGACGGCAGCGCCGGTACCGTCCGGTGCAAAACCTGGAACGCCTTCAGTGCCGATCGCGCCGGCACCCGCCGCCACTGTGAAGCCGGGTCAAAAACCGCCTGTCGCGCCGATTCCCAAGCCGCCGGCCAAGCCCACCGTTACTCCCACTTCAGCTTCGCCTCGCAAGGTTACGCCGATCCACAACTGAATCTCTCATGGCACTCTCGACGATCCGCGGGCCACTCAATCGAGCCGTTCGTTGCACGCGAACCGTTCCGGGGCTGGCAATCGCGCTCACGTTGTGCGGAAGCGCTGCGTTTGCTGCGGCCCTGTTCCAAACAAACGGCCTGAGCGGCATCCCCATGACGACGGAGATGCACGTTCAAACCGCGGACTGGTGGCCGACAAAGGGCGACGCTCCGCGCAAACAATACGCAGGTTCGGCGGCGTGCGCCCAGTGTCACAGCGCGATTACGGCGACTTACGCAACTGTGCCGATGGCTCACGCCGCGACACTTGCCGCGAGCTCGGAGGCCCTTCAGGCGCACGGCACTCTTTCTCTTCAGCTCGGACCGTTTGCGGAAAAGATTGTCACGGCGAAAGGGTCGAGCGTGTTGACCGTATCTGACGCGAATTCGAGCGTCTCCCGCGCGTTGAGCTGGGCGCTCGGCCAGGGTTTCATGGGACAAACATATATTTACGAAAATGACGGAAGCTTCTACGAGGCTCACCTGAGTTTTTTCAGCGCGCCGAAATCACTCGACACTACGCCCGGGCAGACGCGTTCGACGCCGGCGAGCCTTCAGGAAGCTACGGGCCGCGAAATGAGCCAGGACGAGTCGCGCCAGTGTTTCGGCTGCCACACCACTGCGTCAACCGTTGCCAACACGTTCGATCCGCATGACGCAACGCCGGGCGTCATGTGCGAAGCCTGCCACGGTCCGGGAGCGAGTCACGTGGTGCTGATGAGCATGGGAACGGAAGGGAAAGGGCCGGAGGAAATTTTCAATCCGGGGAAGCTTGATCCCGTGGATTCGGTGGATTTCTGCGGCGCGTGCCACCGGACCTGGCAGGATGTAGTGACGACCGGCTTCGTCAAGACGGGCATGTTTAATGTGCGATTTGCGCCGTACCGGCTCGAGAACAGCCTCTGCTGGGGGAAGGGCGATGCGCGCCTAACGTGTATCGCGTGCCACGACCCGCACAAACCTTTGGTCACCGATGCGAGCGCGTATGACGCGGCTTGCCTCAAGTGCCACATTTCGCGCGGCGCAAAGAAAGTCGCCGGTCATCCCGGAGCGGCGTGTCCAGTCGCCGCGTCAAGATGCGTAACTTGCCACATGCCAAAATACGAGCCGCCCGGATTGCACTACGAGTTCACCGATCACTGGATCCGTGTGGTTCATCCGGGCAAGCCGTATCCGAGCTGA
>DATEKA010000210.1:0-19078 GCA_035277685.1 Candidatus Acidiferrales bacterium
GGCGACGTTTGAAGCATCAAATTGATCCACAAAGAGGCCGTACTTCGTTACGGAACGAACTGGAACACGTTCGCTTGCCTGTGTATCATCCGAATGGACAAAGATGGATAGGGTTATGCGGTTGAAAGATATTACGAGCAAATAATGACGTCACGCGGCTTTCGAATCGGCGGGATACGCGCCGGGGGGGACGCGCCGCTTTTCGTGATGGCGGGTCCCTGCGTGATCGAAAGCGAAGCGCACGCCACGAGCATGGCTGAGCGTCTTGGGATGGCGGCCGAAGAGCTGGGTGTGCCGTTGATATTCAAGGCCTCCTACGACAAAGCGAACCGCTCGTCGGTGTCGTCGTACAGGGGACCGGGGCTTGAGGAAGGGCTTAGGATTCTCGGGGAAATCAAGCGACAGACGGGGCTGGCCGTCGTGACGGATGTACACGATGTTTCGCAGGTAGGTCCGGCGGCGGAAGTCTGCGATGTGCTCCAAATCCCGGCGTTTCTCTCTCGCCAGACGGACTTGCTGGTTGCGGCAGGCCGTTCCGGGCGGGCGGTGAACATCAAGAAAGGGCAGTTTCTCTCACCACGAGAAATTGGCAATGCCGCGGAGAAGGTGGCCAGCACTGGAAACGAGAATATCATTTTGACGGAGCGCGGCAGCTCGTTTGGTTACCAGAACCTCGTGGTTGACATGCGCTCGTTTCCGATCATGCGGAAGTTCGGCTACCCGGTGGTTTTCGACGTAACGCATTCGGTGCAACTGCCCGGCGGAGAAGGGAAGACAAGCGGCGGCGAGCCTGAAAACATAGAGCCTCTCGCGCGGGCGGGCGCGGCGGTAGGAATTGACGGGATTTTTCTGGAGGTACACGACAATCCCGCGAAGGCTCTATCGGACGGAACGAATGCGCTTCCGCTAGAACAATTTCAGCCGCTGATGCGCAGAGTGCTGCAAATTTCGGCGCTGGCGCGCGAATGGCAAATTTTGTGATCTCAGCGGTGATCGAAGGCGGCGACGAATCGTTGCGAAGACTGATCCATGTCCACTCCGACTAAATCGGGAGAAGCGGCTCAGGCGCTTGCCACGGCGAAACGCGTGTTGCAAATCGAAGCAGATGCGATCGCGGGGCTAATCGAGCGGCTGGACGGCAAGTTCGAGAGCGCCGTCGCAATTCTGTTCGCCTGCAAGGGCCGCGTCGTGGTCAGCGGCCTCGGCAAGTCCGGATTGGTCGGCCGCAAAGTTTCGGCGACATTCGCGAGCACCGGGACGCCGTCGTTATTTCTGCACGCGGCCGAGGCGCTGCACGGGGACCTGGGCATGCTGACTCCGGATGACGTGCTTCTGGCCATCTCGCAAAGCGGGGAAACCGAGGAACTGGTCGCGCTGTTGGAACCGGTGAAGCGGCTGGGCATTCATCTGATCGCGATGACGGCGCAGGCGCGCTCGAGTCTGGCAACGGCGAGCGACGTAGCACTCGACATCGCGGTGCGCGAGGAAGCTTGCTCGCTGAATCTCGCCCCCACGGCGTCCACGGCGGCGATGATGGCCATGGGAGACGCGCTCGCGATTGCCTTGCTCGACCGGCGCGGCTTCAAGGAGGAGGATTTTGCCGCGCTGCATCCCGGCGGCCGCCTGGGAAAAAAACTGCGCCGGGTCGAAGCGCTGATGCATTCCGATGACGATGTTCCGCGCGTGCCGCCGTCCGCCAAAATGCCGGATGTTATCTATGAAATGAGCCGCAAGGGGCTCGGCTTGACGGCCGTTACAGAACGCGACGGCCGGCTGCTCGGGATCATCACCGACGGCGATCTCCGGCGCGTGATGCAGCAGCGCCGCGAGAATGTGCTGGATCTTTCGGCGGCCGATTGCATGACGCGCAATCCGATAACGCTGCCTCGCACGGAACTGGCCGCCAGTGCACTGCGCTTGATGGAGGAGAAAAAGATCACGTCTGTTCTGGTGGTGGACGAAGCGGGGAAGTTAGAAGGCGTGGTTCACATTCACGATTTGTGGACTCTGCAGCTATTCTGATGGAGCGCGGATGCAATTTCAGCGCGCGTGCTCGACTGCGGCGGAAGAAAACGAAGTTGGTCTCGCTGTAACTGTTCAGAACCAAATATCCCGGACTGAGAGGGATTTCGACGTATGACGGTTCGCGAACTGAGGTTTCCCGCCCCGGTGATGCGCCGTGCGCGAAAGATTCGCGTCCTTCTGATGGACGTTGACGGCACGATGACGCCCCGTGTTGTTTGCTTACAGGGCTTTCCGGACGGGAGCGTGGCGGAGATGAAAGTTTTCAACGCGCACGACGGCGCCGGAATCAAGCTGGCGAGCATTATGGGAATTCGCACGGGTTTGATCACGGGCCGCAACTCCCCGGCCACGGCGCGGCGCGCCCGCGAGGCCTCGATGGAATTCGTAATTCAGGGGCAGGCGCGGAAGCTCGATGCGTACAAGGCCATTCTCACGCGGGCTGGGGTCACAGACGAAGAAGTCGCTTACGTCGGCGACGATTTGCCTGATCTGCCGCTTCTCGATCGCGCGGGTCTGGCCGTTGCGGTGGCGGACGCGGTCTACGAGGTGAAACACATGGCCCACTACATCACAGTAGCCAGAGGCGGCGAAGGCGCCATACGCGAAGTCGTCGAGCTGATCCTGAAATCACAGGGCCAGTGGAAGAAGGCAATTCCTCAGTCTATTGCTTAGGATGGTATTGGATAGGGTGTTAAACCAGGGTGCCACGACTCTTTAGGGAGCGAGAACTTGACGTTAAACGGGTATACTCGTAATGTTGTGCGCTAGATTGCCATTGCGTGCGCGCGGCGAAGCTGCGATAGTACGCACCCCCGCATCTGAGGCGAGTTCATGGTGAAAAGAAAGAAGAGATGGGCTGCTACTTTCGACGGCGACCGGCGCCGCAAGCACCATCATTGGCAAGTCACGGTGTATTATCACGACGGCGAGAAGTTCGCTCGCGTATACATCGACCGCGAGCGCGCCGAGCATTTCGCCGAGCGCCAGAAGAAATCACCCATCGTGAAATCCACTCGCATACGAGAAGTGGACTAACGAATCCGCGACGACCGCGTAACCCGAACGGTTGAGGTGAGCGAAACGGCTCGCCGGGGCGGGAAGGGGCGCGTTGGCTCGCTCGCCGGTATCTTGCTGGCCGGCTCAGCCCATGCTATAAGTATTTTTGTCCACGCGGGATTCGTATAGTGGTAGTACGCGACCTTGCCAAGGTCGAGGCGAGGGTTCGATTCCCTTATCCCGCTCCACTCTTTCCGGTTCGGGAACTCCTCTGGCGGGACAATCCATGGCGAAACGCTCCCAGAAAGATGCACGACTTGTCCGGCTGACCGGGATCGCGAAGTCGCTGCCGGAAGTGGTTTGCGAGCGACACGGATCACATGCGGCGTTCCTAGTACGCAAGAAGACTTTTGCCTATTTTCTGGACAACCATCATGGCGACGGGATCGTTGCGGTCACCTGCAAAGTGTTCCCCGGGGATAACGCGGCGCTGGCTGCGGCTCAGCCTGGCCGTTTCTACCTGCCGGCATATGTGGGCCCAAGGGGCTGGGTGGCGTTGCGCCTGGATCGCGGCGCGGTTGACTGGGATGAAGTCGGGGAATTGATGCGCGGGAGTTATTTTCTGACCGCGCCGAAACGGCTCGCCGCCCAGGTTGATGCAGAGAAATGATGGCTGGCCCTTCGATTTGTGTCGGAGTCCCAGACCGACTCGCTGTTCGCGCGTTCTCCACGTCGATTGGATTATCTTTTTTGCCTCGGGCTGCTACAATTCGCGCCGCATGAGGAAATGTATCGTCGCCGTCGGCAGCACGCGGCGGCCAAAGCTGAATGCCGTTTGGGAAGCACTTACCGTGATTGGCCCTGTCCTCGACAGCGACGCCCAATTCGACATCGCCGCGCTTGAAGCGCCGAGCGGCGTTCGACATACGCCGCTCACACGCGAAGAGATTATGACGGGCGCGCGCCAACGCGTGGAGGCGCTCATGCGAATCGCCCGAGAAAAGGGCGAGCCGTGGGAGTATTTTGTCGGTCTTGAAGGCGGCTTCGATGTGATTCGCGACGGCGCTTCCCGCCTGATCTTTCTCGAGAATTGGGCCTATGTCGCCGATGCGAGCGGCCACTCCGCATTCGGACAATCCGGGGCAATTCTTGTGCCGGAATCACTGGCCAAGCCTGTTGTGGACGGCGGCGTCGAACTCTCCGAAGGCATCGACGCGTTTACCAGCGGACGCGGGATTCGTGATGCGCAAGGCACTTGGGGCGTCCTTACACGCAATATGATCACCCGGCAGGACGCGTTTCGTGTCGCCGCGATCAACGCATTCGCTCCTTTTTTCAATCGCGATCTGTATTCAGTATAAGAAGAGTTAGGATGCACGCTTAGAACAACAATCTTCAGCGACGCCTTCCTTTTCCCACAGCGCACTTATGATAGCTTACGTTTCGGAGGCGCTTCGTGGACATCGTGAAGGGCAACATGGGTTGGATCGAAGTGATTGTCGGGCCGATGTTTTCCGGCAAGAGCGAGGAGTTGATTCGCCGGTTGCGCCGAGCCGAGATCGGAAAGCAGCGCGTACAGATATTCAAACCCTCAATCGATAAGCGCTACGCGAAGAACGGCATCGTCTCGCACTCAGGGCTGGAAATTGCATCGGGGTTGGTTCAGTCCGGCAGCGAGATTCTCGACAAAGTTGCGGCTCGCACCGAAGTGATCGGCGTTGACGAGGCTCAGTTTCTTGGCGATGCGGTTGTGGGCGCCTGCGTCAAGCTCGCCGGCCTCGATACGGATTTCATGGGCCGGCCTTTCGAACCCATGCCGCGTCTTCTCGCGGTTGCGGAAGAGATCACGAAACTGCTCGCGATCTGCATGCGTTGCGGGAATCCCGCTGTACATACGCAACGGCTCTTCGCGCCGGAAGAACTCATTGTAGTTGGCGCCGGAGGAATGTACGAAGCACGGTGCCGCCGTTGTTTCGAGCCCTTCCCTGCGCAGCAGAAAACAGAACAAGGGAATGAGAATGCGGGCAGCGCGCCTATTCGTCGCGCCGCTTCTTAGCGCAGACGGCCCGACACGCGAGCCAGGACTACTCCCACCGAACCAGGTTTTCGCTGGCCGTTCCGCCCACGCTATAATCGCGCCACGCCATGATCACAGTTTCCAAGGAAGATTATCTAAAGGCGGTCTTTGAAGCGGAGAGCGAGGGTGACGCCGTTATCTCCGCTACGCTGGCAAACTGGCTAAGAGTTTCACCCCCCGCCGTCACCATGGCACTGCGCCGGCTGACTCGCGACCGGCTGGTCCGCGTGCGCAAAGACGGCCGGGTGCAACTGACTGACGCGGGACGCCGAATCGCGAAGCGAATCGTGATCCGCCATCACCTGATCGAGAGAATGCTTACGGAGATCTTCGGCATGCCGTGGTATCGCACGCATGATGAGGCCGAAAAGCTCGAACATGCCGTCTCCGCCGAATTCGAGTCGCTGCTGGTGAAGAAACTGGGCCGGGGCGGAATCTGTCCTCACGGCAATTCGGCGGTCGTGGACACGCCGGCGCGGAAACGCAGGCTGGGTCACAAGCTCCTATCGGAGGCTGAGCCCGGAAGGAACTACGCGGTTGTGAGCGTGTATGAAAGGGACTCGAAACTTGGCGAATTGCTCAATCGCCGCGGGATCCGGCCCGGCAGCAAGTTGCACCTTCGCGAGCGCGGCTACGACCAGACGCTCTCGATCGATACGCGCGAGGGCATTGTCGTTTTGGGCGGTCCCGCCGCAGAGAAAATCTGGGTCTCGCCACTTAGGGCCAGCCGCTCCGCGAAACCTTAGTTAGCTATGGTTAACCTTCCATAGTATACTGAGGCGAACTGTGGAGAGCCCGTTTGGGAACCAACGATCCGCGCACGGTCCGTCTCTCGCTCGAAGGCCTGCACAACAGCGTTGAGGTACCGCACCACGCCGCCGCATTTTGGGAGCAGTGGCGCGCTTTTGTCGGACCGGCCATTCTCGTCAGCGTCGGGTATATGGACCCGGGCAATTGGGGGACGGACCTGCAGGGCGGCGCACAGTTCAAGTATGGCCTCCTGTGGGTCGTCGGGCTGGCCAGCGTCATGGCCATTTTCATGCAGGTTATCTCGGCCCGGCTTGGTGTTGTAACCGGAAAAGACCTGGCGCAGTGTTGCCGCGAGTGGTATCCGGAATGGACACGTTGGCCAAACTGGCTGATGAGCGAGATTGCCATCGGCGCCTGTGACCTGGCCGAGGTTCTGGGCAGCGCGGTCGCACTGAATCTGCTGTTCCACATCCCCTTATTTTGGGCCGTTATCATCACGGGTTTTGACGTTCTGCTTCTGCTCGCTCTGCAAGGGTTTGGAATGCGCACGATTGAAGCGGTGGTGTTGCTGCTGGTCGCCACAATCGGCGTCTGCTATTTCGTCGAAATATTCATTCTCCCGCAGACCCACGCCAGTGTTTTGACGATGGCTCAAGCTTTGGTTTCGCCCGACTTTCGCCACGTGGGCATGATCTATGTCGCCGTTGGGATAATTGGAGCGACCGTGATGCCGCACAACCTCTACCTGCACTCGGCGCTGGTGCAGAGCCGTCAATTGCAGAAGGATGAGCTGTCCATCCGGCGGGCAATTCAGTTCAATACCATTGACTCCACGGTGGCGCTGACCATCGCGTTTTTCGTCAACGCCGCGATTCTGGTGCTGGCTGCGACCGTGTTTTTTGGGAGGCAGAGTGTGATGGTGGACGGAGGTCACATTGTGCACTTCAACGCGGGCAGCGACTGGATCCGCGTGGCTTATCTCACTCTTGCGCCGCTGCTCGGAACTACGGTCGCCAGCACCCTTTTTGCCGTGGCCCTACTGGCAAGCGGGCAAAGCAGCACGATCACGGGAACTCTCGCAGGACAGGTTGTGATGGAAGGCTTCATGCACTGGCGCATCCAGCCGTGGGTGCGGAGACTGATTACGCGCATGCTGGCGATCCTGCCCGCGATATTCGTCATCGGATTGCGCGGAGGCAGCAGTGTCACGGACCTTCTAATGCTGAGCCAGGTGGTGTTGGCCTTGCAGCTTCCGCTCGCGATGTTCCCGCTCCTGCAGTTCACCAGCTCGCGCAAACGCATGGGAAATTGGAGAAACAGCTGGATTTTGCTAACTGTCGGCTGGACCAGCGCGCTTTTGATCACCGCGATGGATATTTATGGACTCCCTGCTTCTATCGGAGCGGCCTGGCGCGTCATTATTGGACACTGAGAGCGCAGATAAACGAACGGAGCTACCGATGTACGAGAAAATACTCGTGACGCTAGACGGAACCCGGAGCGATCGGGCGATCATCGAGCACATCAAACAGCTCGCGAAGCTGGCAAGTAGCCGTCTCGTGCTGCTTCATGTAGCCGATGGATGGGCAGCTCGAACCTATGGCCCGGACGCCGTCAGCCCCGAAATCGGCGAAGATGCGGCATACCTCGAAAAGGTCCGGGGGGAGTTTCAGGCTCAGGGAATTCCTGCCGAGGCCGAGCTTGCCTTCGGACAGCCGGCTAAGGAAATCCTCAAATGGATTGAAGCCAAAGGTTGCGATCTCGTAGCCATGAGTACCCATGGTCACCGTTTCCTGGCCGACATTCTCTTAGGAGCGACGGCTAGCCGCGTCCAGCACAGGGTTAACGTGCCGGTCCTTTTGCTGAAGGCAAAATGACACGCATGGCCCAAACGCGATGATTCGAATCGCGCCGATATTGCTCGCGTCTTTGCTAGGCGTAGCGATTTCCGCATCAGCCCAGCAGGGAACTGGGAGTCCGCAAGAACTGGCAGCACCTGCGGCAGAGACTCCACAGGCAAACTCTGGCCGGCCGACCGTCTCGACACCAGCTACTCTCACGCCTGCCGGTTATTTCCAGTTCGAAACAGGCCTCTTGAGCGCATCGGAGTCTCCGGGAGTTTCCTCCCAGTCCAGCATCAACGAGGTCGTGAAGTTTTCAGTCGCTCGCCGGATCGAGTTACTCGCCGCGACGGAACCGTACGCGCACTCCCGTGCGGAAAGCCAGCCTGCAAACGCGCCGGGAGACGTAGATCTAGGGTTCCAGGCAGTCGTTCTCACGGGCGAAGGAACGCGACCCACGGTAGCCGTCAGTTATTTTGGGAGAGCATACAGCGGAAGCGCGCCCGATCTTGACGTCGGAAGTTTTGCGAATTCGGCCCTCCTTCTGATCAGTGCGGACGTGAGAGGATTCCACTACGACACTAATTATCTCTTCAACGAGGTTGCTAATGGCTCGACACGCCGCGCCCAGTTCGGCCAGACTCTTTCCGTTTCACATGTCCTCACTCAAAGATGGGGACTCTCCGGAGAGATATGGCACTTCACCCAGCCCTTTCTCCGCGGCAACACCGTCGGCAACTTGTGGGCAATCAATTACAACGCGCGGCCAAACCTCGTCTTCGACTGCGGATTCAATCACGGACTTACGAGCACTTCGACGCGCTGGGCATTGTTTGTGGGATTCACGTATCTGCTGCCTCGCCGGATTGCCATCAATCGGAGGCCGGCTGGATAGGTCGCAAAACTCACCTGCAAGGCGGACCGATAGCGCGAGGTAGCCGGAAACGAGCAAGTCCACGTCAGCGTGCGAGGGTATAGCGCGTCAACCCGATCAGGCCGGCTGCGGGGCTGGCACAGGGACAGCGGCCTCCTGAGTCAGCGCTTCCAGAACTTTGCCGACGAGGCTGTCGCGCGAGAACGGCTTTTGCAGGAAGAAGCCATCGGCGAGAAATTCCCCGTTGCCCCGCTCGTATTCGAGATAGCCGGAGACGTAAATGACTTTGATTTTCGGGCGGGCACGCCGCAGATGCTCCGCGAGTTCCGGTCCGCGCATGTTTGGCATCACGACGTCGGTGAGCAATGCGTGTATCGAACCGTCGGTTTGATTCGCGAGAGCGAACGCCTTGGCGCCATCCTCTGCGGCAAGCACCGCATAGCCCGCGGACTTCAGGAACTCGCACATGAGCTCCCGGATGGCGTCCTCATCTTCGGCGATGAGCACGGTTTTGCGCGGGTGAGCCGCATCCGTCGAGGTTTTGTCGGGCCGGGCAGTTTCGCTCGGCGCGCTCGTGTACGGCAGAAAAACCTCGAAACACGAACCCTTTCCCGGTTCGGTGTCCACCCAGATGAATCCTTCGCTCTGCTTCACCACGCCATAGACCGTCGCCAGTCCCAATCCCGTTCCTTTGCCCAGACCTTTGGTGGTGAAGAACGGCTCGAAAATGCGTGCTTTCGTGCGCGTGTCCATCCCTTCGCCTGTATCGGTCACGCTGAGGACAACGTATTGTCCCGGCGGCATCGGAGAGCGGCTCTGCGCGACATCGTCATCCACCGTCGTGTTTCGAGTTTCGAGCGTCAAGTTCCCACCACGGGGCATGGCGTCGCACGCATTCACGACCAGATTCAGCACCACCTGCTCGATCTGACTTGGGTCGGCCTTCACCCGGCCCAGCGAATCGCCTGGCCGGACGCTGAACACAATGTCTTCACGGATCAGCCGAGCCAGCAGTTTTTCCATATCGGCAAGGAGCGCGTTCAAGTCCAGCACCTTCGGCTGCAGCACCTGCATGCGGCTGAACGCCAGCAATTGGCGGGTCAACGAAGCGGCGCGATCTGCTGCTTTGACGATTTGCTGTGTGTTGTCGTTTAGCGGGTTGCCGTGGTTCAGCCGATCGAGGAGCAGCCCGCTGTGCCCTTTGATTACCGTCAGCAAATTGTTGAAATCGTGAGCCACGCCGCCTGCTAGGCGTCCCATCGCCTCCATTCGCTGCGCCTGGCGCAGTTGACCTTCCAGCCGTTGCCGGTTGGTCTCATTGCGTTGCAGCGTCGTGCGCATCCGATCGAAGGCGCCGGTCACTCGCGCCACTTCGTCGCTGCCGCTCGCATCCAGGGCGAATGAGAAGTCTCCCTGCTCCAGCGCGCGCACGCCTAGCGCGAGCCGTGCCAGCGGTCGCGTAAACGCATCACAAATCAAATACACAAGCCCCGCCCCGGCGAGCACTGCCAAAAAGCCCAATCCGAGCAACAGATGATTCAGCCGGTTCAGGAAGGCAGCAGCCTCGCTCGTGGACTTCAGGACAGTCAGAGTCACCGCCGGGTTCTGTCCCGGAGTCAGGTCCATCGTCCTCGCCAGAAAGATCTCGTCATCGAGCCGGATCTGGCGCTGACCGTGTTGCTCCTGAATCTCGCGCGTGAATTGTTGTTCTTGTAGCGGAGATAATGTGCTCACGACCACATCGGGCCCGTATCGGAACACGACCTGGCTTGCGGAGGTCGCGCGAAGCCCTTTGGCCGCCCGTACGTCTATCTCGTGCCCTACGATGACGGTGCCGGCCCGCGTCGTGCGAGAAAGTCCTCTGTTAAAGACGGGCTGCAGCACAACCTGAAATAACCGCCCGTCTCCGTACCACCAGTGCGACTTCGCACGGGCGGTGACCGAACGTCGAAACATTGTTTCGGCGTCGTCCAGGGGAAATCCCGGCGTTGTCGTGTGTAAGGCGACGATCTTTCCGCTCGGATCGGCGAGCGCAAAGAGGTTGCACGAATCCGCCTGCCAAGGGTCCTCGCTCGAGTCCTGGATGATGGACGCATCCTCGTTTCTGATTTCGGCGAGTGTTGCGAGCAAGTCTGCCGTATGGCTCAGCTCGAGCTCACGCTGCCGTTGGATCACGTCGAATGTGCGGATAGCGCTGCGAGCGTTTTGCTCCGTCTCTTTTTGCAGATGCACTTGAACGTTGTGTCGCACGACCAGCAATGTTGCGCAGGTCAGCGCTGCGGTGATCAAAACGAAAGAACACAGGAATTTCGTTCTTAATTGCACAGGAAGAGCACTCCCAAGTTCTTTTCAAGTCGGATGATGGCAGCCGGATGACAGGACTCCGCGCCCGTCAGCTTGCATCATAGGCGCAGGGCTGATGACCAGCTATAGGACTGACCGCCAAAATCGCTGGTCCGGAAGTACTAAGGTGTTGACCTTATATGCTTTACGCCTCAGGCAAGGCCGAGGCAGACGTTCTTGGGCTACTTCTCCCTTTTCACAGGCATTTTCTTCAGAATCTCGCCAAGCGTCTGGATTTCTTGGCCATAGCCACTCCAATTTCCTTTTCGGAGTTCGCTTTGCGCTTGCTTGTAGTGCTGATTTGCCTGCTGAATCAGGCTCTCGAGCGAAGATGGAATGCCCTTGACGGGCGCGGCCACACCCTGTGCTTTCGCGGCAGTTTCCGAAGATGGGTTCGCGCTGCCGCCTTCGAAGATGGCATTCAGGGCGTCTCCGAGCGACGGTTCCATCACTAACTGATCGGAATACGCAACGATCACGCGTTTCAATTGCGGCAGGGAAGAGCCGCCTTCCGCTGCAAGATAGAGCGGCTCCACGTACATCACCGCGTTCTGCACCGGAACCACCAGCAAAGTCCCGCGAATCACGCGCGACCCGCCCTGATCCCAAAGCGTGAGTTGCTGCGAAATCTGCGGGCTCTGGTTCACACGCGATTGTATCTGCTCGGGCCCGTAAATGAGTTTTTCCTTGGGGAAGGCGAATACCAGGACCTTGCCGTAGTCAGCGCCGTCACAGCGAGCTGCCATCCACGCAATCATGTTGTTCTTCCGGGCCGGAGTGAACGGAACCATCAGGATGAATTCCTCCGTCGTGCCGACGTCCGGCAGTTTCATGATCGCGTAATATGGGCTCATCGGGGTAGACGCGCCGTTTTGCATGCGCGTCGCCACGCGCCAGAGATCCTCCTTGCTGTAGAAGACGCTCGGGTCCGTCATGTGATAAACCGCGTACTTCGACGCCTGCACGGCAAAAAAGTCCTGCGGATAACGGATATGCGCCCGTAAGTCTGGGGGCATCTCGGAAAGTGGATGAAACACGCCGGGGAAAATCCGCTGATATGCTTGGACCAACGGATCCGATGGATCGGCGATGTAGAAATTGACCCGGCCGTCGTAAGCGCTGATCGTGATCTTCACCGAGTTCCGGACATAATTGCCCATGTTCTGCGTCGGATCGGAGTACGGATACCGATCGGACGTCGTATAGGCGTCCACTATCCACTGCAGGGAGCCATCGTCCCGCACGACCAGATATGGGTGGCTGTCGAACGATAGGAAAGGCGCCAACTCCTGCACACGATCCAGCACGCGACGATAAATCATGATGCGGCTCTGCGGTTGAAGGTATCCGGAGAGTAAAATATCGATGTCTCCGAAATGCACGGCGAAGACGAGCCGGCGCCAGAGGCTCCCGACCGGTATGCCCCCGGATCCTTCATAGCTTTGATAGACGTTCTGTTCGCCGGACGGATAATCGAACTCCTTCGCACTCGTCTTGACGAGGCAATAGTTGTTGGAAAGCTGCCCGTAGTAAATTTCGGGCCGCGTTACCTTCAGCGAGATCGACGATACCGGTGGAATGTCCTTAATGAACAGGACTGGCAGGCCGTCCGGCGTCGACTCGTTCACCGGGCCGAGGCACAATCCGTATCCGTGCGTATAAATCAGGTGCTGATTCACCCAGTTTGGATCCGGCAAGCTGTCTGCCGAAAGCTCGCGCGCCGATAGCGAGACCTGGCGCAACTGCGAGTGGATCGCGTAACGGTCGTCGAAGACGTTTGCGAAATCATAGTACGTGCGGATTTCCTGGAGCTGCTGGAAGGTGGTGAGCTGCGGCTCGTGGTCCCAGAGGCGAAGGTTCCGCATCGTGGCCGAATTTTGGTCGATGGATGCTTGCGTCAGGTCTTGGATCGCCGGATAGGCGCGCTCGTCAAACTTCTCGAGTCCGTAAGCCTGGCGCGTAAACTTGATATTCCGCGCGATGTATGGCGCTTCCTTTTCGAGTTCGCTTGGCGCGACGAAATAGCGCTGCACCAGCGCAGGGGCAATCAACCCGCCGACGATAGCTACCGCGACAATGGCGCCTACCGCGTACTGTGCGGGCCGCGTCTTCCCGTTCGCCGCGCCCGCGAAAAACGCGATTGCCGCTATCACGCACAGCGCCAGTTGGATCCACAGCACTGGCCAGCCGACGTGAATATCCGTGAATCCGGCGCCATACACCAATCCCGTTGGCGCAAAGACCAGATCGTACATGCCGAGGCGCGCTCGCCACGCGAAAAGCAGAAAAAGGACACCGCCCAGAATCATCAGATGCGCCCGCGCATTGCGGCCCAATCCCAAACCCCGCGGCGAGATCCATATTCCCCCGTCAATGAAGTATTCGGCGCCGGCGGTTATCAACGCGAGCGCCGCGATGATGAGCGCCAGATGATAAATGAAGAAAAGGAACGGCAAGTTGAAGAGATAGAAGCTCACGCTGAAGCCGAAGATCGGATCGGTTTGCGTTATCGGAACGGCATGCGCGGCGAAGAGGTAATCCTTCCAGTGTGCGGCCGACCATTCGCCGGCGAGCCATGCCGCGAACACGAGTCCGAGCCAAAGCAAGCGCCGGAAAAGAGGGGGGAATTTATCGATTGCCGGAAAGTCAATGGTTCGCGTGACCGGCAGGTACCCTGAGCGATGCGACACGCTTCGCGCAGCCCACAGATTCGCTCCCGCCAATAGCAGAAACGCGAGTCCGCAGAAAAATCCCAGCCATGCCTGCGTTTTCAGAATCGTGGTAAAAATCTCGCGATAGCCGGCGTAATCGAACCACGTCCAATCCACTATGAGCCCGATCCCGGCCGATAAAAGCGGAACGACAACCAGAAAAATTACGAACAGTACCGCGATCAAAAGTGCTAAACGGCGTTGCCGCATATGATTTCTCCGGCGTCATCTGAACACACACTCCCTTGAGTGTCAAAAGCTCGCTGATTCTTTGTTCGATGCCTGCGGCTCAAACAGGCGCTGTGATCCCGTTCCGGACTGACGATTGAGGGGACAGGCCGCCCGGCTCGCCGATTGCTCACTCGCGAACTGTGAGGCTATTGAGCGCTCGAGGCCTGTGTCCCGGAAATCGGTATTTGTATCGGTCTGTCTGGATAGAGACGCTCGAATTCCGGATCGCCATGCAGAAGAGCCAGATCAGGATCGCGGCGCGCCCACAATGGGTCCTTAAACCCGGCTTCCCACGCATTCCGCAGTGCGGAGATAGCCTCCGCCTTCTTTTTCAACGAACAATAGACGCACGCCGCGTTGTAGAGGATCGAAGCCTCGTTAGCCCGCAGAGTGACCGCCAGATTGAGTTCCCGCAGAGAATCGTCCACGCGTCCCCATTCGGCATAATCGGCCGCAAGCAGAACGCGCGCCCGCGCATCTTCTGGCACATGTTTCAGGTGGTCCTCGAGGGCGAACGTGAATCTCTGGCTCATGTTGCTCTTGGCTTCCGCTTTTCCCAGCGAGCCGAGCGAATTCAGGATCGGTACGTAAACGTTATAATCCTCGCCGCTCGCCTCGATGGCCACTTCCGCGACGTCCACCACTTCCTGGTATCGCCCCGCCGCGAACAACGCGCGGCACAGCATATAGTAGGCGCCTTCACAATCTCGTTTGCGCTCGATCGCCTTCTTGACCATCCGCACGGCTTCGTTGTGGAGCTCCGCCGCGTACAGCACCCAGGCCTGGCTTACCTGCACTTCCGGCAGGTCCCAGCGCAGAGCCACGGCTTTTCCAGAAGCCTCCCGCGCGCGCTCAACCCACAATTGATCGCGGCTGTAATTGCAGTAGAACATGGCGCAGGCATTGGCGCATGCGGCATAGGCCAGCGCGAAACTGGGATCCATTGCCACAGCGTTCTCGAACATCTGTAACGCGAACTCCAGATCCTGCCGCGTTTGGCGCCGCGCGTACCGTTTACCTCGCAGGAACAGGTCGTATGCTTGCAGATTCTCCGTCGGTTTCACCGCGAGGGCTTCAAGTTCCTGCGGCGACAGCGTAACGCGCAGAGCCTCGGCAATCTTCCGCGCCATTTCGTCCTGGATTTCGAAAACGTCCTTCATCTCTCGATCGAAACGTTCCGACCAGAGTGGAAAATCGGTGCGCGTGTCCACCAGTTGCGCATTGATGCGCAAGCGGGCGCCCGCCCGCCGGATTGTTCCGGTCAGCACATAGGCTGCCCCGAGTTGCTGCCCGATTTGCGCGGGCGTCACGGCTTTGTCGCGGAAGGCCAGGACCGTCGGGCGTGAGAACGTGTTGAGGCCCCGGATTTTCGAGAGCTCCGTAATCACATCTTCGGTGATGCCGTCGCGCAGGTACTCGTCTTCCTTCGCGCCGCTCAGATTCTCGAAATAGAGCACCGCAACCGATTTTCCCGCGTGCTGTTTCGTAATGCCTGGATCGGAGTCCGTTTTCTCCTTCGCTCGCCGCTTGCCGGATTCCAAATCGCGCTTTAACCGGCTGAGATCGGTTTTCAGTTCACTTGCCGTCTGGCAGCGCAGCGTGCGGTCTTTCTCTAAGGTTTTCTCCAAGATGCGCACGAAATCAGCAGGCAACTGGGGATTCAGCTCCGCAGCAGGTATCGCTTCGCGGTTCAAGATCGCGTCGAAGACCACCGCTGACGTGTCTCCCTGGAAAGGGAGCATCCCCGTCGCCATCTGGTACAGCACGGTCCCCACGGAGAAAATGTCCGTCCGGGCGTCCACCAGTTGCCCTCGCGCCTGCTCCGGCGACATATACGAGATCGTCCCCACAGCTGTACCGGGAGATGTTAATTCACCGCCCGCCATTGTCTCCGCCTGGCCAAGCGACGCCCCCTGCACGGCTAGCACTCCCACCATTTCGCGCCGGCTCATCTTCGCCAACCCGAAGTCCAGAATCTTCATTTGCGCGCGGTCCGTCACGAAAAGGTTCGCCGGCTTGATGTCGCGGTGAACGATACCCTTGGCGTGAGCCGATTCGAGCGCGTCCGCGATCTGAATCGCGAGTGGCAGCAGTTTCTCCATTTCCATCGGCTGCTGGGTCATTGTCTGGGCCAGAGTCTTGCCCTCCAGCAGTTCCATCACGATGAAGTGCCGGTTCTCATGCTGCTCAATCGAATGAATGGTGCAGATGTTCGGGTGGTTCAGCGCAGAAGCGGCGCGCGCTTCTCGTTGAAAACGCTCCAGAAGCTGGCTGTCGTCCGCCATTGCAGGCGGCAGGAACTTCAGCGCTACGCGGCGGTCGAGGTGCGTGTCCTGCGCCTCGTACACCACGCCCATGCCGCCTTGGCCTAACTTGCGAAGAATCCGGTAGTGCAGAACGGATTGCCCAATGAGAGGATCCGAAGTCATATTGGTTCGGGGTGATACTACGCGGCGCCGCCGCTGCCGTCAAGGATCGCTGTCGCCCATGGCGCGGCGCCCGCTCCCGAGTGTTCCAATTCGCGTTGGCATAGCCTCGGGAAAGTCCTAGAATGAAGGCGAAGGCCCGGCGATGTACCTCCGCTCAACTATTCTGACCGCAGCCGCGGTGGCGATTTGCGCCGCCGTGCCCGACCTTCCCGGCATTCACCTCCCGTTTCCTCCTCGCTTGACCATGGATGCTCTCAACGCCCCTCCAGTGGCCGAAGTCCTCGTCGGCATCACTGGCCACGACGAGAAGCACTCAAGCCGCCTCGGCGACGCCGGCAAGCTCGCCATTATCCGCTACGTTGACGGCGAATACGCCAAAGCACTCCAACCTCTTCCGCACGAAAAAGACGGCTTCAAAGTCGCCGTCGGCAAGCCGCTCAACATGAAGGAACTTCAGTACGAACTTCGACACGAAGGCGCCATCGCCAACCCGGGCGATACGGTCCAGATCACCTCCATCGAATTTCGCGGTAAGGAAATCGCCGTTCAGATCAACGGTGGCGGAAAGAAGAAGTTCCATCTCCGCGAGCACCTTCAGGTCGGCATGGGCAATCTTCCGGCTCCGCCGATGGCGGATCATCCCAACGAGGGTCGCGGAACGACGATCATTCTCGATTACGGTCGCGCCGTGCCCGATCTGTCGCCCGACGACCTGAAACACGATCTTTCCGCTCTGCTTGATTTTTCGAAACACTCGGCTGCGGTCAACTGGTTTGACTCGCTTCCGCCCGATATCCAGCAAGCCATCCGCGAACATCGCGCAATCGTAGGCATGGATCAGGAAATGGTCATCGCCGCGCTTGGCCGCGCCGGCCACAAGGTGCGCGAGCGCAACACGAAGGGCGAGGACACCGAGACGTGGATCTACGGTAACCCGCCCGCCAAAACCGTGTTCGTCGTCTTTATCAACGAGAAAGTCTCTCGCGTAGAGGTCTTCAACGACCCGAGCCCCAAATCGGCCGACAACTCGAACTGATTCCGGTGGGCGTCACGCTTGGCGCGATTGGACTAAGCGATTTCATTCCATTCCCCGCCCCTTCGACACTTCCGCCATCTGAATTGACTTTTCCTGGAGCGTGCCCTAGCATTTTTCGTTCGGAAGGAACGCGCTCTAACCCCCGTCACACGATAGCCCGTGCTGGCTGTTGCCGCAGGAGGTTTGTGACGCGGGCGCCTGCCAGCCGCGGGCAGGACTCGCCCGCAGTTTTGCTTTTATACTGGTGTCGCGTCGCATCAGAATTGACAAATCCAGAATGAGAGGAAAAATGCCGATCAAAGTCGGAATCAACGGTTTCGGAAGAATCGGACGGAATATCTACCGCGCGGCGATGAGCGATCCGGAAATCGAGGTCGTCGCCGTGAACGATATCACGGACGCGAAAACGCTCGCTCATCTGCTGAAGTACGATTCCATCCTCGGAAACCTCTCGAACGAAATCACCCACACCGACGACACGATCTCCGTCGATGGCAAATCCTTCAAAGTTTTCAAAGTGAAAGACCCTGCCGAGCTCGACTGGGCCTCTGTCGGCGCAACCATCGTGGTGGAATCCACGGGCCTCTTTACGAAAGGTACGGACGCGCGCAAGCACGTCCGTGGGCCCGTGAAGAAGGTCTTGATTTCTGCGCCCGCAACGGAAGTGGACGCCACGATTGTTCTCGGCGTGAACGAGAAGACCTACGACTCATCGAAGCATCACGTCGTTTCGAACGCTTCCTGCACCACGAATTGCCTTGCGCCCGTCGCCAAGGTGATTTACGACAGGTTCGGCGTCAACGTCGGCACTATGACCACAATCCATTCCTACACAAACGACCAGAAGCTCCTCGACCTGCCGCACAAGGATCTTCGCCGGGCTCGCGCTGCCGCGCTTTCGATGATTCCCACCTCGACCGGCGCTGCCAAAGCGCTGCATCTGGTCATTCCGGAGCTGAAAGGGAAGCTCGACGGCTATGCCATGCGCGTTCCGACGCCCAACGTCAGCATTGTTGATTTGACCGTCATAACCGAAAAGCCTGTCACCGCCGATGCCGTGAACGCAGCGTTCCAGAAAGCTGCCGAGGGACCTATGAAGGGTATCCTGGGCGTATGTAACGACGAGCTTGTCTCGGTAGATTTCCGCGGCGATTCACGTTCATCGATCGTCGACGCGGGCTATACGCGTGTCGTCGGCTCGAACTGTCTGAAAGTTCTTTCGTGGTACGACAACGAGTGGGGCTATTCCTGCCGTTGCCGCGACCTGATCCGGTTCTTCGCCGCTAAGCTGTAAACCCAGTCTGCCACCGAGGCGCAGAGTCACGAAGAACACGGAAAAGGCGTGCGCTTTGCGTCTTTCCATGAGGATGAGCTTGTGCGATCTGTTCTGTGTGTGACTCAGTGTTCTCCGTGTCCCATGTGGTGAGACTGTGAATTGATGAAAGGCCGGCCATGAACAAGCTCTCGATTCGCGATCTAGATCTTAACGGCAAGCGCGTGTTCATTCGCGTAGACTTCAACGTTCCCCTCGATGGCGGCAAAGTATCAGATGATACGCGAATCCGTGCGACCATCCCGACGCTGACGCTTGCGATCGGGCGCGGGGCGCGACTTGTGCTCGCCTCGCACCTCGGTCGCCCGAAAGGCAAGCCCGACCCGAAATACAGCCTGAAGCCGGTCGCGGCGCGTCTTCAGGAGCTGCTCGACAAGCCGGTTGCTTTCGCCGAAGATTGCGTTGGAGCGAACACCGAGTCGAAAAGCAAAG
>DATEKA010000211.1:0-3561 GCA_035277685.1 Candidatus Acidiferrales bacterium
CCCTTCCAGCGGTAGATCGAACGCACCGGCGTGTCAACAACATTCGCGCACGCCGCCAAGCGCGCTTTAACCAGCGCGCGGGCAATCCGCCGCGCCTCCTTCGCCGACCCGCACGTCACCAGCACCACAATCTTATCGGTCATAAGACTCCATCACTGCGGTAAAGGGACAATTTGCTCTCTCATTGGCTGCGCACGACTTTACTCTTTCGACGCTCCTCTACTCAATTCTCCCGATTCCTTGGTCTTGCGCGGCAATATACAATGCTTTTCGCCCGCTTCATTCGCTCGCTGGAACGGGCGGATCGCGCTTGAGAAGAATGGCATCGCCCGCAATCAAATTCGGGACTTCCGGCTGGCGCGGAATTATCGCCGAGGACTTCACGTTCCCCGGCGTGCGTCGCGCATCAGCGGCGATTGCCGAACACGTCCTGGCGCAAAAGAGATCGCCCGTTCTGATCGTCGGCTACGACACGCGTTTCTTTTCTGAGGATTTTGCGCGAGCCTCAGCCGCCGTCCTGAAATCGAAAGGCTGCCACGTCCTTTTCTGCAAGGAAGCTACACCCACTCCCGCGATCGCCCACGCCATCATTCACGGCAAACTCGATGGCGGCGTCAACATCACAGCCAGCCACAATCCAGCCGAATACAACGGTCTGAAATTCTCCGGCCCCGAAGGCGGTCCGGCGTTGCCGGAAACAACGCGCGACATCGAAGTCCGCGCGGCCAAGATCGAGGATGATCCGGCCTTCGCGCACGAAGTCGAAGACGATTTCGAGCGCATTGATCCGCGCGAGCCGTACTTCGAACAACTTCGCCGCATGATTCGGTTCGACGTTCTCTCGCGTACGAGCAAACTGGGGAAATTTGTTTGCGACGCCGTGCACGGGTGCGGCGCAGGCTGGCTCGACCGCATTCTTGCCTCGCGCAGAATCCCGGCGACCACGATTCGCGCGAATCGAGACGTGCTTTTCGATGGTTCGGGGCCTGATCCGTCCGACGAAAACCTCGCTCCGCTGAGAAAGCAAGTTCTCGAACAACGGGCGCTTGCGGGTCTTGCCACCGACGGCGACGCCGATCGCTTCGGCATTCTCGATCGCGACGGCGCGTTTGTTTCGCCGAATCACATTCTGGGGTTGGTTTTCGACTACCTGCTCGAAACGCGCGGCTACAAGCTGGGCGGCTCGCGCAGCGTAGCCACGACGCACCTGCTGGATGCGGTTGCCAAGCTGCACGAAGTGAAGATTTACGAGACTCCAGTCGGATTCAAGTACGTCGGACCTCTGCTGCGCGACGGAAAGATTGCCCTCGGCGGGGAGGAAAGCGCGGGTCTTACGATTGGGGGTCACCTGCCCGAGAAGGATGGCATTCTCGCATGTCTGCTGGTGGCGGAGATGATCGTCGCGCGGGAGGCTTCTCTGGGGGATCAGCTCCGCACTCTTTTCAAGCGCGTAGGCCGCGAATATTGGCCGATCCGCGTGAACCTGCATTTGCCCGAGGAGATCCGCGAGCGCGTTCCCGCGAAGCTGCGCCACGATCCGAAGGAATTTGCCGGACGCCGAGTCGCGCGCGTGAACCGGACGGATGGGTTAAAGCTCATCTTCGAGGACGGCGCGTGGCTTCTGATGCGACCTTCCGGCACCGAACCGCTGATCCGCATTTATACGGAGGCGGCTACGCCGGCTGAGTCGCAGAAAATCGCGGAGGATGCTCGCGCATGGATCAACGCATGAACTCGAAACCCGGAAACAACGTGAAACTGGACGCCTCGCAGATGAGCTTCCCGGCACAACTGCGCCACTTCGTGCGCCGTAACGCCACGTGGTTCCTGGTCGCCGGGCTCATTCTTCTGGTTTTGCAAGATGTTCTCGGCACGCACGGCGTCCTCGCGATGCGCCGCTCGATAAAGCAATCCGCGGAAATTCAACGCGAGATCCAGCGACTCAACCGCGAGAATCAGAACTTGCAGAATCGCGTCCAGTCCCTGAAAACGGATCCGGCCGCCATCGAACGCATCGCTCGCGAAGACATGGGTCTCGCTCGTCCGGGCGAATACATTTTCAAGATTCAACCGGACCCAAGCGAACCGACCACACCCCTCGCGAAACCTGCCGGGCCTCCCAAGAAGCATTAGCGTTTCTGCATCGAATTCTTCGTCGAGCGCGCCTTGAGGTAGCAACTGCATGGCGGGACCGAACCTTCGTTCACGTGGCGTGCTTCTCCCCGGCCTCATTTGTTCCTGCGTGCTCTCCGTGGTCAGCTTTTCACGATTTCCCGGTATTGGCTCTCGATAGCCAAGCGCGACACGCCGGCGACTCCGGCTCCGGGCCGTTGCCTCGCATCAAGCATGGTCCGCAGTCTACTTAAGATTTCCGCTCCGCTGCCCTTCATCCGCGTCCGTCCGATAGACAGCAGCACCATTGCGGTAAAGATAACAATCAATCCAAACGTCGCCATCGAGACCGGTTGCGAGCGTTTCGTCAGGATTGAGAATCTGCCATACACAAATTCGATGTGTACCCAGTACACGATCAGCGACGTCTGGCCTATCTGCACCAGAGGGCTGAACCACCGGCGCGCCGGTCCCCACCGGCACCACGCGTAACTCACGCAAATGATCATCAGGAGGACACCCACACGCGCGAGAAAGAAATTCGGACTCGTGTGCCAGTAGTCGTAAACGCGGTAAAGCGTTGCGGGAAGCGAGTCGAACCACATCGACAGGAAGAAGAGCGCCAACCCCGCCGCTCCGGCGATTGCTGTCGCCTTCGCCAGATTCTTTGTGGACCAATCGCTCAGCAGTAAGAACCCCGCTGCCAAACCCGCGAATGCGAACGCCGCCCACGGAAACACTGGAAAAAGCCAGGGCTGCGGCTTGCCGAACGTGTGTGCGCCGTTGATGTACGACTCAATGGGCCACGGCAGCCACCTCGGCTGCCACGTGGTCCACAAAGGAGGCGTCACTATCGCGATGCTTGCGGCAATGGACGCGGCCAGCGCAGTATTCGCCGGGCGCGTTTTCACCAGACGGCAGGCGATACCCATGAGCATCAGAGATATTCCGATTGTATTCAGAATGTCCACGCGCAACAGGTCCGTCCACGGCGACCATGGTTGCCCCAGCGCAAACTCCTGGACGCGAAACAGGAGTCCCAGGGCGAATATTTCCGCGCCTCGCCGAATCGTCGTGGCGGCGATCCGGTTGGGCGAGACTCCCTTGCGCCGCATGCGATCGGTCACCAGCGCGAACGAAACTCCCGCCAAAAACAGGAACAGCGGCGCCGGCAACGTTCCGCCGAGCTGCGACCAGCCGAAAAACGCGCTCTTGCGGGCCGCTCCACCCAACCAGGAATCGTAGCAATGCGTCTGGAACATCAGCAGACATGCGAGGCCGCGCATCCAGTCGATGTACGCGATCCGACCTTTATCTCCAGGCTTCATCGTGCCTTTTCTGCGCTTTCAACGCCTGGACCTGCGCGTGCGGGTCCGTGCGCTAATAACGCGCCTTGCCTTTCTCCGTGACATCACGCGCTTTGCTCCGTGCTCTCCTTTTATTTCCGCT
>DATEKA010000212.1:0-13305 GCA_035277685.1 Candidatus Acidiferrales bacterium
GCGGGACTTGGTTCCCGCTTGCTCGCGCCATGCCGGGGCTAGGCGGCCTTGTGCTGCGCGTTCGCGCCGGAACTCTGCAGAAGATCGAGCGCCTTCTTCAGCACGGGATCGTCGGGCGAAACAACCTGGCCCGGAGGAGGAGCCGGCGGGCCGACCTGCTCAAGCTGCGCGAAACTGTCGGGCGTCATCTTGACAACCGTTGTCGGCTGGACGCCATCGGCGGGAATTTCCTTGCCGGCTGGCGTGTAATAGTTTGCGACGGTTAAGACGAGGGCCGCGCCGTCGTCCAGCGGAATCAGCTTCTGCATCGAGGCGGTTCCGTAGGTGCGGTCGCCGATGGTCTGTCCTACGTGATTGTCGCCAATTGCGGCGGCCACAATCTCTGCCGGGCCAGCCGTGCTATTGCCAATCAGGACGGATACCGGTTCCTTCCAGACCACCTTGGCCGGATCGGCGGTTGAGGTTTCGGTGGTGACCGTCTGCCCCTTGAGAGTGGTGATGGTACCGGCGGGGACGAAGAGCTGGGCCGTCTGAATGCCTTCCTTGATGTCGCCGGACGCACAGCCGCGCAGATCGAGAACCAGTTTGTTCGCTCCCTGCTGATGGAGGCGGAGCAGTTCATCGTGAATCTGCTTGCTCATGCCCGGGTCGAAGGCGGGCACGCGGATATACGCAACGTCTCCCTGAAGCCGCGTCTCGATAAGCCTGGGAGCGGGAAGTTTGGCCAGCGTAACCGTGATGTCTTCCGGCTCCTGCTTTCCGCGGCGAATGGCTGAAAGCTTGACGCTGGTACCGGGATTGCCGGAGAGAAGGATTTGCGCCTGATCTACGGTCATTTGCGAGGTGGTGAAGCCGGCCACTTTCTCAAGGATATCTCCA
The DNA here is from genome assembly GCA_035277685.1 of Candidatus Acidiferrales bacterium. GTDB lineage: Bacteria > Acidobacteriota > Terriglobia > Acidiferrales > UBA7541 > Palsa-295. Next base: position 880 of record DATEKA010000212.1, read on the forward strand.
AAATGAAGACCCGCTTTGTCAGCCGGGCTGCCGGGCAGAACAGAAAGCACCGCGATGTACCCGAAGCGCTTGGTGAGCGCCAATCCCGATCCGGCCGGAGCCCTGGCCGCGCTCTTTTCCTTGAAGTCGGCGTATTCGAGCGGACTCAGATAGCCGGACTGCGGGTCGAGCGAGTCCACCAAGCCATGCAGAGCGCCGGCAGTGACCTTGTGAATGTTGGGATCGTCAACGTAGTCGCGCTGGACGCGATTGAGCACTTCGCTATAGACGGTGAGCGCCTGAAAAGCGGAATCGTCGGATGAAGAACGGGCACGGACGTAGCCGGCGGTCACATAAGCGAGCACGACGAGAGACAGTACGATGACGATTTTCTTTATTACGGAATTCATGTCTTAAGGTCCCTCCGCCGTGTCTGGCTGCCGCGATGCGTGCCGTTCTTATCTGATGCGACGGCGCTCTTCTGTGTCTCTCGGAGCGCGCAGCCCTGATTCGACCATTATACGGGAATCCGCGGAATAGCTACAGAGCAGCGCAGCCGGGCGGAGCCGAGCCGTTACTCGAGAACAGTGGAACAGGTCAATGATCCCCATGATGGGAGGCGAGAGCGGGCAGAGGCTCGACCGATTCGCGAGAGCGGCTTCGCGCTTTCCCGCGCCACCTGAGGAAACCGTCCATGTAGGTGTAGAAGACGGGCGTCACGTAGAGCGTCACGAATTGCGCGAAGATCAAGCCGCCGACCACGCAGAGCCCGAGCGGGCGGCGGGAATCAGCGCCGGCGCCAAAGCCTATGGCGATCGGGAGCGTGCCCATGATGGCGGCAGCCGTGGTCATCATGATAGGACGGAAGCGAATCAGGCTGCCCTGGTAAGCCGCTTCGGCCGGATCGGATCCGGTGGTGCGCTGGTGTTCGAGCGAGAAGTCCACCACCATGATGGCGTTCTTCTTCACGATGCCGATCAGCATGATCAATCCGACGAAGCCGTAGATGTCGAGCTGCATATGGAAAAGCGAGAGAGTAAGCAGGCCGCCGAAAACGGCGGCGGGCAAGCCCGTGAGAATCGTCACCGGATGGACATAGCTCTCATAGAGAATCCCGAGAACGAGATAGATCACGAGCACGGCCGTGATCAGCAGCAGTCCGAGCCCCCTGAGCGACTGCTGGAAGGCCTGCGCGCTGCCCTGGAAGCTGGTGGTGACCGAGATTGGCAGCAAGGAATTGGCAAGCGCCTGAACGTCGTTCACGGCCTGGCCGAGCGCGACCCCCGGGGGAAGATCGAAGGAGATGGTCACGGATGGAAGCTGTCCGGTGTGGTTGACGGTGAGGGGGCCGAGGCTGGTGGTGAATTTCGATACGACGCTGAGCGGAACCAACTGGCCTCTGGAGGAGCGGATGTACAGGTCGCCAAGCACGTTGGGATCGCTCTGAAACTGCTTCTGGACCTGCAAAATCACCCAGTATTCGTTGTTCGGCGTGTAGATAGTTGAGACTTGCCGCTGGCCGTATGCGCTGTAAAGAGCATCTTCTACCTGTTGCGGCGTGACGCCGAGCGCGGACGCCTCGTCGCGGTCCACCACCACGTTGGCCTGCGGATTCTTGATCTGCAAGTCGGTGGCGACGTCGGTGAGGTCCGGCAACTGCTTCATCTTCGATTCCATTAATTGTGCATATTTGTAGAGCTCATCGGTCTGCGGGCTCGACAAAGTGAACTGATATTGGCTCTTGGTCAGATGGCCGCCGATACGGATGGCCGGCGGGTTCTGAATATACACACGGACGCCTGGAACTTCGTTCAATTGGGGCTGCAGGTGGGCGGTGATATCGGCGATGGTCATGTGGTGCTCGAACACCGGCTGAATCCAACGGAGAACGGTGCCAAGGATGGGCGCATGTCCGTACTCTGCGAGCAGATGATCGTAGGCGGGGCTGTTGCTCCAGGGGCGATCGGGCGGTTCTTTCAAGTGGACGTAAGCGCGGCCGTTGTTGAGACCATCGCTGTTCGAGTCGCTGATGTTCGAAAAGAACTCGAGGGTATTGGGATCGGCGAGGATGATCTTGTTGATGGCGTCCTGATGCGCCTTCATGGCGTCAAACGAAATTCCCTGATTCGCCTCGGAGAAAACGACGACCTCGGAGCTGTCTTCTTCGGGCAGGAAGCCTTTTGGAATCACCCAAAATTCCCAAGCCGTGCCGAGGAGCGTCAGGCCGCCCAGAATCATGATGAGGACGCGGTGTCGCAGCGACCACTGGAGCGTGGTCCCGTAGACACGCAGCGACCGGTCGAGCAGCGCTTCAAGCTTGCGATACCACCAGCCGTGTTCCGTTTCATGCTCGGGACGCAAGTACCTGCTGCAAAGCATGGGGGTGAGGGTGAGCGAAACGAAACCAGAGACAAGCACGGCAGAAATGATCACGACCGCGAATTCGTGAAGGAGGCGGCCCAAAATCCCTCCCATGAAGAATACCGGGAGGAAGACGGCGGCGAGGGCCAAAGTCATGGAAATGATGGTGAAGCCGATTTCCCTGGAGCCTTCCAGCGCGGCTTCGAGCACACCCTTGCCCATCTCCATGTGACGCACGATGTTTTCGAGCATGACAATGGCGTCGTCGACGACGAAACCCACGGATAGCGTCAGAGCGAGAAGCGATAAATTGTCGATCGTGTAGTCGAGGAGATACATCACGGCAAAGGTGCCGATGATGGCCATGGGCAACGCCAGGCTGGGAATAATCGTGGCGGAGAGATTGCGCAGGAACAGGAAGATTACGAGAACAACGAGGATGACCGCGAGAAACAAAGTGAACTTGACGTCGTTCACCGAATCTCGAATCGAAATGGACTTGTCGTACTCGACCGCCAGGTGCATTGCGGGAGGCAGATCGGACTTGAACTTCGGCAGAAGGGCGCGCACCGCGTTGACGATTTCAATCGTATTGCTGCCAGGCTGCCGTTGGACGGCGAGGATAATGCCGGGCTCGGCATTGATCCAGTTCATGCTCTTGTCGTCTTGAACGCTGTCGGTTACCGTGGCCACCTGGTCGAGCCGGACTGGAGCTCCGTTTCGATACGCAATGATGAGCGAGCGGTACGGCGCGGCCTTCATGAGCTGCCCGTTCGACTGAATGTTGAAGGCCCTGTGCTGCCCGTAGAGGGTACCCATGGGCATGTTGACGTTTGCGTTTTTGATCGCTTGCTCGACTTCGTCGATTCCGATCTGCCGGCTGGCCAGCTCTTCAGGGTTCACGGCAATCCGCACCGCATACTTCATCGAACCGAATACACTGACCTGGGCGACGCCGGGCACCATGGAAATCTGCTCGCCGAGCAAGGTCTCCGCGTATTCGTCCACCTGGGAGAGCGGCAAGGTGGGCGAAGTCAGGGCAAGAAATAGAATGGGCGAGTCGGCGGGATTCACCTTGCGGAAGGTAGGAGGCGACGGCATGTTGGGCGGCAATTGGTTCGCGGCGGACGTAATGGCGGCCTGTACGTCGAGCGCGGCCGAATCCACATCGCGACTGAGCGAAAATTGAAGGGTAATCTGCGTGTTCCCGAGCGAGCTGGTCGAGGTCATCGAATCCAGCCCCGCGATCGTGGTGAACTGCTTTTCGAGGGGCGTTGCGACGGCTGAGCCCATGGTTTCGGGGCTCGCACCCGGAAGGCTCGCTTGCACTTGAATCGTGGGAAAGTCCACGTTGGGCAAGTCGCTGACGGCGAGGTCGCGGTAGCCCAAAATGCCGAACCCGAGAATGGCCAGCATGACCAGGCTGGTCATTACAGGGCGGCGAATGAATAGTTCGGTGATATTCACGGGATCCGCGAGCCGTCAGAGGCTGTTCGTGAAATAAACCTTTGTTCCAGTAGCCAGCCGAATCTGACCGTCGGTGACTACGGTCTGGCCGTCGGTCAGGCCGGACAACACTTCCGTAAGGCCGTTGACCGTGCGGCCGATCTTGACGTTTTGCGCCTTCACGGTCTTATCGGACTGAACGGTGAAGACGTAGTCGCCGTCCTGGCCGGTTTGAACGGTCTGCGCCGGAACCACGAGCGCGTTCTGCTGCTCGGCAAGCCGCAACGTAACGTCCGCGAACTGGCCGGGCCACAACCGATGGTCGGCATTCGAGAACGTGCCCATCAACTGGATCGTGCCCGTCGTCGGGTCCACCGTGTTGTTGACGAACGTGAGATTGCCCGTCTCGGGTTTTGCATCACCTCGAGGGATAGCCTGAACGGGCAGCCTCGAACGCGACATGAACCCTTTGATGGAGCCGAGATACTGCTGGGGAACTGAGAACGTCACGTAAATCGGTGAAACTTCGTTGATCACTACGAGCACCGGCACGTCGTTGGCTTTGAGTGCGGCTCCGGGGTAAACGAGCTGCGCGCCTGTTATGCCGCTGATTGGAGCGTAGATCGAGCAATAAGAGAGCTGGATTTTGGCGGTCTGAATAGCGGCCTCGTCCGCCGCAACGGTGGATCGAGCAGATGAAGCGGTGGCTAAGAACTGGTCATACTGCTCGCGAGGAACGATGCCCTGATCGTAAAGCTGTTTGTAGCGGCCGACTTGCGCTTCGTCGAGTTGCGATTGGGCTTTGTCTCGCGCCAGATTGGCCTGAGACTGAGCGAGGCCGGCGAGAAACGGGCGATCATCAAGCGTGACCAGCAGGTCGCCTGTGCGAACGAACTGGCCTGGGCGGTAGTGGACGGCTTTGACGATGCCGGCGATCTGCGATTCCACCGAGACCGTTTTGTAGGCTTGGCCAGTGCCGATCGCGGTCAATTCGACGGGAATCGCCTGGCGCTTCGCCTGAGCGACCACTACCGGCACAGCTGAGCTCTTGGCCGGCGGGGTGTCCCCCCGGTCGGTGCAGCTGCCCATTAAGAGAGCGGCCGGCAGCAAAAAAAGCGTAATGAGATTCAGTCTACGGATGATTCGCTTCCCAGCGCGGATCTGCATGCGTAATTTTCGATTATAACATTCAATCCCGACTGGCAATCCCGAATGGATTCCTGCCGCCCCTCTGGACGGCCAGGCTCCGGGGCCCAACCTACAATTCTCGAAGGCTGTAACTTCACGCCTGGGCCAGCACGCGCCCCCCGAAAGCGACTTAAGATCGCGCGCTCGCATCTAGCTCAAATTACGCCGCTTCGAGCGCTTCGGGACCTCATTTACGCGGTGCGCGCCAGCGGTTCGACGAAAACCGCCTCTGACGGATCACACTCGGGTCCAGACACAGTACTCCTGTCCAGACTGACGCTTAATGAGACGCGCGTGTCCGGGGGCAGGTTACCGGTGCGCGAAAATACCCCGGTGAGGATGGAGGTCGCCGGGTTGCAGTTCAATTGGCTCGGGAAGGATCAAGGGAGACGCGCCTGTCACGTAGGTTTGCGACATGCGGTCGTGCCAGGTAAAGCGGTCCTCGTCCCAGAGCGCCCAAAAGAAACCGAGGGTCAGGGCCGTCGCAGACACAAAATAACCGAAACTGCGCCAGAGGAGCTGGCGCGTGTCGGGCAGGCTGCCGTCCATGCCGACCACCGTAAGGCCGCGAAGTTGCATCCCCGGCGTGGATCCCGCAAGCGTTGTAAATAGAAAGAAATAAAGGCCATAGATCAATCCCGCTACGGCAAGGTAGATCGCGGCATCCACTTTGGCCAGGCTGAGCTGGCCGCCGAGCGAGCGGAAAAGAGCGACAAAGCCGGTGCAGGTGAGCACAAGGACGAAAGCATCGATAGCTCCGGCCAGACGGCGCTCCGGCAGGGCGGCAACGGGTACCAGAGGATTTTGCGGATGCGTGCGGTCGCCGGAAGAGAAATCCAACTCGGGCTGCACGCAAATGTCGACGCGCTCGGCCTGGCGTGCGCGCTGGCTCGACTTCGGGCGAACACGCCTGGGAGGCGCGTCACACTCCAGCTTGATTTCCTCGTAAAAAGGCAAGCTCGGCCGGGATTCGTCTGCTTCGCCGGGATAACGCCGGGAGCGGTATTCGCGCAGGCGGCGGGAGACCTCTTGCCGCCATTCCGGCTCTTCGGCGGTATCGCGCGCCTGCACCGCTACAGCCGCGGGGATCGCCTCATGGAGGTCTTCAGCTTCGGACGGAATTTCGCAGACAGAACACTTCACGTTCTGCCGCAACAGCAGGGCGCCACACTTAGGGCAAATTCGAATCACTGGTCCGTTTTGCGCCGCGGAGTTCCCAGTGGAACGCTCGGATAGTAACACGCTGCAGCGTCCTCAGCCACGGGTGGATAATTATTGCGCGCTGCGTATCAGGCAACGTCGCAGGCGTGTGGCGATTCTCAACAGCCAGCGCGCGAATAAGCCGTCGTGCGATTGCGAGCGCCGAAGTCGCGTGTTAGGCTCGGTTTTCCTTGTGCCAGGCGACCATCGTTGAATCATTCCGCCGATCTGTGATGCTGAAACCCAGACTCCCGCGCTTGGCCCGCAACTTCGCTCTAACCGCCGCTCTGCTTCTGCTGACGAATGCCGGCCCGCTCTTTGCTCAAGGAGCTAACCCTATTTCAAGGTTTTCGCAACCCGGAGGACAGGTAACGCTCGAGGCAGACCGCCAGGGCGGGCAGCTCGGAAAGGTTTATTGGGCGGACGGCAACGTTGATCTTCGTTACCAAAATGTCCGCCTTCGCGCCGGCCACATAGACTGGGACCAGCAGACTGGAGTGGTGAACGCACGGGGGAATGTGCAGCTCGACTATTTGACGCAACACGTCGAGGCCAGCGACGCCTGGTACGATTTGCGCACGGGACGGGCTACGTTTCATCAGGTGCGCGCGACGTTCGCGTTACAGCGGCGCCCGACGCCAACTCTGCTCATCAGCCCGAATCCGCTCTATTTCCAAGCTGAGGAAGCCGAGCGCCTGGATCAGAACACGTACACGGTCCGGAGGGCCTGGCTGACTGTCTGCAATCCGAACCGGCCCACATGGAAATTCTATGCCCCGTACGCGAAGGTCGAGTTGCAGGAATCGGTTCACATGGAAGGCGGCAATTTTCGCGTGCTTTCAATCCCGGTCCTGTATTTGCCGTACGTAACGTTTCCCGCCGAAAAGCGCCGCGATTCCGGATTTCTGATCCCGCAGTTTGGCGACAGTACGCGCACCGGTTGGATTTTTGGCGAGTCCGTATACTGGGCGCCGCTCGACTGGATGGACGCGACAATCGGCAGCACGTATTTCAGCAAGCGGGGCTTCAATCAGAGGGCCCAGATTCGGATGAAGCCCTGGGAGAATGCGCGGTTCGAGGCGAACTATTTCGGAATGATTGACCGCGGACTCGAGCAATCCGCCGGACCGCCGATTCCGCAGGGCGGTCACGAGGCGCGTTTGCTGTTCACCGCACTGCTGCCCGGAAACTGGCGGGCCGTTGCCGACCTCGACCAGCTCAGCTCGCTCACATTCCGGCTGGCATGGTCGGAGACGTACGCGCAGGCGGTGAACTCGGAGGTGCGGAACACGGCGTTCCTGTCGAAGAATTTCGACGGGTTGAGCCTCAATTTTGCGGCGCTAAGTTATCAGAACTTCTTGAGCGCGACGCCGCAGACGTCGATCTCATTGCGCACCGCGCCGGAGGCGCGATTCAGCTCCATAGACCGGCCGTTCTTTCGAAAATTTCCCGTCTACGTTTCGTTCGACGCTTTTACCGGGGCCGCGCACCGGCAAGAAACGGTTACGCCGTTTGACACTTCGCATTTCGTCGATCGGTCGGAGATCTCGCCGACGGTTGCCGTTCCATTCCACTGGCAGCCATGGCTCGACGTCACGCCGCGATTCCGGTTTCGCTCTACGTACTACGGCGCGCAAATGCGGAATCAGCAGTTTGAGGACGAAGGATTCTTCCGTAATACGGAGGAATTCTCGCTGGATATCCGCCCGCCCACGATCGAGCGCGTGTGGGGCGCAGAAACAAAATGGAAGCACGCCATAGAGCCCGACGTCGTCTACCGCTACGTCAACGGCGTAAACGATTTTGGCCGGTACATCCGGTTCGATGAGGATGAAACGCTGACGGACACGAACGAAGTGGAATATGGAGTGACGCAGAGGCTCTACCGGCGCAGGGGCGCCGGCGATGCGCAGGAACTCGTCACCTGGCGCGTTTCGCAGAAATATTTCTTCGACCCTACGTTTGGCGGCGCGCTCGTGCCCGGTCAGCGCAATGTTTTTCAGGCGACCGACGAATTGACGCCGTTCGCTTTCGCCGATGAGCCGCGCCGTTTCTCTCCTATCGTCAGCGATCTAACTATCGAGCCGGGAAAGCACTACGACACGCAGTTTGTCTTCAATTACGATCCGCAGCGCAATCGTATGACGGCGATCGGGACGCTGCTCAACCTCAAACCGTACAAACAATCGTTTCTCACGCTGGCTCACTTCTCAACGCTGAACTTGCCGCTCAATCCGCCCGCACCGCCCGTCAATTTTCAGCAGCGTTCGAATCAGGTGCGCGCTCTGTTCGGCTACGGCGATTTGACCCGTCCAGGTCTGAATCTGACCTTCGGGGCCAGTTACGACTTCACGCAGAACGGATTCCAGAATCAGATTGCGGAAATCAGTTACAACGGCTCCTGCTGCGGGTTCGGGTTCGAATACCGGAAATTCTCGTTTGGTACGATTCGAAACGAAAATCAGTATCTTGTAACCTTCCGCATCGCCAATGTCGGCTCTGTGGGAAACCTCCGGCGCCCGGAGAGGATTTTCTGATGCCACGCCCGCGCGCCATCACCGGCTCTCGGGCCGCGACGGACTTGTGTTTTTTGTCCATCGCCGAAGCTTCGAAACTGCTGAGGGAGAAACAGGTGTCGCCGGTCGAACTTGTCGACGCTGCATTCGAGCGAATCGAGCGGCTTGACCCGGCGCTGAACGCATTCATCACCGTGCTGGCGGAACGGGCGCGGCGAGATGCTCGGGCTGCCGAGCGGGAAATCCTCCGCGGGCGTTGGAAAGGCGCGCTGCACGGAATTCCGGTATCGCTCAAAGACAATATATGGACCCGCGGCGTTCGCACAACGGCCGGCTCGAAAATTCTCGAGCATTTCGTTCCGGGCGCCGATAGCGCGGTCGCCGCCCGTCTCGCCGGCGCCGGGGCCGTGCTCGTCGGCAAAACAAACATGCACGAGTTCGCCTATGGCGTGACCAGCGACAATCCGCATTTCGGCGCAGTCCGCAATCCCTGGAACCGCGACCGCATTGCGGGCGGCTCGAGCGGCGGTTCGGCCGCCGCTGTCGCGAGCGGTATGTGCTTCGGCTCGATCGGAACGGATACGGGCGGATCGATTCGCATCCCGGCGTCGCTCTGCGGCGTTGTTGGGCTCAAGCCGACGTTTGGGCTGGTGAGCGTCGAAGGAATTGTGCCGCTTTGCCTCAGCCTGGATCACGCGGGGCCGATGGCCCGCAATGTGACGGACGCGTGCATCCTGCTGGAAGCGCTCGCGAGCGAATATCCGGCGCACGCGATGCGGCCGGATCACCGCAAGCTTTCGCGACCTTTGAAGAGGAAGTTCCGCGTAGGCTGGCCGCAGCAGTACTTCTTCGAGCGGGTCGAGAGCGAAGTCTTGGACGTAATCGAAAAAGCGGCGTGCGTGCTCCGTTCGCTCGGAGGGCAGATCGTGAAACTGCCGATGTCACGGCTGGCCGGCGCTCTCCTTCCCGCAACGAACGACATCGCGCTGGCGGAGGCCACGCAGTATCACGAGGCTCAGGGCTACTTTCCGGCGCGCGCCTCCGATTACGGCGAGGATGTGCGCAAGCGTCTCGAGCTGGGCGGAAAAGTGTCTGCCGTGGATTATTTGCGTGGGCTCGCGAAGAAGGCCGAGGCCGTCGCGGAGTTTGAGCAGGCTTTCGCGCGCGTTGATGCGATTCTCGCTCCTGCGACGCCCGTTACGGCACCGCGGATCGGAGAGAAAAGTATTGAGGTTGCGGGCGAGATTGAGAACGTGCGCTCGGCGCTGGTCCGCATGAATCGCCCGGCTAACTTCACGGGCTATCCGGCGATTTCAGTCCCGTGCGGATTCGCGCGCGAGGGCTTGCCCGCCGGGATCCAGCTGATTGGGCCGCACTATAGCGAAGCGCGACTCCTTGCCATCGCAGCCGCCTACGAGGCCGCAACGGAATGGCATCAGCGCCATCCGGTTGCTACTGTTCCCTTAAGAGCTCCGACGGATGAATCCGCAAAGCGCGGCGGGCGGGAATGAACACGGGCCATAGATCTGCCGTGTATCTCCTCCCCCGAGATAAAGCGGCGACCTAGTCCCTGCTCGATCTCTTCATCCAGCCTCGAATGCCGGAATAAATTCGCGATTCGCCGAAGAATAGACATTTTCACTCCCACCTCAAAGCCATCATGGGATCGACGCGCATCGCCCGCCGCGCGGGGATGTAGCTGGCGAAAACGCCGACCAGGAACACCAGCACAATGGCAAAACCGAGCGTAACGGGATCGGCCGGTTGCAAGCCGAAGAGCAAGCTCGAGATCCACTTTCCGGCGGCGAAAACCAGGGGCACGCCAATGGCGGTTCCAATCAGAACGAGCAGCAGGGATTCGCGAAGAACGAGCCACAGGATGCCCCTGCGTTGCGCGCCGAGCGCGATGCGAATGCCGATTTCGTTGGTGCGGCCGGACGTGGCGTAGGCCATGATTCCGTAAAGACCGATGCAAACAAGAATGATGGCCAGCGCGCCGAAGGCTCCGGAGAGTTCGGCAATCATGCGGTCTGTGACGAGCGAATCGGCAAGGCGCTGGTCCATGGTTTGGACCGTGACTGGCGGTAGATTGGGGGCCGCTTGCTTCACGACATCGCGAATCGCGGACGATAATGAGGAAGGTTCCCCTGCGGTGCGAACGAGGATCGCAGCCCCGTCCGCCCAGTCGTCGCCAACGGGATTGAAATAAGGAACGTAAAAGCGCGGGACTATCTTGTCCCGCGGGCTATGCTGTTTCGAGTCCCGGACGACTCCGACAATAACAAATGGAGCTTGACCAGCGGTGGTGTGCACAAACGCTCGCTGCCCAATTGGATTGGATTTGGGGAAGAATTTCTGGGCCATGGCCTCGTTGACCACGCCAACGCGTTGGCCATTGCCGCTGTCCTGGTCGGTGATTTCGCGGCCTTCGAGAATGGGGATTCCCGTGGTTGAGAAGAAATTGGGGCCGACCATGGTCCAACGCGCATGCGCATCGTCAGCCGACAATGGTTTCTGACCTTCGATTGTGACTCCTGAATTGGAATCAAAGCCGCTCAGCAAGGGAAAGTTGATCAGCGTCGCGCCACGAACGCCGGGTATGGCTCCAATTTTCCCCAGAATGTTCTCGTCGAGCGCGGGAATCTCGGCGCGCTGGTAGCCGTAAGCCAGAGGATTGACCCAGACTTGCAGCAAATGGTCGCGGTCGTAGCCGAGTTGCGTTGCAGAGAGGTTGCGAAAGCTGCGCACGAAAAGACCGGCGACGACGAGAAGCAGCAGGGACAGCGCGACCTGCGCGACGACGAGAATCTTGCCGGTGGGCGCGCGGCCGGAACGAACAGCGTTTCCCGCTACGCTGCGGGATGTGCCCTTCAGAACGGAGTTGAGATCCACCCGCGTCGCATGAAAGGCCGGCGCCAGTCCGAAGAGGATTCCGGTGAGCAAGGAGATGCCAAGCGTGAAGGCGAGGATGCGCGCGTCGGGATGAAGGTCGAGACGAACGCGATTTGAAGTGCTGGAGACCATGCGCAATAGAGCCGCGTCGGCCCAGTGGGCCAGCAGCAGGCCAACGGCGCCGCCAATCGAGGCGAGCAGAACGCTTTCGGTGAGCACCTGCCGAAACAGGCGCGGCGCGCCGGCGCCGAGAGCAACGCGGACGGAAATTTCTTTCTGACGCGCGGCGGAGCGGGCGAGGAGAATATTTGCGATGTTCGCGCAAGCGATCAGAAGGATGAGACCGACCAAAACCATCAGGATTTGCAGCGGCTTGCCGAAATCGGCGCGCAGCGTAGATGCACCGCGACTTCCGGGCACGACGGCCAGATACTGATCCAGGAATTGACGCTTTTCGCGCGCCGACATTCCGCCGGTTTGCGAATCCATCATCTGGCGGAACTCGACTTCGATGCTGGCTTTGGCTTGAGCCAGGGTGATGCCAGGTTTCAAGCGACCGATGGCCTGCAGCCATTCGGTCTTGTGGAACGGCTTTGTTTCTTGTGAGAGGTAATCCTGCCCCGGGAAAATCTCGCTTTGCATCGTGAGAGGGACCCAGATGTCGGGGTTGGCGCCCACGGTTTCGCCATGGAATTGCCGCGGGGCAACCGCGACGACGGAGTAAGAGGTGTTGAGAATGCGAATTCTGCGGCCGATCACATTGCCGGCACCCCCAAAGCGGCCTTGCCAGAACGCGTAGCTGATCACGGCGACGGGATTGGCGCCGCGGAGCTTATCCACTTCG
>DATEKA010000213.1:0-6413 GCA_035277685.1 Candidatus Acidiferrales bacterium
TGCGTCCAGTGCCCGCCATCGTCCCAGGAGACATACAGAGCATTGTTCGTGCCGAGGTACAGCATGCCCTTGCGCACAGGATCTTCCATAATGCACTTTGCGCTGGAATTCACGCCCTTTGGCACATCCGAACTGATTGGCTGCCAGCTCGCGCCAAAATCGGTCGTCTTATAAACGTAGGTGTTGTAGTTGCCCACTTGTTCGAGGTCGACAGCCACGTACGCGGTGCCGGCGTCGAAGTGCGACGGCTCAACGTTCATGACTGTGCCCCACAGCGGCAGACCGGTGATGTTCTTCGTGACGTTCGTCCAGCTCTTGCCGCCGTTTTTTGTGACATTCACCTGGCCGTCGTTGCTGCCGGTCCAGATGACGCCTTGCTGCTTGGGCGACTCGGCGATCGCGTAGAGCGTCGAGCCGTCAAACGTCATCAGGTTATCGAAGCTGACCCCGCCCGAGTTCTGCTGGTGGTTTTTGTCGTTCGTGGTCAGGTCAGGACTGATCACCGTCCACGACTGGCCGCCATCGGTGGTCATATGAACTACCTGGCTGCCGACGTACACCTTGTTGTGATCGAATGGCGAAATAGCGATGGGGAATGTCCAGTGCCAGCGGTATTTCACATCGGCGGGCGGCCAGCCGTAGGTTGCGTCCGGCCAGACTTCGACGCTTCTCGATTGGCCAGTCTTCAAATTTGTCCGGTCTAGGCCGCCGTTGTAGCAGCCGGACCAAACAATGTCCGGATCGGCGGGATCCGGCACTCCGAAGCCGCTCTCGCAGCCGCCATAGCTCTTCCAGTCGCCTGCGCCGATTTGTCCGCCGAAGAAGCCTTGTTCGAGATTGTTGCTCGGACCGTAGTACGACGGTCCATCCTGGCGATTGCCAAACACGTTGTAGGGAATGCGTGTGTCGGTGTAGACGTGATAGACCTGCGCAATCGGCAGGATGACGTGCTCGTAAGTCTTGCCGCGATTGAGGCTGATATTCACCCCCTGATCGTTCGCATCCAGGATGCGGTTCGGATTCAGCGGATCGATCCAGACGTCGTGATTGTCGCCGCCCGCGCGCGTAATGTCGCGAGCCAGGGTCAGACCGCCATCTCGCGAAACGCTCCACGAGACAGAAGGAAAGTAGAGCAAGTCCGGATCATCCGGGGAGATGCCGAAGCGCGTGTAGTATGGCGAGCGCTCGCTCGTAAGATGCGACTGGTTGACTAGCGTCCAACTCTTGCCGCCATCGTTCGAACGATACAGGCTCGGCGTCGCGTCCTGTATGAGCGCGTAAACGCGTTCCGAATCGGACGGCGCTATGCCTACCGCCACTTTGCCTACTGGATGATCCGCAGCCGGCAAGCCGTGCCCGCTTAGCTTCTTCCATGTGGCGCCGCCATCGTGTGTGACATATACGCCGCTCCCCGGTCCGCCGCTGTTCAGATCCCATGTCTTGATGTCGACCTGCCACATGCCCGCAAAAAGCGTTTGCGAGTCGTGCGGGTCGAGCGCGAGCTCGGAGCATCCGGTGTTTTCGTTTACGAACAGAAGCTGCTTCCACGTTTTCCCGCCATCGGTGGTGCGATAAACGCCGCGTTCGTGCTGCGGCCGATACGCCTGGCCGACGGCGCATACGTAAGCCGTATCCGCATCGTGAGGATCGGCGATGATCCTCCCGATGTGCCCAGTTTCCTCCAGGCCGGCGTGCTGCCACGTCTTGCCGGCGTCCGTTGACTTGTACACGCCGTCGCCCATCGGGTAGAACGGTCGAATCAGCCACGTCTCGCCCGTGCCCGCCCAGACGACATTGTGATTGACGGGCGAGACGGCGAGCGCGCCGATCGCGGCGACATCTTCGTGGTCGAAGACTGGGCGCCAGTTCACGCCACCGTCCTCCGTCTTCCAGACCCCGCCGGCTGCCGCACCCGCGTAGATCACCATTGGATTTCCCGGTTCTCCTACGACGGACGCCACACGATTGCCGATCGGGCCCAGGGGGCGAAAGTGCAGCTCACTGAACGGATTCGTTGCTTCATCGGACTGCGATTGCGCCGACGCCGCAAAACCCAGCGCCAGAATCGAAAGCACCAAGAAGCCAAACATTGCAAAACGATTTCGCAGCACGTCTCATCCTCCGGGCGAAGTGTCACGCGGGCTGCTTGTACCACGAGCGAGCCATGATCCTTACCAAAAGCGGGAGGGAGTTGGTTCGAACCGGAATGCACGCTCCGCGCCTGCGCTTCATACCACTTTCCGTGACAAAGAGAAACGAAAATTCGCGACATAACGGGAGATCGAAGGATGAACCGGCGAGAATGTCAACGCGAACAGGAAGCACGCAGAGAACGTCGAAGGCGAAAAGATGCCTCAGACGTGTGACAGCGCTTGATCCAGGTCAGCGATGATGTCCTCCACGTCTTCGATCCCGACTGAAAGCCGAACCATTCCGTCCGTTATGCCAACCTGTTGACGCACTTCGCGCGGCATCGAGGCGTGCGTCATAAGCGCGGGATGTGAGATCAGGGTTTCAACGCCTCCCAGGCTTTCCGCCAGCGAGCAGAGATGAACATGGTTCAAAAGGTTACGCGCGGCGTCCACCGATCCGAGATCGAAGCTGATCATCGCGCCGAACCCGTGCTGCTGGCGCTCGGCCAATTTATTCTGCGGGTGGGATGGAAGGCCGGGATAAATGACGCGTTTGATTTTGCCCTGCGAGGCCAGGAATTCGGCGACGACCATTCCATTCGCGTTGTGCCGCTGCATTCGCACCGCGAGCGTCTTGATCCCGCGCGAAGTTAAAAAACAATCCATCGGCGCCAGACCAGCGCCGGCCGACCGTTGGACGAAATAAATCTTCTCGGCGTCGTCCGGGCGTGTCAGAACCACAGCGCCACCAGTGCAGTCACTGTGACCGTTGAGGTACTTCGTCATCGAATGGACCACTATATCGGCGCCGAACTCGATAGGCCGCTGGAGGTAGGGACTCAGAAACGTGTTGTCAACGACGAGCCTTAGCCTATTTTCGTGCGCAACATGACCGATTGCTTCGAGATCGGTTACGATCATTGTAGGATTCGTCGGCGTCTCGACGTAAATCATTTTCGTCTTCGGTTTGATCGCTTGCTGAACCTTTTCGAGATCGCTGGTGTCTACAAAAGAGAACTCGAGTCCGAAATCAACGAGCAGTTTCGTTGTCAGTCGGAAAACTCCCCCGTAAACGGCCTGGGAAAGAATTGCATGGTCGCCGGGCCGGAGCAGCCGGAAGACCGAATCGATGGCCGCCATCCCTGAAGTGAACACATAGGCGAAATCACCGCCTTCGAGTCTGGCGACCGTGCGCTCCAGCGCTTTGCGATTCGGATGGTTCGTACGAGCATAGTCGTAACCCTTGCTCTTGTCGGTCGCTTCGAGAACGTACGTCGACGTCTGGTAGATCGGCGCGACCACCGCGCCGGTCGCCGGATCCGGCTCCTGGCCGACGTGAATCGCGTCCGTCGAAAAACCCATCATTGCCTCCCTGAGCGTTGTGGAATTGTCTTTTCGCGAACCGAGTATTGTACGGTGCTGCCTTTTTTCCCTCAATCGAGAGCTATATCATTGATTCGGCATCTCCCCGAATAGTTTTTCCGCCACGACCCCGTGCCGAGTGCGCTGATTATGCCGGAGTTCCGGTTGCGCCGCAGGCGCTAACTACGGGCTTGGTTTCGCCTGGGCCAAAAGCGGACGGTTCTGGCACTGGAAATGCTTGAGACCAAAAGCGGATTGCGGTACAACGTGAGCTATGAGATTCAGCTCTCGTGCGTTGCCAGTGCGACAACTGTCGTTGCTACTGGCGGCTCTGTTTGTTCTTGGTGCGATCACGTTCGCCCGGCCTGCTGTCGGCTTTGGATTGCAGGATTCTTCCGGCAAAAAGGACAAGAAGGACGAGCCGGCGCCGAAAACGCGGATCAGAATCCGCGTTATCAACGCCAACGATAAACCTGTGGCCCAAGCCAGCGTTTACGTCCGATTCAACGAATCGGGCGGATTGTTTCACAAAGATAAGCTTGCCGAGCTCGATTTGAAAACCAACGAAGATGGAACGGTTAGGGTTCCCGAGATCCCTCAAGGCAAAGTAATGATTCAAGTGATCGCCAAGGGTTGGCGCACGTTCGGCCGCTGGTACGATATCCAGAGCCCGGAACAAACCGTCGAGGTCAAGCTGCAGGCTCCGCCGCACTGGTACTGATTCTGTCCCGTCCCTCCCCGGACCACTCCATTCGCGATTTTCCTTCGCACTTCGGGAACTCTGCGAAACGTTTGCGAACACGAGGTCTGCTGCACCATTATCTGTGCAATTTGCAGTAAGGCCAATATTCGTTAGTGGTTTTGAAAATTTGGGAGTGCTTTTCCACATGGTTTTCAACAGAACTGTTGAAAACTTTAACCGGGCGTTTACATTCGGCGCTCGCATTCGCGACTTGTTGGTTCGGAAATTGCTCCCGCGCCGGCTTCCGTCGGTCTTTCGACCGCGTGCTATCATTCGTTCCCGCATGTGCGTTTGCACGCGTCCCACGCAATGAAGGAACTGATCCTGAATGCCGACGATTTTGGTCTGACGATGGGCATAAACGAAGCAATCGTCCGCGCCCATCGTGACGGAATCCTCACGAGCGCGACTGTAATGGCAAGTATGCCGGCGTTCCAAGATGCGGTTGCGCGCGCAAAGAGCAACCCGTCGCTCGGTGTCGGGGTCCACTTGGTGCTGGTCGATGGGCGCCCCATTGCGCCCCCCAACGAGGTATCGTCACTTCTGGATGAAAACGGCGAATTCTCGCGCAGTCTTCCGGCGTTTGTCGCGCGACTGACTGCCGGCCTGATTCGACAGGAGCACATCGAAAGGGAACTGCGGGCGCAAATCGGGAAAGTGCGCTCCGCCGGCATCGAGCCCAGTCACGTTGACACCCACAAACACACACACGCGCATCCCAAAGTGATGGAATCGGTTGCGCGGGTCGCCAAAGAGTCCGGAATCACCCGTCTACGAAAGCCTTTTGAAGACCTGCACGACTCCTGGGCATCAACACGAGAGAATCGCGCCGCAGCCGTTCCTCAGTTGACCGCCGCCGCTGCGGCTCGCCTCGCTTCGCGGAGTTTCGAGGCGATCTGTCGCCGGTATGGTCTCCGCTTCCCGGACCGGTTCCTCGGCCTCGCAGCCACCGGCGGCATCAACGCTGGCATTTTGCGTAGCCTGATCGATAGGGTCGAAGATGGCGTGACAGAAATCATGTTGCACCCGGGCATTTGCGATACGGACCTTGCCCAGACGGGTTCGCGCCTGCAAATGCACCGCCAGTTGGAGCTTGACGCTCTGCTTGCCCGCGGCCTGAGAGGTGTCTTGAACGAACGAGGGATTCGGCTTATCAGCTATCGCGAGGTACACTAAACCCTATGTGGGATGCCTCTGAAGCGCCGCCCGATTACTCGGCCGAACGCCCGCCGCGATATTCCGTGGTTGTGCCGTTTCACAACGAACAGGGAACCGTCCGCGAACTGCATCGCCGAATTTCTCAGGTCATGGCACAGCGCGAGGGACCCGTTGAGTTCATCTATGTAGACGATCAGAGCCACGACGCCACGCACCAATTGCTTGCCGAAATTGCCTCGGAGGATCCCAGAGTCACAGTGCTTCGTTTGCGCCGCAACTACGGGCAAACCACCGCTCTCGCGGCGGGATTTGACTGCGCCGCAGGCGACGTCATCGTCGCCATGGACGGCGATCTACAGCACGACCCCGCGGATCTCCCCATCATGCTGGATACGTTCGCTACGGGCGACTACGACATCGTTAGCGGATGGCGCCAGAAACGCGTCGATAATTTCCTGACGCGCCGGCTGCCCTCCCGCGTGGCCAATTGGATGATGGCAAAGCTTTCCGGCGTCGCCATTCACGACTTCGGCTCGACTTTCAAAGTCTATCGGCGCGAAACGATCAAGGACGTTCGTCTGTATGGCGAAATGCATCGATTTATCCCGGCGCTGGCCGCATGGAACGGAGCTCGAATCGCGGAAGTGCCCATTCGGAACGTCGAACGCCCTGGTGGAAAGTCCCATTACGGCATTTCGCGAACCCTGCGCGTCCTGTTCGACATCATCACGATTCGTTTCCTGATGCGCTACATGACCCGCCCGCTCCATTTCTTCGGCCCACCGGGACTCATCGGCATATTCTCCGGCTCAGCGATTATGCTGGGTCTCTTCATCGAAAAGATATTCTCCCGCGGCCCCATCTTCGTCGAACACGGCCCTCTTTTGGTCCTCGGGATGATGCTCTGTCTGTTTGGAGTACAATTGCTTGCAGTGGGACTTGTCGGCGAGTTGCTGATGCGCACCCACTTCGACTCGGGAGCCGACCCGGTTTACCGAATCGAGAAGGTGATCCGTTCA
>DATEKA010000214.1:0-7144 GCA_035277685.1 Candidatus Acidiferrales bacterium
CACCAGGACACGTCCAATCTGGCGCGTGTTGTCGAGACCGATGTGCGTCCACGTTTTGCCCGCGTCGGTGGACTTGTACATACCGTTCCCGAACGAAATCTGAGAGCGCATGTCCGCTTCGCCCGTGCCCACATACACGACGCCTGGGTTCGATGGCGCTACGGCAATCGCTCCAATCGATGCGATGGGTTCCTTATCGAAGATCGGCTGCCACGTGCGGCCCGCGTCTTCCGTCTTCCAAACACCACCGCCCACCGACCCGAAGTAGAACGTGTCGGGCTGGCCCGGAACTCCGGTGACGCCGTTGCTGCGCCCGCCGCGAAACGGGCCGATCATCCGCCAGTGCAGCCCCGAATACAGATCGGGCGCAAATTGCTGTGCCAACACGACCGGGAACCCGCAAAAAAAGAGGACCGCTATCAAGAATGCTTCCGTAAGAAACCGCGCCGGCCGGGACCACCCCATTTGTGTGCCTCTCTAGAATTAGTGTTCAGTTCACAAGCGAGCGAGGATACAACACCGGCGCGCGTTTTTGGGAACGTGCGGAAAACTTTTTCCGATGCACGGTATTCCCGATTAGATCAATTCGTTCGCCCGTCTGTCGGCACCGAGCAGAAAATCGCGAGCATTCACGACGGCGCGGAACTTCGCGGGATCGCCTCCGACATCCGGATGATGGCGGCGCGCTTCTTTGCGGAAGGCCAGTTCGATTTCCTGGTTGGACGCCCCCGCGCCAAGCCCCAGGACGCGCAAAGCAGCGACCCGCTCCTCGGTCTGCGACCGGCGTTCGCTTCTCGCGCCCGGACGAGCGCCCTTTGCGTAACCCGCCGCTTCACGCAGGCCGCCAAGAATTTCCGGACGGATGCCGTGGCCGGCCGCGTACTGTTCCGCAACCTCCAGAACATCTCTTAGCGAAGCCGACCGGAAAGTAGCCGAGCTGCGCAGAATCTCGACCCATTCCTGGGCTGCCAAATCGAGCGTTTCTCCCACGCAAACTGAGTGCTCGATTTCCTTCCCGCTGCGCCCGCCGGCTCTGGTGTTTCCGCCGCGCTCAGCAATGCAGAGGAAAAAATAAGTGCGCCCGTCACGCCGCTTCGTCTTGACGAACATCCGATTTTCGATCTAAGGAATGATTCCGGTAGAAGCCCCCGATTACAACCGCACCTTCTTCTCTGCCGTCTCCTCTTCGCGGGACGGTCGCAAAACGCTACTTCGAAGGCATCTTGAATTCCTTGGCCAGGACGATCGTCCCGTTGGTCGTCGAACTGAGGCGAATCTGTTTCACTGGGCCGTAGGCCGGGTCGTTATACCAGTCGCGTGCTGCTTTTTCCGAATCGAACTTCAGCACGACGGCCACCTTTGGCGGGCGCCCTTCCACGGAAACTGTATCGCGGTCGGCGACCAGAATTTCGGCGCCGTGTTTCTGCAGGAGCGGCACAACGCCGGCGACATAACCCTCGTAGGTCTTGAGATCAGCGATCTCGTACGACGCGATCACGTAAACGGCCATATTCGCTCTCCAGGTGTGCCGAAGACTTGATGCGCAGCCTTTGCTGAATCCCGCCAGCCTCCCGACGGGAGAGCCAGGTCCGGCCAGGAAGCCTGCGGCATTCGCACAAACTAAGCGTCCGCGATCCGGGAACCAGCTTCGTCCCGCAAAAACGCGTCCGGAGGCTCATCCTCGGGCAGCGGACGAATATCCGGATTGTGCATGATCGTGCGCGCGCACGTGTTCCAACGCAGGATGGCATCGTCGTTCCCGGGCGGCGCTAATGGGATGGCCCTTTCATAGTGGCTCATCGCTTCCCGCAACGCGTGATATGCCGCGGCGGCGCCACCGGAGTCACCATGACGAATCCGCGCATTTGCCAGCCGTTCCCAGATGATTCCGGCGTAGTAGGCGCGCTCAAAGTCTCCTTTAATCAGCGCGAGCACTTCTTGAGCCGTTTTCGCGTTCACGCCCGAGTGGAACTGATCGGTTCGCGCTAGGAGCAGAGAAACCAGGGCTTGCTGATGGTCGGGGACGATGGCTAGGATGTCGAGGCAGATACTTTCGGCCAGTGCGGGCTCGTTCAGAAGGCGGTAGCGCTCAACCTTCGCCAGCGCCTCGGGAATACCTCCCTCGGAAATGGATTTCAATTCGAACCGCATGGGGCCTCCTAATCTTTGCCACCTCCGAACACGCGAAACAATTTTGCCACGGGATCGAAGAAGCGGTCCACCACGCGCTCCTTGAGGGGGATGATCGCGTTGTCCGTGATCGTAATGCCTTCCGGGCAGACCTTCGTGCAACATTTGGTGATATTGCACAGCCCGATGCCGAATTGTTCCCGGAGTTCCGGCAGCCGGTCACCCACGTCCAGCGGGTGCATTTCCAGCGCGGCCGTATAAACCAGGAATCGCGGCCCGATGAATTGCTCGTGCATGTGGTGCTCGCGCAAAACGTGACAAACATCCTGGCACAGAAAGCACTCGATGCACTTCCGGAACTCCTGCACGCGCTCAACGTCCTGCTGAGCAATGCGCCAGGTGCCGTCGGGAGCGTCGGGATTTCGCGGCTTGAATTTCGGAATGCGCTGTTTCACAGCGTAATTCCAGGATACGTCGGTGACCAGGTCTTTCATGTGAGGGAACGCCTTCATCGGTTCGACGGTGACGGGCTTGTCGAGCGGGAGCGTGTTCAGGCGCGTCATGCACATCAACTTCGGCATGCCGTTGATTTCAGCCGAGCACGAGCCGCACTTCCCCGCTTTGCAGTTCCACCGCACGGAAAGATCGCCGGCCTGCTCGGCCTGGATCTGATGAACCGCGTCGAGGACCACCATTCCGGAGGAAACTTCCGTCGTGTAATCGCGAAATTCTCCCTGGCCTTTCTGTCCGCGCCAGATGCGAAACGTTGCGGTCGCCATTACTTCATCTCCTCGATGACTTGCTTCAAATCGTCGCGCATCGGCGGGATCGGCTCGCGCGCGAACTGCATTTCTCCGCCCGGACCTTTCTTCACGACGATGTTGAACTTCCCGTATTGCTCATCCTTGGCCGGGAAATCATCGCGAAAGTGAGCGCCGCGGCTTTCTTTCCGATCGAGAGCCGAACGCGCGACCATTTCCGCCACGGTGAGCAAGTTGTTCAAGTCGAGCGCGGTGTGCCAGCCGGTGTTGTATTCACGGTGTCCGCCGACGCTGACGCGTTCACTCGCCGCTTTCAGTTCGCGGATGCGCTCGAGCGCTTGCAGCATCTCGGACTCCGTGCGCACGATTCCGACGAGTTCTTGCATCACGTCCTGCAATGTGTGCTGCACGGCGTAGGGGTTTTCCGCGCCGTTGCCCTCGAAAGGACGCAACGCTGATTTTTCCGCCGATGCGAGATCGTTTTGATCCACCGCGCCGGGAGAATGCTCCTTCGCAAATTTCGCAGCGTATTCCCCCGCGCGCTTGCCGAAGACCAGCAGGTCGGAAAGCGAATTCCCGCCCAGCCGGTTGGCGCCGTGCAAACCAGCTCCACATTCGCCCGCCGCAAACAATCCCGGAACGTCCGACATTTGCGAATCCGCGTCAACGCGGATCCCTCCCATCACGTAGTGCGTCGTCGGGCCGACTTCCATCGGCTCCTGCGTGATGTCTATGTCGGCGAGCTGCTTGAACTGGTGATACATGCTCGGCAGTTTCTTCTTTATGTGCTCTGGGGCATTCGGAAGTTTCGCCTTGATCCAGGCGATGTCGAGGAAGACGCCCCCGTGAGGACTACCGCGGTCTTCCCGCACTTCGCGGCGTATGCAGCGCGCCACGTGATCGCGCGTGAGCAATTCCGGCGGACGCTTCGCGTTCTTGTCCCCTTGCGTGTACCGCCAGCCTTCTTCCTCATCGCTAGCCGTCTGGTTCACATAGAGCGGCGGAATATCCTTGAACATGAACCGCTCGCCGTTGCGATTGCGCAGCACCCCGCCTTCACCGCGAACGCCCTCTGTCACCAGAATGCCGCGAACGCTTGGAGGCCAGATCATGCCAGTCGGATGAAATTGCACGAACTCCATGTCCATCAGCGCGGCGCCGGCATGGTACGCGAGCGAGTGGCCGTCGCCCGTATATTCCCAGCTATTGCTGGTGATTTTGTACGCGCGCCCGATCCCTCCCGTCGCGAGAACGACCGCTTTCGCCCGGAACAGATGAAACCGTCCCCGCTCCCGGTCGTATCCAAACGCGCCCGCGATGCGATCGCCATCCTTCAACAGTGTGACGACGGTGTGCTCCATGAAAACGTCGAGGCCGAGATGGATTCCGTGGTCCTGCAGCGTGCGGATCATTTCCAGGCCCGTGCGGTCTCCAACGTGCGCCAGACGCGGGTAACGGTGCCCGCCGAAATTGCGCTGGAGGATGCGCCCATCCTGCGTCCGATCGAATAGTGCGCCCCAGGCTTCGAGTTCCCGCACGCGAGCGGGGGCTTCCTTCGCGTGCAGTTCGGCCATGCGCCAATTGTTCAAATACTGGCCGCCCCGCATCGTGTCGGAAAAATGGACGCGCCAGTTGTCGCGGTCATCCACGTTTCCCATCGCCGCCGCAATTCCGCCCTCCGCCATTACCGTGTGGGCTTTGCCCAGCAGCGACTTCGAAATGACGGCAACCTTCACCCCCGCGGCCGAAGCTTCCACCGCTGCCCGCAAGCCGGCGCCCCCGGCCCCGATGATCAGAACATCGTGTTCGTGCTGGATGTATTCAGACACTTAGAAAATCCTCCAGTCGGCCCAAACGCCCATCGAGCACATCCGCACGTACAAATCGGCAAACGCAACCATGAACAGACTGCACCACGCGAACAGCATGTGGCGCCGGTTGAAGCAGCTCACGCACTCGTAGGCCGCTTTTCGAACCGGCGACCCAGCCAGCCGGTCGCGAATGCCACCGACAAGATGGCGGAATGAATGGCAGCCAAACGTGTAGCAGGTCAGCAGAATCAGGTTTATCAACAGCACTAGCGTGCCGACGCCAATGCCGAAGTGGCCGTCGAACCAAAAGGCATTCCAAACGTCGCGCCCCAAGATGACCAGAAAGATCAGCGCGAGGTAAAGAAAATATCGGTGAATATTTTGCAGGATGAGAGGAAATGACCGTTCCCCCAGATATTTCTTCCGAGGCTCGCCGACCGTGCACGATGGCGGGTCGGCCCAGAATGCCTTGTAATATGCGCCGCGATAGTAATAGCAGGTGACGCGGAAACCGCCCGGCGCCCAAAGGATGAGCACAGCCACTGTAACCCACGCCGGCATCCACTTCGGCATCGTTCCGAACCAGCCGTGCGTGGGCCCGAAAATTTCCGGAGAATAGAATGGCGACAAGTAGGGCCCGAACGTGTAGTGGTTGCCCTGCAGCGCGGCCCACGTGGAGTAAACGATGAACGCCGAAAGGCCAAGAAACACTGCCAGCGGCGTAACCCACCACGTGTCGGCTCGCCGCGTCTGCCCGAAACCCGAGCGCACCAACGGCACATCAATTTGCGACATCCAGCCTCCTCACTCCCTCATACAGGTCCGAACCGGCGCGACGAACACGTCTTGCCGCTCGCACAAGAAAAACGGAATTCTAAACGGCTGCAAACACGACAATATACGTCATCGGTTCGCATCCGGCGAACGCATCTTTCTCCAATGCGCCGCGCGTCTGCGCAACAATTCGACTGGAGAGATTACTCGCTCCTGGTCTCAAGCGCCAGTCCGTTTGCGCGTTCCGGCGCGCGATCGCCGCGACCAGGTATGACTCGGCTGTGTTACTGTTCTGTGCTCGCCAGTCCAAGAACGGCTGCTTAAAACGGGAAACTGTCGCACTCAAAACAAGGTCTATGACGCTGGATCAATTTGCCGGCCCGCAACATCCGGCATTTAAAATCGACCGGGAGTCCGGTCGCCGTACGCTTCTCGGAGCAACCTTTGCGCGAGCTCAACAAATCGCAGAAAACAGCCCTGCAGTTCGTGCTGATGATTGGCGCGGTCAGTTTCTTTGCCGATTTTGTCTACGAAGGTTCTCGCAGTGTCACCGGACCTCTGCTCGAGGTCCTGGGAGCGAGCGCGACCGCCGTCGGAATCATCGCGGGCCTTGGTGAATTGCTGGGCTACGGACTGCGGCTGGTTTCCGGCCCCTTGAGCGAGCGGACAGGAAAATTCTGGCCCATCACCCTCTTCGGCTACTTCGTTCAGATGCTCTCCGTTCCGGCGCTCGCGCTGGTCAAGACGTGGCCGCAGGCAGCCGTCCTGATCTTGCTGGAAAGGATTGGAAAGGCAATTCGCAATCCTCCGCGCGACGTAATGCTCTCGCACGCCTCCAGGGAAATGGGCTATGGATGGGGATTCGGCCTTCATGAAGCGCTCGACCAGGCTGGCGCGCTCGCCGGCCCGCTCCTGGTCGCCGCGGTGCTTGCGGCTCATCATCGGTATCAGCAGGCCTATGCCGCACTGCTGATTCCTGCACTGATCACTCTCTTGATCTTGCTTGTCGCGCGGTGGCTGTATCCGAAGCCGGAAGAACTGGCCCCGCAGTCACCTCCCGATATCGAAACGAGAGGCTTTTCGCGCTCATTCTGGCTTTACCTGGCGGGCGCGGCGCTTGTGGCGGCGGGATTCGCCGATTTCTCTCTCATCGCATTTCACTTTCAAAAGGCGCATACGATCCCGCAAGGTTGGATTCCCATTTTTTATTCGACTGCCATGGCCGCAAGCGGGCTTGGCTCGCTCGTCTTTGGCCGCCTGTTCGACCGCACAGGCATACGAATCCTGGTGCCGTTGACGCTAGTCACCGCGCTATTTGCGCCGTTCGTCTTCCTGGGCGGTTTCGGCGTCGCTCTCGCGGGCGTGGCTTTGTGGGGAATCGGAATGGGAGTTCACGAATCCATCATTCCTGCGGCTGTCGCCACGATGGTTCCGGCCGAACGGCGTCCCAGCGCATACGGAGTTTTCACCGGCTGCTACGGCATCTTCTGGTTTCTCGGGAGCGCCCTGATGGGATTTCTCTATACGATCTCGATGCCCGGACTCATCGCCTTCTGCATCGTCGCGGAGGTTGCTGCCATCCCGTTCTTCTTGGTCCACCGCAGGCAATCCGTGCCCGATTGACTATCGTTTGTAGACCACGCCGCCTTTCATCACGAAAGCCACGTG
>DATEKA010000215.1:0-11235 GCA_035277685.1 Candidatus Acidiferrales bacterium
TCGCGCATCCGCTCCATCAGGACGCTGCCGACCATCCCTCGCCATCCGATCAGGCCAACGCGCAACATTGTTTTGGGACTCATCGAGTCCCAGTAGTGTACCGTTTTCCCCGCCGCGTCGCGAGCGGACGCAATCGGGTAGTGTCGTAATCGACCGGTTCCTCTGGGCTTCGAAACTGGATTGACCGCTCGTCAGACCCCCGAGTCTAGAGGCCCCCCATACAGACAACTCCTACCCGCAAATGCCTTCGAGTAGAAAGCCGTGCAAGTTGCCTGGAATCAATTACATGAAATTTTCTACCCGCCAAAAGATCCGTTTTATCGCCTTCGCCTCACCTTCGCCTTTTTGGCCATTTTGCCACGCCCCGCAAAACCCATCTACCCCGGGTCCAGGGAAGGCACGAGGACCGTCCCCCTGCTCAGACTGGTATAATGCCTTCCATGGCAGACAAAATTCAGAAGAGTGATCGTGATTGGAAGGCGCAATTGACGCCGGAGCAGTATTTCGTGACGCGCGAGAAGGGAACTGAGCCGCCGTTCACCGGCCAATACGAAAGCACCGACAAAGAAGGCACCTACGTCTGCGTTTGCTGCGGGCAGCCGCTTTTCGCCTCCGATACGAAATACCATTCGGGGTCAGGCTGGCCCAGCTACTACCAGCCGATTGCCGAAGAGAACGTCGAGACAAAGACCGACACCTCGCACGGGATGAGGCGCACGGAAGTAATGTGCAGCAAATGCGACGCGCATCTGGGCCACGTCTTCGAGGATGGTCCTGATCCGACAGGTCTCCGCTACTGCATCAATTCCGCTGCGCTCAAATTGGACGAGAAATCAGAACAAAAGAAGTGAGCGCCCGTCTGTCTTGACGAGCGCGTGAATCACTTTGCCGGATTGCGAAAGTCGGCCATCCCAAGCTGCACGATCGTAGGCTGCGGCCGGGCCATCGAGCGGTTCCGTATCGCTTCGGACCTGGGGCGCCGCCGATTCCTGGGCGGCGCTGGCGCGTAGGTCCACGCGCCATAGACGCGTCCCCCGAGAGCGGCGATCCCCGTGTAGTCTCCGATGAACTGATCGTTGATGGGATAGAACGGAGTGTCGGTCCACGCGTAATTCTTGAAGCTTTCGCCGCCATCGGTCGAGCGAGCCAGCGTGATAAGCGCGCCGCGGTTTTCGGGATCGGCCTGTCTGTCATAGAAAACGACGTTTGCCGAGCCGTCGGTTGGATCGACCGCGAGCCACTGAAAGAACTGGTCGGCGCCATCATGGATCGGGTCCATATTGACGCGAACCGGGTCGGTCCACGTCCTGCCTCGATCGCGCGAAGTGGAGCAGAAAACGTCAATGTCGCCGTTGCGGGAATCGGTCCAGGTCACAAAGAGCTTTTGATTTTTCGGGTCAATCGCGATCTGAGGAAATCCGTCGGCGCGCTCGACGTTTTCGACTTTGAAATAGGAGGCGGGCAGCTCGATGATCTTCCGCGACAGGCGGAAAGTAAGTCCTCCGTCGTGGGACACAGCCATGGCCAGCGATCCGCCGTCGGCCCAAATGGTGTACAGCGTGCCGTCGGGTCCGGCGACGGCGTCGAATCCCTCGACGGCGCCGTTGTCGTCGCGCGGAATTCCTTCGTGCGTGCTGATTTCGTAGGGAAGCGACCAACTGATTCCTCCGTCCGTTGAACGCGAAAAGAGGATGATGGATTTCGAGAGGCTGAACTCCGTCCATCCCAGGTAAAGATTTCCGGCGAAGGGCGAATCGGGGTTGTTGTCGGCGATAAGATAAGGTTTGTCTTCGAAAGGCATATCGGGGCGCGAAGGTTGTTCGTCCACCGCAGCCGCGTGCGCTTCCCATGTTTTGCCCCCATCGAGAGAGCGCCGGACGAAAACGCCGTTTCGTGTCGCTCCGTGCGCCCAGTATTGCGGCGTGCCGAGCTTGTCGAACGCGATGTAGCAAAGAATCGCGTGCCCCAAAATGTCGTAGGTAATGGAGACATCGCCCGAAACCTTGTAGTCGTTGGGCGCGGTTCCGGCCGCCGCCTGCCACGTGGAGCCTCCATCCTGCGAATACGAAACCGCGGCGGGGGCCTGAAACGCCACAACAATCTGGCTCGGGTTTTTGGGATTAATGGCGACTGCCGGTTCGTTGAAATACCCGGGGCGGGGACTGAGCGTGACGACCCGCGCCCCGGGGGGCGGCGGAAGGCCTAGCTGCGCTCCCGCGAATTGAAAGAGCGCCGCCGCGCCAAGGATCATGGTTCCGGCGACCGCAGGCACTCGCTTAATGGTCAAAGAAAAACACCTGTGGGTGCTGGTCGCTCGGGTCGGTTGAAATTGCGCGAAAACTTCCAGGCGAAACGACATAGAGCACCAGATTCGTTGGAACACCAGCCGGAGAATTGGTGGTCATCGTTCCACGGCCAGCCGCAGAGATGTTTGCATAGCTGGCGACGAGCGATTGGCCGAGGTTAGGCGTCACGGACTGGCCGAGCGAGGATGCTGGCGGAGGCGTAACCTCGTCCACCGTCCCTAGAATGGTACCGCTGCCGCTGGCCGTCGTCTCGCCAATCACGTTCGGTACCTGATTTTCGGCTGGGAACGCAGTGCTGAGAGTGTAGTCGTCCAAAATGGAGGAGTTCGAGAACGTCACGCCGGTTTCCTGCTGGTCGAGAAGGCCGGTGGTAGCCGCGCCGTCGCTCCCCATTGTGAATCCCTGTCCGGGGCCAAAAAGATACGCGACAGCCAGCCGCGGAGTGGAGACTGCTGTGAGTTGACCGTTGCTCAGCATATTGAACGTGAAAGCGACCCGGCCATTCGCAGCGATTTGATAATTGCCGATCAGCGACGGAGCGGCGATCGTACCGCCGCTGTTCTCATCGTAATTGAGCGTCACGCAATTGGCTACCTGCTGAGTGCAGTTGGGCGTCGTGGATGGAACAGGAGTCAAGAGGCCGGCGAAAACGCTGGAGTTCGAGCCGTTGAGCCCCGTACCGGTCGCCACGCTAGGCCCGCTGAGAGCCGAGGAATTGAACGTAGCGGCGGGCGATTGCAAGAGCATCTCGCCGCTGAGCCGTGGGTGCGTGGCATCCGCCGTGTCAATGCCAACGAAGAAAATGTCGGTCGCAGAGACGAAATCGAACGAGTAAACGAGCGTGTAGGCTGACTTGCCGGGAAGTTCGAATGTCAGACTCGCGGCGCCGTGCGTGCCGGAGTCGAACGAAAAAATGCCGGTGATTTGCAGCGCCGAGCTGAAAGTCCCGCCCTCATTGTAATCGCCGTTCGCGCCGGTTCCGTTCGTTCCGATGTTTCCAACTCCATCGGCGTGGACCACGCCCCCAAGCGCGGTAGGTTCACCTGTGGAGTTGGCGCCCGTAAAGAGGAAGGCATAGTTGCCGTTAAAGCTCGCGGCGGTGAATCCTCCCACGACGGGTTTCATGATGCCGGTTCCGTGAGTCTTCTTCGGATCCGTGTTCGTGGTGGTGGAATTATCTTCGAAGAAATGGATGTTGCCGTTCGAATCCAGAGCCAGATCGAAGTCAAGGGTGAGGGCCACACCGAGACTGTTTGTTGCGACCATTTCCATGGAGCCGCGGCCGTCCGTTCCCACGGAATACGTGCCCGTCAGTGTGGCGCGATTGACGACGCCCGACACGCGGTTGCTGTCAAAGCCGCCACCGACGATTTTTCCGGCCCCGTCGGTTGTAATCGAGCCGCCAAAGGCTACCGGTCCGTCCG
The DNA here is from genome assembly GCA_035277685.1 of Candidatus Acidiferrales bacterium. Classification (GTDB taxonomy): domain Bacteria; phylum Acidobacteriota; class Terriglobia; order Acidiferrales; family UBA7541; genus Palsa-295. The sequence continues at coordinate 3,731 of DATEKA010000215.1, forward strand.
AGTCGAAGCCGTGGAAGAGGAAGCTGTATGGTCCGGAAATCAAAGAATTGCTATTCGCGCCGGCCGCGATGGTAATGCTGTAGGGAGCGGAAAGGGTCGCGGGTACGACTTCGGAATCGCTGACCTGCACGGTGAACGTGGAGGTCGTCGCGAGGATGGGAGTTCCGGTGATGGCTCCGGTCGCCGCGTTGAAACGGAGACCGGGGGGAAGCTGGCCGGAAGTGATCGCCCAAGTATAGGGGCGAATGCCGCCGCTCGCGGAGAGGGAAGCGGAGTAAGGCGAGGCCGTCGTGCCGGAAGGCAGCGAGGACGGTGAAATGGAGAGAGGTTGCGGCTGCTGAATCGAGATGGCGAGCGTCTTTTGGGCGGTTTGGCTTGCGGGCAGAGTTGAGTCAGTAACCTGCACGGTAAACGAGTAAGGAGTGGAATTGGCTGTCGTTGGCACGCCAGTGATTTGGCCGTTGGAGGTGTTGAAAGAGAGTCCCGGTGGAAGGCTGCCACTGAGAAGCGTCCAGGTGAACGGCGTAACGCCGCCGGTGGTCGAGATGAAAGTGGCATAGGAGGTGTTTACGAAGCCGCCTTGCAGAGGCGAAACGGCGGTGATGGCCAGAGCAGAAGCGGGGGAAACATAGATCGAATATTGTTTTGTGGCGGAAACAGGAGTCGTCGAGCTATCCGTCACCTGAACTGTGAAGACCGCCGGATTGGGTTGGCCCGTGGCAGGTCCGGTCGGCCGGCCTGTGATGTTTCCAGACTGATTGAGTTGCAGGCCCGCGGGAAGGGAAGGGCTGCCAGAAGCGAGAGAGTAAGTGAGCGGGCTGACGCCGCCGCTGGCGACAATCGACTGATTGTAAGCGATGCCATTGGAGCCGTTGGGAAGAGGAGTGGTGGTGGTGAACGCGAGCGGGAGTTCGACGGTGATGGCGGAAGTGGTGGTTGCGGTGGTGTTCGCTATAGCCGTGGCCGTCAGGGTTACGCTCAATGAGCCGGAGAGTCCTGTTGGCGCCGTGTAGGTGACCGAACTTGTTGTGACGCTGGACAGGTTCCCGCAACCGCTGTTGCCGGCGCCCGTAACACCTGCGCAACTTGTTCCAGACAGGCTCCAGGTGACGCCCTGATTCCTGAGATCGTTCGCCAAGTTGGCAGTGAACGAGAGCGTTTGGCCCTGATCGACACTCGCTTTCGCGGGAGTGATCTGCACGGTAATGCTAGGTCCGCCCGAACCGCTGCATCCGGCCAAGAACGTCAAAGCGCCGAACAGGGAGGCCAACGGGACAAGAAAAGCCGCCTGGGCGAAGAGGGCATTCAAGAATCCGCCGCTGCTCTGCCACGAAAACCGGCACACTCGGGCACTCGCCTTCAAATTGTTCATATCACCTTTGGATGACTTCCGTTTGGACCCGCCCAGGCCGGGATGAGGAGCAACTCTCCGCAAAGCACACGCGCAAAGCGCGCAGGCGAACCCTCAGCACCAACCAAAGCGATTTGAATAACAAAACGGCCGGAGAGTGTCAACGCACATCTCCGCGAAAGCTGCCGAATTCGAGTCTTTGCAACGAAAGGGTCCCCACCCGCGCCTTACTCTGTTGCCTCGGTCGAACGATCGATACAAATCCCGGAATCGATTTTCAGCCCATGTGGATGCGCGGAGGGGAGTACCCGTTGCCTCGGCTGGCGGGCCGACGGAGAACGGGCCGGGGCCATAATCCGGGAATGATAGACGGGGAAAACGGATGCGTTTCTGGCGGCGCCCGTAAGAACCAGGTTACAGCGGCGCGGCCAGCGGTGTTGGCAACGCATGAAGCCGGCGCTTGCATCCCACTGAGGCTGAGTCTTCCTGAGTTTCCGCGTGGCGGCTTTTCAGTTCCACGTTGTTTTGATATAAATGTCGGCTCGGTGAAACCCGGCAGTCCTGCTGTTCCCTTCATATTTGGAGGAGTGCATTGATAGAAGTTCAGGATTTGACGAAGGCGTACGGCTCCGTAACCGCTGTTGACCACGTCTCATTCACGGTAAACAAGGGCGAAATCCTCGGTTTCCTGGGCCCGAATGGCGCGGGCAAAACCACAACCATGCGAATCCTGACGGGATTCATGCCCGCGACGTCGGGAACCGCGAAGATCGGCGGCTTCGACGTATTCAACGATTCGCTGGAAGTGCGCAGGCACATCGGATACCTCCCGGAGGCGCCTCCCGTTTATCCGGACATGACGGTGGAGAGCTACCTGGAGTTCGTGGCGCGGATCAAGAACGTCTCCGCGGAGAAGCGTGGCGGCCTGATTTCGGACGCGCTTCAAAAAACGAGCATCGTAGACAAGCGCCACGAGCTGATCAAGCGGTTGTCGCGCGGGTACAAACAGCGAGTGGGGATCGCGCAAGCGCTGGTTCACGACCCGGACGTAATCATCCTCGACGAGCCGACGGTGGGCCTGGATCCGAAACAAATCATCGAGGTGCGCAACCTGATCAAAGGACTGGCCGGGACGCACACGATCATTCTATCGACGCACATCCTGCCAGAAGTGAGCATGACGTGCGACCGCGTGGTGATCATCAATAAGGGGAAGATTGCGGCGGTGGATACGCCGCAGAACCTAACGAGCCAACTCAAGGGCGGGCAGCGGATTCACCTGGAGGTTGGCGCGCCGGAACCGGCTTTGCGGGAAGCGCTCGGCCAGATTGCGGGAGCGCGGCGCGTAGAGATTGAGGCAGGGCGATCGGACGGGCATCTCTCAGTGAATATCGAGGCCGCCCCGGGCAGCGACATCCGGAGCAGTGTGGCGGCCAAGATCGTCGAGAAGGGCTGGCCCCTCTTCGAGCTTCGCGGGGTGAGCCTGAGCCTGGAGGATATTTTCCTGCAGTTGACCACCACGGATGCTTCGCACGCGCAGTCCACAAATTAAGGAGCAGTTCCAGAGATGAAAAATGTTTGGGCGATTTACCGGAAGGAGATGGGGCATTATTTCGTTTCGCCCATCGCTTACGTCTTCATCGGAATTTTCCTGATTCTCGGAGCTTATTTCTTCAACGTCATTCTTGGATACGCCATTCAGCAGTCTTTTTCCGCGGAAATGGAAGGCATGCGCTACGGCATGATGCAGAATTTCGACGTGCCTTCTGAAGTGACGAGGCAGTTTTTCGGTTTGCTTTCGACGCTCGTACTTTTCATCACGCCGATACTGACCATGGCGGTGTACTCGGAAGAGCGGAAGCGCGGCACGATGGAATTGCTAATGACCTCGCCGATTACGGAAGGGGATATCGTGCTGGGGAAATTTCTGGCTTCGTTCAGTCTGTTCGCGCTGATGATCCTGCCGACGGTGAGCTATCTGGCGTTCATGTACTTCCGAAGCGACCCCATGCCGCCGTGGCGGGTTTTGTGGGTCGGGTATCTGGGCGTGCTGCTGCTGGGTGCATCGTTGACAGCGCTCGGGACATTCATTTCGTCACTAACGGAGAATTCGATCATCGCGGCGGTACTGACGTTCGCGGCATTCCTGCTGGTGTGGGTGCTGGACATCGGACGCAACGCGTCGGGCGCCGTAGCTTCGGTGCTGACATATCTATCGGTGATTCGACATTACGAGGATTTCACGCGGGGCGTGATTGACACGTCGAGTCTGGTTTACTACGCGAGCTTCATCTTTCTGTTCGTTTTCCTGACCGTACGGTCGGTGGATTCCATGCGTTGGCGGAGGGCATAGCGACGATGACCGAAGCCAACTCCAAGAAATCATTTCCCTTGAACTGGACTCGCCGGCAATGGGCCGAGACGGCGCTGAGTCTCGGGGTTGCGTTGCTCATCGCGAGTTACGTGCGGTATTCGATGGAGGGCGAGCTTCTGAAGGTGAGCGACGGCTTGCTGATCGGCGGCGGCGTGCTGGTGCTGGGGTCGATCGTGCTGGGATTTCCGAACATACGGAACTATTTTTCGAAACGTTCGTCGCAGCTAGGGACGAATACGACGATTCTGACGCTCGGCGTCCTGGCGATTCTCGTCGTGCTGAATTATCTGGGGCATAGTTACCACAAGAGCTACGACCTGACGAGCGAGAAGCTTTTCACGCTGTCGCCGCAAACCAAAAAGATCGTGAGCGGCTTGAAGCAGGATGTGACGATCGCTCGTTTTGCAAAGACGCCGGATCAGGGGCTGGACGATCTGATGTCGGAGTACCGAAATACGAGTTCGCACATCCGGTACCTGAAGGTGGATCCGCAGGAAAAACCGGAAGTGGCGCAGGAGTACGGGGCAACGCACCTGGGAGACGTGATTGCAGCTGCCGGGAATAACAAGCAGCCGGTGAAGAGCAGTGCGGAAGGGAACGTCACGGAAGAGGACGTGACGAGCGCGATTCTGAAGGTTACGACGAGCAAATCGAAGATGGTCTGCTTTATCGCCGGGCATGGAGAAAAATCGCTGACCGAAGAGGGAGCGCGCGGCTACAGCACGGCGGACGACGGGCTGAAAAAAGAGGGGTACCAAACGAAATCGGTCAATCTGGTGGAAGCGAACGGCGTTCCGTCCGATTGCAACGTGGTGGTGGTGGCGGGGCCAACGCAGAGCTTCTTCCCGCAAGAAACGGAAATGATCAAGAAATATCTGGACGCGGGCGGAAAGGCTCTGATCGAAGAGGATCCCATCAGCGAAAAATCGCAACAGGATCCGAAGCTCGAGGACATTTTCCAGGACTGGAACGTGAACGTGGGCTCGAATTTGATCGTGGACGTGAGCGGCGTGGGCCGCCTGATCGGCACAGGCCCGGCTGTTCCATTGGTCGTCAATTACGGCGACAGCCCGATCACGAAGAGCCTGGCAGAGAGGATGACGTTTTTCCCGCTGGCGCGCACGGTGACGATCGCGGACAAGTCCAAAGTGGATCCGCAGCAGGTGGAGTTGCTGAAGACCTCGGCGCGCAGTTTTACAATCCCGAATCTCGATGTGAAAGAGGTGAAATTCGATCCGAAAACGGATACGGCAGGCCCTCTTTCGCTTGGCGTATCGGCTTCGCGTAAGGAAGGAAATCAAGAAGGCCGGCTGGTGGTGATCGGCGATTCCGATTATGCGTCGAACCAGTGGATCAACCAGCAGGTGAACGGAGACCTGTTCTTCAATACGGTCGACTGGCTCGCGCAGGATGAAAACCTGATCTCGATCCGGCCGAAATCGGTCACGAACCGCCGCGTGACCATGACGGACGCGCAGTCAAAGCTTTTGTGGTGGTTCGACTTGGTCGTCCTGCCGGGCATAGTGATCTTCGCCGGCGTATTTATCTGGTGGAAGCGCCGGTAGCGCAACGCAGGCAACGGGCACGGAATTATGATCAGAAAATCCACACTTATAGTATTGGTCTGCGCAATTCTACTGGGCGGGGCGGTTTACTACTTCCAATGGCGGAGCAGTAAGAGCCCGAAATCAACCGAGGACAACGCGAAGCTCGCTTTTTCGATGAAGGGGGGCGACATCACGGCGCTGACGATCGTTCATCCGGGCAAAACGGATGAGCCTCCCATCGAATTGAAGAAGCAGAACGGGAATTGGGAGATAACTCAGCCGCTCGAAACCGGGGCCGACAAATCGGCGGTGCAGGGAATCACCGACGGTCTTGCGTCCGCAGGCGTGTCGGAGACCGAGCCGGATACGCCGGACCGGCTCAAGGCGTTCGGTCTGGACTCGCCGCGAGTGGAGCTGGATTTCCAACTGAAGAGCGGCGCGAAACACAGGGTTGTCATGGGCGACAAGGACTTTTCGGGTTCGAACGTGTACAGCCTGATCGACAATGCGAAGCAGGTTTCGCTGCTGCCACTCTCGCTGTATGACAGCACGGACAAGAAGACGAGCGAGTTGAGGGACCGGAGCGTCCTGCACATAGACTCGGGGAAGACGGCATCTTTCGAGCTGAAGAATCCGTCGGGCGAACTTGCGCTCTCGAAGAAGACGGGGAGCGATCAGACGCAGTGGGAGTTCGTGAAGCCGGCGGACATTCGCGCCGACGAGGACACTGTAAGCTCGCTGCTGTCGGCGGTGGCGAGCGAAACGTTCACGAAAGTGGTGAGCGAAAGGCCGGAGGATTTGGCGAAGTATGGACTGGCGAATCCAGCGATCCGGCTGACCGTGACGAGCGATGCGGGAAAGAAGCAAACGCTGGTGGCGGGCAAGAAAGAGGGCGATGGGTACGTGGCGCGCGACGAATCACGGCCGACGTTGTTCGTCATCAACGCGGATCTTTATAAGAAGCTGGCACAGGGGTTCGGGGACTTGCGCGATAAGAGTTTCGTCCACATTACGGAGAGCGATGTAAACCAGGTTGAATTTCGCGACTCAAGCGGGTCCGTAGCGATGAGCCGCAAGGCTGGCAGCGATTTCGACTGGGTGGTGGATTCACCCGTGGACGTCAAAGGCAAATCCGCGGCGAGCTGGAAGGTGTTCAGCCCACTTGCTTCCGCTAAAGCGGAGGCCATCATCGATCATCCACCGGCGGCGATCCTCGAAAAATTGAAGAAGCCGGCGGTGGAGATCGATTTCAAGGAAAAGAGCGGAAAGACGCTGTCCCTGAAAATCTCGACCGCCGACGGCGATTTTGTTTACGGGCAAACGAGCGCGAGCCCGTCGGTTTACAAACTGAAGAAATCGATTCTCGGCGACTTGAACTTCAAGCCATCTGATCTGGCTTCGTAATCTGTGGGGATTCTGCGTTGTGGAAGCGGTTTATGCAGCTTCGCTGGACTCAGAAGCGGCGCTAAGCGGCCACGTGGCGAGCAGGATAATCTTGCCGGTCACGGGGGACACATGGATGTAATAGACGGTGGAATCGTGACACAGCTCGTAGAACCCGGCGCGCTTGGGGTCGGGCGTCAGTTCGGCGCCGCCTAGCAGCAGGTCGCGCACGACGTTCACGGCTTCGGCCGGGTGGTTTCGCAGATTCTCGATTTCTACTTCGTGTTCCAGCACCATCCCCATGGTCTCCTCCTACCTTCATCCTGGTCTACCAGTTATTACGTCCGCGAAAGGGCGAAAGTTCCACGATTTCGAAATCCACGCATTCTAAAACTGATTAGACGCAGAGACGGCTACAAAGTCTCTGAAATCCGTGGAGAAGTGCAAAAAGATAAACCCCGTCAGGACCGGCCCTTGGATAAGGGGCCGCGAGAGAAAACGATTACCCGCGAGAACCCGGTTTGACCCGCCAAGCGCCGCGACAGTTGCGACTACGAAGGTTGAGTTGCGGAGCTTTGTTCGCTATGCTGCTCGCCGTTTCAGGGACAGTTCGAATAAGATACTCGGACTTGTGCGACTGACCCGTGCCGAATTCGCTCGCCCACACTCCGCAAGTGCTGACCTCGGAAGCGGCCAAGATCCTTCTGACCCTTTTTCTTTCGTCGCTGATCGGGCTCGAACGCGAAGAGCATAAGGCGGCTGCCGGCAGGTACGTTTTTGGCGGCGTGCGCACGTATCCGCTGATCGGACTGCTCGGCTATGCGCTGGCGCTGCTCCCGAGTGCGGACCT
>DATEKA010000216.1:0-15778 GCA_035277685.1 Candidatus Acidiferrales bacterium
CCCGATTCGAACGGCTGGTACAACCATGCGTTGACCGTGACGTGGAACGGCACGGACGCGACCTCAGGCATCGACTCCTGCACCAAAACTCCCTACGGCGGGCCGGACAACGGCGGCGCTTCGCTACCCGGCACTTGCACGGATGTCGCGGGCAACACGAGTTCCTCCGTGGCCTTCAACTTCAAATATGACGCCACGCCGCCGGTCCTCACGCTCGCTTTCACACCGGATACGCCAGATGGAATGAACGGTTGGTGGAAAACGCCGGGAGGCGTGCCTTTTGCCTGGACGTGCAGTGATGCTACGTCGGGAATCGACGGCACGTACAGTGGCGGTTGTCCGACGCCGCTGTCGGGAACTGTCACGACTAACGGCACCACAACCTTCGATCTTCAGGTGCGCGACGAAGCCGGTAATCTCAGTGTGCACGTCACGCGCACGCTTAAGCTCGACAATGTGGCGCCGACGATTACATGGAATTCCGCGGGCGACAGTTGTTCGCTGCCCGGCAACGCGGGTTGGTGCCGCGGAACTGAGACGGCGGCTTTCACGGCTAGTGACACGACATCAGGGCTCGCGAACCTGGCGCAGGCGTCGTTTCCTCAGTCAACCGGGACCAATGGGACGGCGATTCTAATTGCTTCCGGCAGCGTAATGGATCAGGCGGGCAATGTTGCGAGTAGCATCAACGCGGGGCCGTACAAGATCGACAGCATTGCGCCAACGATCTCGCTCACCGCACCCGGAAACGGACAAGTCTATGTACTGAACGCGGCGATTCCGGCGAATTATTCATGCAACGATGCGACCTCCGGCGTAGCCACGTGCAGCGGGCCGGTCCCCAGCGGGACGGACTTCAGCACCACCAGTGTCGGCTCGCACAGTTTCACCGTCGCGGCGACAGATGAAGCCGGGAATATCGCCACGTCGGTGACAAACACGTACTCGATCCAGTTCGGCACGTGCCTGCTGTATGATCCGACGCGGTCGGTGAAGAGCGGCGCGACATACCCGCTGAAACTGTACCTGTGCGATGCCAACAACAACGACGTCTCCTCGCCGGCTATTGTGGTCCATGCGGCCTCGATATATATGGTTTCGGGGTTCAGTGGAGCGCCCGAGGATTCCGGCAATGCGAACCCCGATAGCGATTTCCGCTTCGATCCAACACTCGGTCCTTCGGGCGGCTACATTTTCAACTTGCAGACGAAAGGTTTGAGTGGCGGCACATACGGGTACACATTCACCGCCACCGGTGACGGTCAAACGCATCCGATCCTTCCTGGATTCGGCGTGAAATAGGGCCGCACGTCCATCAGGCGGGCGTCGCGAGCCTGCCGTGACGCTCGCCCAGGGGCTCACTGTTTTCGGCACGCCTTTGCTCGCAAGAGTCGGGCGGACGCGTTGCTAACCAGGTATCACGGGCTGAAGGAAAAGAACTCGTGAACACTGAACTCCAAATCTAACCTCAGAAAACTGAAGACTTGCTGAACCAAATGTACGGCTGCTATGCGCAGTCCCGTGAGGTTTCTTTTTTCAGGACGGCGATGATGGAAAGCGGCGGGAGCGGGAGCCACCGGTCGACGAGGCGGAACGCAGGAGTGAGCAGGTTCAAAAGCCGGATTTGCATCAAACCGAAGGTTCGGCGGCGGAGAATTTTTCCGTTGAGCCACCACGCGGGAACGCCGGCGCGATTGAACTTAAGAATTTGCTCGACGACGAAGCCGGCGCGCCGCGAAACCTCGACAAGCTGCTCGATGGTATAGCGGCGGTAGTGGCCGAGAACTTCATCGAGTGTGCCGTAGAGGCCCGGTCCGCAGGGAACGAGGATGATAGCGCGGCCGCCGTCGTCGAGAACGTTCCAGATGTTGCGCAGGGCGGCTTCATCGTCTTCCAGATGCTCGACGACATTGAGACAGACGGCCGTGTCGAATGTTTGCCCGGCGGGATAGCTGCCGGCGTTGGTGGCGTCGGTTTGCGCGACGCCCATGTAAGGACGGGTCGCGCGCATCGCAACGAGGTAGTCGAGATATAGCGGATTCACATCCGTGGCCCAGTAGCAAGGCCGGGGCATCAGGTTAAGCGACATGTTCCCGATTCCGGCGCCGATTTCGAGTACGCGGTTGCCGATGAACGGGCGAATCACGTCGGCCATCCAGCGGTTGAAGCGAGGGGCGCGATTCAGACGGCCGAGAATTTCCGCGCCGTAGGCGTCGGCGGTGTAGAGTTTGTCGGAAAAGGAATAACGCAGAATGGCCCAGAACGCGCGCAGCCCGTCCTTCCAATTGATTTTCTTGCCTTCCCGATAAGTGCGGCCGGAATAGCTGATGGGAACTTCGAAAATACGGCTCCCGCGCCGGGCCAGCTTGATGGCGAGTTCAGGCTCGACGTCGAAGGTGGAACTTTCGAGTGGGATGCTCTTCAGGAGACCGGTGCGCACCATCTTGTAGCAGGTCTCCATGTCTGTGAGGTTCAGGTCGCAAACGAGATCGCAGAGGAAAGTCAGGAGCTTGTTGCCGAGAGCGTGGCGAAAGAAGAGAGCGCGCTTGTAGCCGCCAGGCATGAAGCGCGATCCGAATACGGCGTCGGCATCCTCGTAAAGGAAAACTTCAACCATCTGGAGGAGGTCGCGGGGATGGTATTCGAGGTCGGCGTCGTGGATCACGACGAGCTCGGCGGTAGCGTGAGAAAGGCCCGTACGGATGGCCGCGCCCTTGCCGCTGTTTTTCTCATGTCTGAAAAAATTCCACGAAAATTTTGGACCCCAGCCGTTCTCATCCAGAGAAGCCTGGAAATCACCGATGGTTTGAGCGGTCTGGTCGGAGGATCCGTCATCGACGACGATGATTTCGATGTGATCGAGAAGAAGCGATTCGCCGAGCACGGAGAGACGAGCGAGACTCGAAGCAATCAGAAACTGCTCGTTGTAAACAGGAACGATGACCGAGAGCGAGGTGCTGGTCCTCGTCCTCGCGAATTCGCGCGGGGATGAATGCGCCGGATTGCCCAGGTCCGATCGCTGCGTGCCGGAAGAGGCATTTGTCACACGAACGTTCATGGTTCCCAGAAGTTTACCTGATCCTGAAGGGTGGCGGGCGGGTTCGTGCCCTGCGCGTTACTTTGGCTTCTTGCACACGGCCTTACCGGCGGTCCTGCCGGGGACGCCCGCGGCCATCAGGCCGAAGGGATGACCGGAAATGCCGACCTGTTCGATCACGCGCCGTGTCACGCATCAAGAACTGAAGTCCTAATCTGATTGTGCGCCAGCCGACAGACGCGTTGCCACGGAGGCCGGCGGTTCGGTTCCAGCGATCCAGGCCTCTTCCGCCAGTTTCTTCTCGAAGGAGGCAATTACGCGGTCAATGATTTCATCGAGGGAAGTCGCGGGCCGGAATGAAGTGATTCGCTCGAGTTTCTCGAGCGAAGGTACACGGCGGAGCATGTCCTCGAATCCGAGTTCGTATGCTTCATCATAGGGAATGTAATGAATCGGCGATGAGCTTTTGGTGCGTTCTCGCACGAGAAGGGCCAGGGCCTCAATCGAGATTTCCTGATTGGTTCCGATGTTGACCACCTCGCCGACCGCGGCAGGGTTCGATACCAGACGAAGGACAGCCTCGACGGTATCCTGCACGTCGCAGAAGCAACGTGACTGCTTGCCGGTACCAAAGACGGTGATGGGGGAGCCCTCCAGAGCCTGGCGCACGAAATTCGGCAGAACCATTCCGTAACGGCCCGTTTGACGCGGTCCCACGGTGTTGAAGAAGCGAGCTACGATAACCGGCTGCTTCTTTTCTTTCCAATAAGACAGGGCAAGAAACTCGTCAAGAGCCTTCGAAGCCGCATAGCTCCAGCGGCCCTTGGTGGTCGCGCCGAGAACGAGGTCGGCATCCTCGTGGAAGGGGACCCTTTCGCTCTTTCCGTAGACTTCGGACGTGGACGCCGTGAAGACGAGCTTCTTTTTCTTCGATGCTGCGTCGAGCACGAGCTGGGTGCCATAGACGTTTGTTTCAAGTGTGCGCACCGGGCTTTCCACGATCAAGCGGACGCCGACAGCCGCAGCAAAATGAAAGATTACGTCGGATTCGTCGACCAGCTCGGCGAGCAACTGTTTGTTGGAAATAGAATCGAAGAAATAGTGGAAGCGATCGAATTTCTTCAGGTGGCGGATATTCTCGACGCTTCCCGTGGACAAGTCGTCGAGGATCAAAACAGTGCCGCCGCGATTCAGCAGCGCCTCGGCCAAATGCGAGCCGATGAACCCGGCGCCGCCCGTGATCAAGTAACGCACGAAAACCCCCTTAAGCGGCAGATTGAACGGCGGAACTAGGATGTAGCCGCATTGCTCTTTTCCGAAGCAGACGGTCCGTCGGACCCGTCCTCGCCGTAGCCATAGCCATAAGCGTATGGGTAATAGCGGTATGAGTAGTAGTAGTCCGGAGCGCCGGAGTTCACCGCGTTCAGAATAACGCCGAGCATGCGGCACTTGACGGCCGCGAGAACATCACAACTGCGCGTGAAAGCTTCCTTGGGCGTCTCGCCGCTGCGAACGACGAGCAGAACACCGTCGGTCAGCGCGGACAGAACTACCGCGTCCGTGGCAGCCATGACCGGCGGAGAATCGATGACGATGAACTTGAATCGGAGGCGCAACTCCGCGATGGCTTCGCGCATGCGGTGAGAAGACAGAAGATCCGCAGGGCTCGGAGGCACGGGGCCGGTTGTGAGCGCCGAGAGATTCCGGATCGTGGGATGCGGAACGCTGATGTCCTCGAGCCCGCAAACGCCGGCGAGGTAGGAACTGAGTCCCATGTCGTTTCCCGGCGGCAGGTTCAGGGCGCGCCGCACGCCGGGCTTCCGAAGGTCGGAATCCACGAGCAGGGTGCGGTCGCCAAGCTGCGCCAGGGTTACGCTCAGATTGACGGCGGCGGTCGTCTTTCCTTCGCGCGGCAAGGCGCTGGTAACGAGAATTACTTGCGGCGGGTGCTCGGCCTGCGAAAGAAGCAGCGACGTGCGCAGGGCGCGAAACGCTTCCGAAATCTGAGATTTCGGCTGAGCATAGGAAACAAGCTCCACCCTGAAAGCTTCGGCCGAACGCCCGGATCCGTTGCCCGCGAGCCGAGCCAGGCCGTGGTGGCCATTCGAACCGGCGAGCGCGGGCACGACTGCCAGAGCAGGAAGGCCGGTGAGCGTCTCAATTTCATCCGGCGATTTCACAGTGTTGTCCAGATACTCGCGGAAGACGGCCAGGCCGATTCCGCCAATCAGGCCGACAACAAACGCCAGCGATATGTTGCGAGTCTTCTGAGGAGCCGTCGGAACAGTTGGAGTGAGCGCGGGATCAACGATGCGGATATTGCTGGAACGCAACCCGGCTGCGAGATCGGCCTCCTTCAATTTCTGCAGGAGACCGTCATAGAGCTGTTTGTTGGCCTCGGCGTCGTGCTCCAGAATGTGGTAATTCACGAGCTTCTCAGCCATCTGGTTGGCGTCTACTTTCTGCTTGTCGAGAGCCTGCTCGAGAATGGCAACGTGATCACGCGAGGTTTCGTAGTCTTCTTTGATGCTTTCGATCGCGTCATTTCTGGCTTTGCCGAGGCTCTGCTCGACTTCCTGCTGCTGCGCGGCCAGGCGTTGAACCTTGGGGAAATTCGGGCCGTACTGGCCGAGCGCGTCCGCGTATTGCTGCGCCAAATCGGACTTTTGCTTCAGCAATTGCTGGACGAGGGCACTGTCACGAATCGCGGGCAGAGCGTCCACACCACCGGAAGTGGCCATCTGAAACAAGGCCTGCTTGGTGGCTAGCGCCGTCTGGGCGTCGGTGACGGCTCTACTGAGGTCCGCGAGTTTTTGGGTGGTGATGTCCTGTTTTTCGTCAATCTGCCAGATTTGATTCTCGCGTTCGTACGCCAGACGGTCGTTTTCCGACTTCTCCACCTTCATGCGCAGTTCTTCCAGTTCAGCGGAAAGCCAGTTCGAGGCCTGTGTGGTCGCGTCGTACTTGCTGCGGAAATTCTGCTCGATAAAGTTCTGCAGGTGCGTGTTCACGACCAGGGCCGCGAGCCTCGGATCCTGCGCCGTGAAACTAACCTCGATGAGCCGGCTGTTCGGGACGCGCTTGACTCCCAGCCGGCCGAGGAAGGCGCCCAGAATCGCCGGGCGTTTGGGCGCGGAACCCTTCGAAAAGGCCGGCGCCGTTCCCGCGCCCCCGAATTCCGGGTAGCGGCCGAGATCGAGAGTTCGGATGGTTTGAAGGGCCAGCGTTTCGCTCTGCAGGATCTTCGACTGCGTCTCGATATAGTCCTCTGTGTCCATGTACTCGTCCCAGTCGTTCATCCCGTTCGGAAGCTGCATCTGCGCCTGGGACTCTTTGTCGATCTCGATGCGCCCGGCTGCTTCGTAAACCGGCTTCATCTTGAACGAAGCAATCGTCACCACGGTAACGATGGTGAGAAGGAACGTGATGATCAGCCACTGGTGCTTGCGCAGGATGATCAGATAGTCGAGGAGGTGCGGATCGCGGGGAAGATGATCCCACGGAAGAGCCGCCTGAGCGGGCACCACGGCGAGCGACTCCGGCAGCCTGCGTGGCGGAAATTTCGACGAGTCTTCCATGATCTGTGAGCCCGGCTGCCTTTCTTTCCTCTGGAGATCAGTAGGCTACGCGATAGATTGCGACACCCGTGCCGATGCCGATGGCCGACTGGCCCAAGCGAGCCAAAGCCTTCCTGCCCGCACTATCGGGAATGTAAAGGATGTCGTTCGACTTCACGAGCATGTCCGGAATTTTGTTCTTCTCGATCTTCTTGATATGAACAGGGATTTCGTCCCGTTTGCCAGTAGCGGGATCCGTGCGCAGGATCACCGCCTCGTCCGGCTTGGCAAAACCGGTCAGACCATGAGCGAGAGCGACGACCCTGAGCACCGTCACGTCCTGCCCGTGGCCCTGAAGGACATAGCCGCCCGGCGATACAATCCCGGCCCCCAGGACGTACACGATGCCCGCCTTGGGAACGCGAATTACGTCTCCTCCATGCACGGGAACATCGAACTTCGAGTCGGCCGAGTTGAGCAAGTCCTCGAGGTGAATCGTGATGACCTGTGACGCCGGCGGCGGATCTGACGTTGGATCAGTGGCAGAAATGGGCGGCGCGTCGCTGGTGTTCGCGGACGCAGTAGCGCCGGGAGGGTCTCCCTGCGCCGAAGTTGGGGCAGATTTCGCAGGCGATGGATCGACGCCGGTGCCCAGAGGAGCCGTGCTGGATTCCGGCGCTGGACGCGTGATGAGGATGTCTCCGCCGGCGTCATCCGCTATCCCTCCGGCGTCCGCCAATAACTGGAGCAGGGTCGTCGGCCGGACAACTTGGTAGACCATCGGACGTTGGACCGCTCCTACGACGGAAATCGCCTGACTGTTCTGCTCCTTCACAAAGACAGAGACCTGCGGATGCGAAACGAGACCGTTTTCGAGAAACAACTGCTCCATCTTCTGTTCCAGTTGAAACGTGGTGAGTCCGGCGATATGAATCAGTCCTGGCAGGAGTGGATAACTAATGTCGCCAGTCTGCGAAACGCGGACGTCGCGAGAAAGCTCGGGCACATCGAAGACGTCGATGTGTACAAGATCGCCCACGCCGACGGGGATGTCCATCGGTTGAGTCCGAGCTCGGCTGGCAAGCTGCAGGATCTTTTCGTTTGTCTGCTGGGGAGTTTCAACCTTCTGGCTATAAGCCGCCTGCGGCCACAAAAGGCCCCCTAAAATGGCCGCCACCAATAGCGCTTTTGCTTTCAGAAGGCCCGAAGCTCCGCGGACCTCGACTGCCATCAAGAGAGAAGACCCCGAGACACTATGAGGCACCCACAGTGCGGGTGTCAACCGTTGCACCTGGGTACATGCTGGTATGGGGGGCGCCGCCGAAACAAGCAGCCTATGGTTTGATATGATCGCCCCCGGCAGGTTGACCATTTGACGCGGGAAAAAAAAGCGGCCGTTCTCCGGGACGGCGGCGGAAGCGGAAAAGCCGAAGGGTTCACAAGCAGGTGTCACTCTCGCTGGAATCACGGCGGGCATTCCTCGAGCTGAAGCTGGCCGTGCGCAAGCGGCGGGTGCCACGCATCAATGTGCGCCGGGGCGCCGGGTTCCGCACCGGGGGACATGGACTTGAACCCTGAACCCTGAACCCTGAAACCCTGAACCCTGAACCCTGAAACCCTGAACCCTGAAACCCTGAACCCTGAAACCCTGAACCCATCGCCCCCTTCATCGTGCTTTTGGATTGAACAGCTCGGTTTTGAGTCAACGAGTGGTTTCCTCCTTGGAGTATGATGGTTTCTGGGCCGTTTTTCGCCAGGGGCCGCTTTCGTTCCTGAGCGCGGATTTCGATTCTCGGTTTCTTCATTTGCCGACAAACAGTCCCGCCCGCAAGAAGAAGATGTCCCGCAGCGCCGGCCTGTCCCGGCGAGAGCTACTGAAACAGGTCTTCATTGCAGGCGCTTGCCTTCCTTTCGGCGCCTTCGAACTCCATCCCATTGACGCGGCGATCTCCTCTCGTCCGCCCCTGGCACAAACCAAGCTCCTTTCCCAGGAAGATGAGTTGTTGCTTGAAGAGATCGAGCACGCGACCTTCCTCTATTTCTGGGAGCAGGCGAGCCCCGAGACCGGGTTGGTGCGCGATCGCTGCAACGCGCGAGCTCCTGACAACAAAGTGCTGGGCAACATCTCGGCTACAGGCTTTGGCTTGACCGCAATTTGCATCGGAGAGCACAGAGGTTACATCTCGTACGCTCAAGCCAGGGACCGCGTGGTGAAGACGCTTCGATTTCTCTGGAAAAAGCTTCCCACACATCGCGGCTTCTTCTACCACTGGACCAACATCAACACCGGCGCCCGGCTATGGGACTCGGAGGTCTCTTCCGTCGATACGGCTATCCTCCTCTGCGGGGTGCTGACTTGCCGCCAGCACTTCGACCGGACCCCGGAGATCCCCGATCTGGCCGAACGCATTTACAACCGTGTGAACTGGGATTGGCTTTCGGAAGACACGCTCATCCTGCCGGGTGGATGGACTCCGGAGACCGGCTTTCTGCAATATCGCTGGGCGAACTACAGCGAACTGATGATGATTTACCTTCTGGGAATTGGGGCGGCGAAACATTCACTGGGAGCCGGCACCTGGAATGCCTGGAATCGTACCGCCTTCGAATACGACGGTATTCGCTACGTCGGTTCCTCCGGCCCTCTCTTCATTCACCAATACCCGCAAGCATGGTTCGACCTCCGCAATAAACACGACAAATACGCGGATTACTTCCAGAACTCGATTGTTGCCACGGACGTTCACCGCCGCTTCTGCTTGAGTCTCGCGAGGGAATTTCCCGACTACGGCAACGATTTGTGGGGCATTACGGCGTCGGATTCGGTGAACGGATACCAGGTCTGGGGCGGCCCTCCTAAAACCGGGCCCATCGATGGAACTGTGGTGCCGTGCGCAACGGGTGGGTCCGTCGTCTTCCTGACCGAGGCCTGCATGCGCGTCCTGCGCAATGTCCGGTTCAACTACGGCG
Organism: Candidatus Acidiferrales bacterium; assembly: GCA_035277685.1. Lineage (GTDB taxonomy): Bacteria > Acidobacteriota > Terriglobia > Acidiferrales > UBA7541 > Palsa-295. Next base: position 9,565 of record DATEKA010000216.1, read on the forward strand.
CGGGCACATGGAGCAAGTACGGGTTCGTCGATGCTTTCAATCCCCTGATCAACTGGTACGACACCGACGTGATCGGTATAGACGCGGGCATCACCATGCTGATGGCGGAGAATGCCCGAACCGGATTCGTGTGGGAGACCTTCATGAAGAATCCCGAAGTGAAACGAGCACTGAGCCTGGCGGGATTTCAGAATTATGAAGCTCCGCTCCCGCAGGAGTACTTGCCGCGTCCGGCCCCGAACGGCGCGAAGAGCTCCGCAGCGAGTGCGTCTTCAAAGCTCCAGCCCGAGGGGCTGTTCCAGTTGACGCGAACCTGAAAGCCGGCCGCAGTTTCCGGGAAATCCCATTTTAGAAAACGGAGCTCCGGCTCAATGCTTAACCTTGGCAAGAAGCTCTTCGGCGCGAAGAACGCCCTCCGGGCTGTCTTCGTGCTTGAAATACACGAAGACGTCTCCACCCCGAGCCAAATCGTTGACGGTGCGCGACAACGCCTCGCGTTCCGCGGCCGAATCCATTTTTTCGGGATTCCGCAGGCGGAAATAGCAGAAGTCGGCAGTCTGGACCTTCGGCGTTTCGAGCTTTTCGCTCTCCGCGAGACACAGAGCTGCATTCGCACCGCGTAGCAGCGAATACACCTCCTCGCAGAACCACGACGGATCACGGAATTCGAAGGCCGCCCGGTGCGCCTTGGGCAATTCCGAGAGGAAAGCCCCGAGGCGGACGCTGTCGCGTTTCAGGAACGGCGGGAGCTGGAACAAAACGGGCCCAAGTTTGCCGGCGTCGCGCAGTGGATGCAGCGCGTGGAGAAAATCCTTGGTGAATTGCGCGGCATCCTGCAAACGCTTGACGTGCGTGATCGTCTGGTGAGCCTTGATCGCGAATTTGAATCCTGCGGGCGTTGCTTCGGCCCACCCGCTGAGCAGCTTTTCCGTCGGGAAGCGGCGAAACGTGTAATTCACCTCAGTGGAATTGACGCGGGCTGCGTAGTAGCCCAGGAATTTGGCGGAAGCTAGTTTTGCCGGATAAAAAGCCGGCTTCCACGCCGGATAAGCCCAGCCCGAGGTTCCTGCATAGATCACGCCCATGGAATTTCCGTTTCGATGCCGGCTGCTGACGCCAGGCATCCGGCGATTATAATCCACGCCGTGAATGAAACCTCCGCGCGATCCAATCGCAAGGCCGGACATCGAGGGAGGCAGCCTGGCAAACAGCGAAATGAAGCCGTTCATTCTGCGCGGAGGGCCTCCAGCGGATCTACGGAGGCCGCGCGCCGAGCGGGCACAAAGCTGGCAAGCAGAGCGGAAATCGCCAGCACTGTCGCGACGGCGCCGATAACGGAAACGTCCCAGGAGGGAACGCCAAAGAGCAGGCTGCGCATGAGTGGCGCGGGCGCCAGGGATCCCACGGCGCCGATCACGAGGCCCATCAGAATCAGCAACGCGGCTTCCTTCAAAATGAGCCGGTATACGGAGTTGCGCGTTGCACCGAGCGCCATCCGCACTCCAATTTCACGCGTTCTCTGGCTGACCGAGTAGGCAATGACCCCGTACAGCCCGATCGTGCTAAGCAGCAGCGCGACGGCAGCGAAGCCTCCTGCCACACATGCGGAAGCGCGATGCCAGTAGACTGCTGAAGAGTCCTGGATAATCTCACGTATGGTGGCGGCGTCGAAGGTCAGAATACCTGGATCAATTTTATGTAGTGTCGCGATCAATAACGGCAAGGCTGATCCGGCTTCTTGCGACGTCCGTACCACTATGGCAAAAGAATCATCCGGCCCCTGGTCGAAAGGGGTGAATACGGCCGGCGTTGGAGGTTCGTCCAGGGCGTTCTGTTTCACATCCGCAATTACGCCGATGATCTCTATGTGCGGCTGCGATGCTTCCAATCTTATGTCGTGCGCATGATAGAAAAACTGCTTGCCGATCGGGTTTTCGCCTTGGAAATAGCGCGCCGCCAGGGTCTGATTGATGATCGCGACGAGAGGTGCGCTTGCGTTGTCGCGCTCATTGAAATCTCGGCCGCTCAATAGCCGGGCTTGCAAGGCGGATAGATACCCCGGACTTATCACCAAATGTCCCACCTCGTTGTTTATTCCGAGACTCGGCCGGCCCACCAATCCGATCTGCGTGCCGCCCTCCCCGCCAACCGGCAGATCGTTCACCGTGCCTGTCGCCATGATGCCGGGCAAGTTTTCGAGGCGGCTCAGAATTTCTCTGTGCAATGCCGTCGTTTGCCGGTCATTCGAGTATTTGGAATCCGGCGCCAGAATTCCAAGCGCTGCCAGATGATCCGGCACAAACCCAACGTCTACGTGCAGTAGCCTGTACAGACTCTTACCAAGCAGGCCGCTGCCGGCCAGCAGGATCATCGTGGTGCCCAGTTCAAGAACGACTAATTTTGCTCCGATCCGGCGCCAGGAACTTCCGGCCGCGCCTCGGCCCGCTTCTGCCAAACCCGCCCGCAGGCTGAAGAACGGAAGCCGGAAGGCCGCGATGGCTGCGAACAGACTGCAGCCGGTCAGCACGAGCGTCACGGCGAACGCAGTCGTATGCCAATTCCAGGCCGTTCCGCGCAGATACGGCATGTAGCTCAGCATATTGACGGGAATCAGTCTAAGCAGCAGTTGCCGCGCAAATGTCGAGGCCAAAAGCCCCAGCGCGGCGCTTGCTGCCACCAGGACGAACCCCTCTGTGATGAACTGCTGGATTAGGCGTCCGCGGCCGGCGCCGAGCGCGCTACGCACCGCAAATTCGCGACGCCGGCTTTCCGATCGAGCTAGGAGAAGACCTGCTGCGTTGATGTACGAAATCAGCAGCAGCAACCCCGCTCCGGCGAGCAACGCGAGCAAAATCGGCTGGACGTCGCCCAGGATCACCCCGGTCAAAGGAAGGATGTTAGCGCCGCGTTCTTTGTCCGGGTCCGGATATTCCTTCGCTTCCTGCGCCGCAATTCGCCGCACGTCGGCCAGCGCCTGCTGTGTGGTAAATCCATCCCTCAACAGGCCGATGACATCCATCACCATGCATCCGCGGCTCAACGTGCAGGGTTTTCCTGCATAAGGACGGAGCGTTGTCCAGAACTCAGTGTCTCCCGCTGGGGCGAAGGCGAAGCTGCGCGGCAGCACGCCGATCACGGTGTAAGACTCTCCATCCAACGTCGCGGTTTTGCCCAGCACGTCCGGTCTCCCATCGAACCACTTTCGCCACGCCGCGTAGCTTAAAATGGCCGTAGATGGAGCTGACTGCAGATCTTCGGTGGTGGGACTCGAAGCGAAATCCCTTCCAAGAATCGGGACGACGCCAAGGACCCTGAAGAAATTCCCGGTCACGCCTCTTCCGGTAACCAGGTGCTGAGACCCGCCTTCCGAGAGCACGAAACTGTCGCCTTCGTATGCGGCAGTCGAAGCGAATACGCGATTGAAACGTTCCAGATCGAGGTAATCGGGAAAGGAATACCCGAGCCGTTCCCCGCCCAACGCCGACGTCTTGAATACTCCCATAAGGCGCGAGAGGTCCGCATACGGCAACGGCCGGATCAAAGCCGAGTCCACGAAAGAGAAAATCGCCACGGCGGCAGCCAGGCCAAGAGAGAGAGTCAATATCGTTGTGGCGGCGAATCCGGGGCATTTTCGCAGTTGCCGAAAAGCGAATTTGATGTCCGTCCGGACGCGGTCCAATGGCTTCATAGGGGGTCGGAGCTTTTAGCTCCGACATTAAGGCACTGAAAACTAAGGGGCTTCAGCCCCTGAAGGTGAGCGGTTGAATTGCATCTGAAGTATTTATGAGACGACTGACCGCTTCTACTCAACGCTCACCCAGTCAGGGATTATAATCCCGCGAAATGAAAGCTTTATAGGGGGTCGGAGCCCGCCTGGCGGCAGACACGGCTTTAGCTCCGACATTAAGACACTGAAAGCTTGATTCGCCTCTGAAGTATTTGTGAGACGCCTTCTACTCAACGGTCGCCCGGGGCAGGGATTATAATCCTGCGAAATGAAAGCTTCATAGGGGGTCGGAGCTTTAGCTCCGACATTAAGACACTGACAACTAAGGGGCTTCAGCCCCTGAGGTCGAGCGGTCGATTTGCCTCGGAAGCATTTATCAGACGGCTTTTACTCAACGGTCACGCAAGCAGGATTATAATCCCGTGAATGAAAACTTCATTTGAAGAGACGCTGATCGAGGTGTGGCGACAGGTACTCGTCGACGCTGCCGTCGTCGAGTTGGAAGGGGAACGCTACGAGGTGAAGCGAACTCCCAGAAGCCGCCTGCGACAGGTCGATTTCGTCTTTGAAGGCCGCCCGATTCGCGGTCTCGAGCAGAACCCTTCAACCAAATCGCAATGGGCGCAACTCGCGCGTTCGGGCAAAAAAGTGATGCAGTTCCTGTCTGAAGGGCGCTACGTGGCCGTCGTGGCCGACGGCAAAGCGAAGCTCTACGGGAGATAGCTGCGACTTCCGGCCATTTTTCGCGGAAAATCTCTTGGCGAGGTCACACGGGATGAAAGCGATCCTTGTCCACGAATTCGATGAGGCATTCCAGACGAACGCGAGAATTTGAGGCATCTCTTCCCGACCCTTCCGCAGGCTCAGAACTTCGCCCGCTTGTTTGAAGGACCATAGCCTGGAGAACGCGGAACGAAGGGAGAATCTTCTCTGGCGAAGCGGTACATGGTGGCTTGGCGTATTATACGGAGGCTATGAGCCTTTGGCAGGTTGCGTCTGGCATCATTGGTGTTCTCGGTGGTTTCTTCGGAATTGTGTGCGGGGTCTGGAGCATCGTGTACGCACGGCAACAAGTTCGGATAATGAAGGGCCAGATGCACAGGCAGGAGGTACAGAACAAAGAGGAACAGGATTGGTCGGAGAGATTTGACCGACTGGCACATCAACTCGTGAGAATAAGTCCTCGCCTTACTGTCAAACCGACTGGCTACTCAGAGGGCGTCGCACTCTACCCGGCAATTTTCCCTGATCCTAAACTTCGTGAAGTCCTTGAAACTTATGTCGTACAACTCGATATGCCCACAACGCCGTTCTTGCCTAGAAACCTGCGACCTGATGAACTGCGTAGAACTATTGTTCGAGACACCATTCGGAAAGCTGAGCAGAGCATGGCGGTTTTTCAGACGCAAAACCCCAAGATCGATTTGAAGTATTACACGGGATAAATGGGGGCTTGGTAGCGATACCGGGATTCGAACCCGGATTTTGGCCTTGAGAGGGCCACGTCCTAACCCTTAGACGATATCGCCTTTGCTGGCAGTCTGATCCTCGCAAGACCCTCGCTACGCGGACCTAGACCAGAACTGGACCGCGAAACTCGACGAAGATCGAACGAATTTTCGCATGCTTAAATCGGGTCTGCAAGCCGGGCGCGGACCCGTCGGCCTGGCAGGCCAGCGGCATTCGACGGACTGAACCGAAAAATCACCCGTGAGTTAACAGAGGTCCTTCGACCTTAGTTCCGAGGGGCTTTCCGAGTGCCCCCATACAGTCAGCGTCTACCCGCAAATGCCTACGAGTAGAAAGTCGCGTAACACGCCTGTAATCAGTAACATGGATTTTTCTAGCCGCCAAAAGATCCGTTTTTTCACGTTCGCCCTGTCTTCGCCTTTTTGCATTTTTTTAGACTGGCGCGGCATACTCCCGCGCGAGCGCTTGATTTGCCGCGCACCCCTCCCTTACAATCCCCCTCAATCGGATTCCCGCTCTTCTGAGCGTCCGGAGGTCGACATGGCTACACCAGGCCAGGCAATCCAACCCGATGAAGCGAAATTGAACGCCTTCATGGAGAAAGCCGTCGGTGACATGGGCGCGGCGATGCACGCGGCGCTGATCGTCATCGGCGACAAGCTGGGCCTGTACAAGGCAATGGCTGGCGCGGGAGGGCTGACGTCCGCTGAACTGGCCGAAAGAACCAAGACGAACGAGCGGTACGTGCGCGAGTGGCTGAACGCGAATGCGGCGAGCGGCTACCTGAACTATGACGCTGCGACTCAGAAGTACGAACTGCCGGCCGAGCAGGCTTTTGCCATGACCACGCTCGACCTCCCGGGCGCGTTTCATGTCATTTCGTCCTGCTTCAAGGACGAGCCGAAGATCACGCAGGCCTTCCGCACGGGCGATGGAGTCGGCTGGCACGAACATGACGCCACCCTGTTCTTCGGCACCGAGCGGTTCTTCCGCCCCAACTATGCGAACAATCTTCTG
>DATEKA010000217.1:0-20381 GCA_035277685.1 Candidatus Acidiferrales bacterium
TGTACCGCACCGTGCGGTCTGCCGCTCGAGTTTCGAGCGCGATCAGCACTCCCAGAACGAAGCCTCCGACATGGGCCCACCAAGCAACGCCGCCCGTGTTGTTTGCGGCGCCAAGTGATCCGAGCCCGCTCAGAAACTGCATGGCAAACCACAGCAAAATGAAAATAAAGGCAGGAATTCGCGCGGTAAACCAGATGATGAACAGAGGAATGAGCGTCAGGATGCGCGAACCGGGGAAAAACAGGAGATAAGCACCCAGAATTCCGGATATAGCGCCACTCGCGCCAATGGACGGAATCGGCGATCCCCACGAAAACAACACTTGTGAAATCCCTGAGCCGATCCCACACACCAGGTAGACGACGAGATAGACGAATGACCCGAAGCGATCCTCCACATTCGCCCCGAAAATCCACAAGAACCACATGTTCCCGATAATGTGCAGCCATCCTTCGTGTAGGAACATACATGTGAAGAGCGGCGCGAACGCGTGAGCGTAGTTAACAGCGTGTGATCCCGCTAAGGCATACTGGATGCGCGCTGGCACAAGTCCGTACGTCCGCAAGAGGGCATCGTAAGCGTGCGGCGAAAGTGAAAGCTCGTAGAAGAAAACTGCCACGTTCGCCGCGATCAGGATCAGCGTTACAACCGGCGTAGACCGTCGTGGCGTCTCGTCTTTCAGAGGGATCATTTTGTTGGCTGCGCAGCCTGCGCGGCCTCAAGCAGTTCTTGAGCTCCGAACGCCGCCTCGGACCGAATCCCAGCCCGTCGCATCAACTCGATTTCTCCAACGGAGCATATCCCGCCCCGTGCGCCCGAAGCCTCGCAATTTAGTGCCGCGGCCGCGCAGCTGAATTCAAGTGTTTCTTTAAGCGGCCACCGATGCACTAGTCCGTAAACGAACGCTCCATGAAAAACGTCGCCGGCACCTGTAGTGTCGATCGCATTGATACGGAATCCGGGGCACAGAACAAACCGCTGGCCATCCCATGCCAACACACCCAATCGCCCCAGAGTTGCGCCCGTCAACCGGCACTTGAACTGCCTATGTATCTCGGGAAGAGATCGAAGCAAACTCTGTTCTCCTGTGACTCGGCCCGGAAAGTCCCTGGATGTAAGCGCATAATCCGTGAATTGAAGTAACTCTTCAACTCCGGAATATCGGTTGTCGAGATCCGCCACTACCGGGATGCCTTCCTCACGCGCCCAGCGAGCTGCCAGTGCCGCAGCGGTAGTATCGTGACCGTCCACCAGCAGCGCGGAGGCTCCTGCGAGCCACTCTCGGCGAAGGTCCTCGGGGCACAAAGCAATCCCAGATTCGCGCTTCCATAGGACCGTGCGCTCGCCCGTCGGTTCATCCACGAGAATAAACGCGGTCTGGCTGGCATGTTCCGGAGCCGTTATCCAATGTGCCTCGACTCCTTCGCGCTGCATCTCCTCCATCTGAAACCGGCCCGCTGCGTCACCGCCGATCTTGCCCGCATATCGGGCGCGTAATCCCCAACGGCGGCACGCGACCATTGCGCTGGCCACCTGCCCGCCAGCCTTCACTTCCGCCGAAGCAACTTCCACTTTGCTGTCCACAACAGGGAACCGCGGCAACCGGATCACTGTGTCAGTCGCATTGATACCTATTCCGGCGACGAGCGGTTTGCCTGAACTTCCGTTGTCCATGTAGCGCCCACTGTAGCGGGGTGCGGTAGGTTCGCGCAACCGTTTCGCAACCGCGTTATCAAGTGAGTCATGTCGTTGGTCGCAGGCATTGCCGCAGGAACTCGCAATTCGGATTGCACCTGTTACGTGGCTGTGGTACAAAAATTTGTTTTGATGCGCGTTTCAGCGCAAGCCATGTGAGCGAGGATATTCATGGTGCGGTTCAAGTAGTGCTTTGCTTGTCGCCGCGCCGACACGCTGATGCCGCTTCACGAATCCGAGGCCATTGTCCTGCAGAGTTACCCGCTCGGCGAGGCGGACCGATTGGTCAGTTTCCTCTCGCGGAGCATGGGGCGAATGCGCGGCGTCGCGGCCGGCGCCCGGCGTCCCAAAAGCCGCTTCGGCTCGACTCTTGAGCGGCTCTCGCACGTGCGCATCTGGTTTTACGAACGGGAAACGCGCGAATTGGTCCGCATCAATCAATGCGAGATCGTCGAGTCGTTCGTGGATGCATTCCGCGATTATGACTCGAGCGTCGGGTTGTCCTTGTTCAGCGAGATCACGCAGGCTGTCCTGCCTGATCGAGAAGCGTCCGATGCCAATTTCCGGCTGTTACTGTTGTGCGCGCAAACCGTAAAGCGTACGCGCAGAGTCGAGCCGGCGCTCGCTTACTTTACGGTTTGGACGGTGAAGCTGGGAGGCTGGCTTCCGCCGCTGGACCTTTGCTCGCGTTGCGGACAACCGGTGAGGGTTCAAATCGATGGCGCACAAACGGCATATTTTTCGCCGAGTTCTTCGACGATTGTTTGCAGTCGTTGCCGTCGTCCCGGTCTTCGGATAATGTCCACTACAGCCCTGATCGCGATTGTCCGGATATTGGCCGAGCGGCTCGACCAGTTGACGGAAGACGCCGTACAGCCGCGGGCGGCGAGTGAAGTAACGGACATTATGCTCGATATCATCGAACATCAAATCGATCGAAAGCTGACGTCACGCGAACTGCTGGAGCCGGCATGAAGTATTCGCGCTCATTACGCGGAGATCATCCGCGAACGGCCCCCCGAGTGGATGGAGCGAAGCAAAATAAAAACTCCACGGCGACTACAGGACATGGGCTCACATTCCAAGACCTTCTACTAAGACTTGAAGAGTATTGGGTGCGACGCGATTGCATCCTCCAGCAGCCCTATGACGTCGAAGTCGGCGCCGGCACAATGCACCCGGAAACATTCCTGCGCGTTTTGGGGCCTGAGCCTTATCGCGTCGTCTACGCTCAGCCCAGCCGCCGGCCGGCAGACGGGCGGTACGGCGAAAATCCGAACCGCCTTTACAAGCACACGCAGCTTCAAGTAATACTTAAGCCGTCGCCGGACGATATCCAGGGCCTATACCTCGACAGCCTCGCCGCCGTTGGCATCAATCTAAAGGAACACGACATTCGTTTCGAGGAAGATAATTGGGAGTCTCCAACCCTGGGCGCTTGGGGGATCGGCTGGCAAGTACTTCTCGACGGGCTTGAAGTAACCCAATTCACGTATTTCCAGCAGTGCGGCGGCCTCGACCTCGATCCTATCTCCGTCGAGTTGACATACGGCTTGGACCGGATTGCAGCCTATCTCCAGGGAGTCGACAACATCTTCGATGTGCGCTGGTCGAAGTCGATTACTTACCGCCAAGTCCGGCTCGCGGAGGAGCAGCAATTTTCATCCTACAGCTTCGACCACGCGGACACTGCGGCAACCCGCAAGCATTTCGACCTCGATGAAGCGGAAGCAGCCCGGCTTCTCGCCGCATACGGCAAGGCCGTGGGGAGGGAAAAGCTCCATTTCCCGGTCCTCCAAGCTTACGATTTGTGCTTGAAATGCTCACATCTCTTCAATCTACTGGACGCGCGGGGGGCTATCTCCGTGACCGAACGCGCAGCCATGGTCGGCCGAGTGCGCAAACTTGCCGTGCAGGTCGCTCGCGCGTGGACGGAGCAGCAGGCGATACGCGGCGGATCCGAATGTGGGGCGCGCCCATGAACGCCGCCGAAAAGTTCGGGGACTTCCTTTTTGAAATAGGCTGCGAAGAAATGCCAGCCAGCATGATCGCCAAGGCTTCCGGCGAACTGAAAGTAATACTTGAAAAATATTTTTTAACGAATGGATTGCTCGATCAGAGCCCAAGTGGAAGTTCGATTGAAACTTTCGGCGGGCCGCGCCGGCTGACGGCCATTGTGCGCAAGGTTCGCATGAAACAAGAAGATCGGACGCGAGAAGTTACGGGTCCGCCGAAATCCGTGGCCTTTGATAATGTCGGCGAGCCGACGCGTGCAGCGGTGAGTTTCGCCGAGAAGCAGGGAATTCCGCTCTCGAAGTTGACCTTTGTGAGTACGCCCAAGGGCGAATACGTCGCGGCCGTGCAAGTCATTCGTGGGCGCCCTGCCTCCGAGATACTCTCTGAATTTCTTCCGCAGGCAATCCGGGAGATTCCCTGGCCCCGCTCGATGTATTGGAGCGGAGCGCACAGCCCCCGATTCATCCGCCCTATTCGCTGGATCGTTGCGCTTCTCCACGGCAAGGTTGTCCCGTTCTCCTTCGCTGGAGTGCGGACCTCGAACCGCACACAAGGCCATCGTTTCCTTGGGAAAAGGAGCGTGCCGGTCGTCGGTCCCAGCGACTACGAATCGAAGTTAAAGAAGAACTTCATTCTTTGCCGACCCGAGGAGCGCCGCAGGAAAATCGAATCAGAGATTCGCGCGATAACGTCACGCAAAAACCTCCGTGCGCACGAGGACGCGGGCCTGCTTGATCAGGTCACTTACTTGAACGAATATCCCACTGCGATCGTTGGAGGGTTTGATCCGGCGTTCCTCGAACTGCCTGATGAGATTCTAGTTACCGTGATGCGCGGACATCAAAAATATTTCGCGCTGGAGTCGCGTGACGGGGAACTCGCGTCGCAGTTTCTTGCTGTCATCAACCTGGCACGGGATACCAGGGGGCTTGTGCGGCAGGGCCATGAGCGCGTCTTGCGGGCACGTTTCGCGGACGCCCGGTTCTTCTGGGAGACGGATCAGAAAACCAGGCTGGCGGACTACCTTCCTAAACTCGCGGCTGTGACTTACGAATCGCGGCTCGGCAGTTATAAGAGTAAGGTTGACCGCATGCGCGCGCTCGCCCGTTGGCTCGCCGAGCAATGGTTCAATTCGGGCGTAACGGAAGCCGACGTCGCCGGCTCGGACCGCGCCGCTGAACTTGCGAAGTGCGACCTCGTTACCGAGATGGTCCGGGAATTTCCGGAATTGCAGGGAATTGTGGGCGGCCTTTACGCCCGAGCCCAAAGTGAAGCCGATGATGTCGCCGGGGCTGTCTATGACCACTACAAGCCGGCCGGCTTGGATGATCCCATACCACGGAATCTCACCGGTTGCGCCGTATCGCTCGCGGATAAGCTGGATTCGCTCGTGGCCTGCTTCGCTGTGGGCGCGATCCCGACCAGCTCGGGCGATCCGTTCGCTCTGCGACGCGCCGCGCTCGGCGTTATCAAAATCGTCCTTGAGCGCAAAGTTCCGCTTTCTCTCTCTGCTGCTGTATCTGCGGCAAGTCGCGGCATCGGCGAATATGCGCCAAAAATCGGTGTTTCGGACACGGCCCAGAACCAGGTGCTCGAGTTTCTTTTGGAACGCGCCCGTTATATTTTGCGCGAGCGCCGCGGATTTGCGTACGACGAAATCAACGCGGCATTTGCAGCCGGCTCCGATGACCTCGTGGACGCCGTGGAACGCGTGGCCGCGTTGAAGGCTATCCGAAACTCGAAGAATTTCGCGCCATTGGCCGCATCCTTCAAAAGGATTCGGAATATACTCGAAAAATCCGTGGGCGCGAGTGACAAAGTCCAGGCCACCGTGAAGCAGGAGCTGCTCAGGGAAGCCGCCGAGCTCCAGCTTCAGTCAGCTGCGCAACGGATCGGGGAAGAGTCCACGCGTCGCAGAAAGGAAAAGAAGTATCGTCAGGCTCTCGAAAAAATTTCCGAACTGCGTCCGGCAGTTGATTTTTTCTTCGACAAGGTTCTAGTGATGCACGAAGACGAAAATATCCGCCGCAACCGGATCGCGCTGCTCGGTGGATTGTTAAAGGAATTTTCGACGATCGCGGACTTTTCGGAACTGGGTAGCGAAGAATCGAAGGACGCCGCCCATCCGGCAGCGTAAATCTGAGAGCGCAACTTGAGCCGGCGCCCTATCGAGCGGAAGCGGCACATGATGGGCGGAGGCAATCTTTTGAAGCCGTACTTTTAATGTCGGATCGCCGACGCCAATCCTCAAGTGATGCCTGATGTTCGGATCGGCGGGACTGCGAAGGCTAAAGACGCAATTTAATTGTCGGTTGGCCGACACAGGCTTTCACCAACGAACGAACCAAAACATGAAGTACCACGTGAATTTTGTAAATCAGACGCCCGAACGCCGGGTGGGCGGGCGTCAATTCTCACAGAGGAGCAAGATGAAATACGTTTATTTCTTTGGCGCGGGGAAATCGGACGGCACGGGCGAAATGAAGGAGGTCCTAGGTGGCAAGGGCGCCGGGCTCGCCGAGATGACTAGGATTGGCCTGCCGGTTCCGGCCGGCTTCACCATTACGACCGAAGCCTGCGACTACTATTTCAAGCATGGCAAGAAATATCCTAAGGAACTTCGCGTCGAGGTCGCAAAAAACCTGGCGCGGCTAGAAAAGCTCACGGGCAAGAAGCTCGGCGACGGCAACGATCCGCTGCTTGTTAGCGTGCGCTCGGGCTCGGCCAGATCCATGCCCGGCATGATGGAGACGATTCTCAACCTGGGTCTCAATAATCAATCGGTTCAGGGCCTGGCGAAAGTTACGAACAATCAGCGATTTGCCTGGGACGCGTTTCGCCGGTTTGTTCAGATGTATTCGAGCGTTGTGATCGGTCTCCCCAAAGAAGAACTTGAAGCAAAACTGCGCGCGATGAAAAAGAAATTCGGCGTAAAGGACGATACCCAGGTCACCGCCGAGGGCTGGCAAGAGCTTGTTTCGCAGTATAAGTCTTACTTTAGGCAGAAAACAGGCAACGATTTCCCGGAGAATCCGGTCGATCAACTCTGGGGCGCGATTGGAGCGGTGTTTGAGTCGTGGATGGGGGAGAAGGCGGTCACGTACCGCCGCGTCGAGAAGATCACCGGATTGCTCGGCACTGCGGTAAATGTCGTGCAGATGGTGTTTGGCAATACCGGCGACGGTTCCGGCACTGGCGTCTGCTTTACACGCGATCCCAGCACTGGGGAGAAGACCTTTTTCGGCGACTTTCTGTTGAACGCCCAGGGTGAAGACGTGGTGGCGGGCATACGCACGCCGATGCACCTTAATGAACTCAAAACGCGCATGCCCAAAGTCTACCAGCAGCTCGAAAAGGTCCGCCACACGCTGGAGAAGCACTACCGGGACATGCAGGACATGGAGTTCACCGTCGAGAACGGCAAGCTCTACATGCTTCAGACGCGTACTGGCAAGCGCTCGCCCGCCGCTGCGTTTAACATGGCGGTTGATATGGCGAACGAAAAATTGATTACTGTCGAGGAGGCTCTCGAAAGGATCAAGCCCGAGGATATCGAACGGCTGTTCTATCCCGTGCTCAACCCGCAAACGCCCCGCAACGAATTGACTGGCCGTAAAATCGCCGAGGGCATTAACGCGGTCCCTGGCGCCGCTGTTGGCAAAGCTGTTTTCACGGCGGAAGAAGCGGAAGCGTGGGCCCAAAGGGGAGAGAAAGTGATCCTCGTGCGGCGCGAGACAAGCCCCGAGGACGTCGGCGGGATGTATGTTGCTCAGGGAATTCTTACTGCGACGGGCGGCAAGACGAGCCATGCCGCCGTCGTCGCGCGAGGCTGGGGCAAGTGTTGCATCGTCGGGGCGGGGAAGCTCGACATCGATACGGAAGCAAAGAAGATGAGCTCCAACGGCCGCGTCGTCCACCAGGGCGAATGGATCACCCTCGACGGCGGCGACGGTTCCGTTTACACCGGTGAAATCGAACTCGCGCGTCCCGAGCCTCCCAAAGCATACGAAACATTGATGAAGTGGGCGGACAAAGTGCGCAGATTAGGCGTGCGGACGAATGCCGACACGCCGCAGGACGCTCGCGTGGCACGCGATATGGGCGCCGAAGGTATCGGCCTTTGCCGTACCGAGCACATGTTCTTCAAGGATTTCGAGCATCCCGAAAAGAGCGCGGAACGTCAGCGGGCCATCCAGGAAATGATCCTTGCCGACACCTCCGAAGCTCGCCGCACCGCTCTCGCGAAACTCCTGCCATTCCAGCGACGCGATTTCGCCGGAATCTTCGAAGCGATGGACGGACTGCCGGTGACGATTCGCCTGATTGACCCGCCCTTGCACGAATTCGTGCCTCACGATCCGGCGAAACAAGCAGAGCTCGCGGCGAAGTTGGGCATCACCGCCGAAGCCGTCGAGCGGCGCGTGCAACAGTTGCACGAAGCGAATCCTATGCTTGGTTTTCGCGGTTGCCGCCTCTGCATCATTTTCCCGGAAATCCTTGAGATGCAGGTCCGGGCAATCATCGAAGCAGCCATAGACTGCCAGAAGCGGGGAATTAAAGTATTACCTGAAATCATGCATCCGCTGACTCTGGACAAGAAGGAGCTGCAAATCCTCGAAACCGAGACGCGCAAAGTGGCCGATGCGATCATTGCAGAATCAAAAGTAAAACTTGAATATCTCGTTGGCACAATGATCGAGCTGCCACGCGCCGCTCTTCTCGCGGGTCACATCGCCGAGGTCGCCGAATTCTTTTCGTTCGGCACGAACGATCTCACGCAAACAACCATGGGCCTCTCTCGCGACGACGCAGGCCGCTTTCTTCCGGTCTATGTGGACGAGCATAAGGCGGCAATTTTCAAGGCCGACCCGTTCCAGACCCTGGATACGGAGGGTGTGGGCATCCTTATTAAATGGGCTATTGAGAACGGCCGCAAGACGCGCCCGAAGCTGAAGATCGGCATCTGCGGCGAGCATGGCGGCGACGGCGACAGCGTAAAGTTCTGCCATCAGGCCGGCATGAACTATGTCAGCGCATCCCCATTCCGCGTCCCCATCGCGCGTTTGGCTGCTGCTCAGGCCGTGATCGAAGAGAAGAAGAGCGCCAAAGGGAAGAAGGGCGCCGCAAATAAGCGGAAATAACGCTTCAACTATGCCCCTTCATCCATCAATCGTCCGCCGGGCGCGGGGTGTTCCAGTCCAGGCGAATCAGCGATACAGCCTCGCGCGGCAGGACGAACGAAAGGTTGGCGTGGCCAGCGGTCACTTTGACTAAGGCCGGAGCGGCGAGCAATTGAAGCTGGCCAGCAGCCTTCAGTTTGGCGATTTGGTCTGCTGAAGGATTCTGCGGCGTGCCCATCGCCTTCCATGCGCTGAAGGCGTTACTGTGACCGTCATCAATGCGAAAGTGAGCCACGCGAACGCCGCCAAGTGAAGGCGGCAAACCGTCTACTTGTACGCTCACCTGCTCCGGTTGGGCCGCAACGGGGTCGTCCTCGTAGTTCCAGACCAGAACGCTCAGTTCACTTTTGCCTCGCGTCGCAATGACGCGAATGTCCGATCGCGTCCGCGCGCTATTCTTCAATAGATCGTCGAGGTTAATCTCCGCGCTGCTTTCTGCGGCTATTCGTTGCGATTGCATTAGCCCGAACATTCGGAATGCGTTGAGGATCGGTTTGTCGATCTCGTGGGTCGCAAGCGAACGATAGCCGTAAAAATAAGGCTGGCCCGGAAAGGTGAAGGCCCACGTGTCCGAGCCTTGCAGGTTGACGTTGTAACGCTTCGAGAGGGCCAACGTACCGTCAAGAAGTTCCGCTTCGTAGCTGGCGTATTGCGATGTGTTGCGATACTCGTTTTCCGGATGAACGCTTGAGGCGCAGGCGGCGCAGCCTTCGGGATCGGATTCGCTGAGCACGATGGGAAGGCGACGGAGAGCCGGGAAACTCGTCACGATGGCGAACCCCGCCGAGATGTCCGCCAGGCTGTGCGCAATGTCCATTTGTGCATGGCCGTCCGCGACGCTTGTTTTCCCTTTGGCGTGGAAGGAGATGAAATCCAGCGGAGCTCCTGTTCCTCCAGTCGCGTAGTTTTTTCCGTTCACGCAGTGGGCGAGAAATGTTCGCAAAAATTCCGCCGCGTTTGCGCCGGCAGGACCGGTCGTTGCCGGACCGCCAATACGCCCTTCTGGCAGCGCTCGTTTCACGGCCGCAGCTGTGTAATCGTAGAGCTTGAAGTACTCCTCACGCGTCCCGTGCCAATAACCGATATCCGGCTCGTTCCACACTTCCCAGTCCCAGCTCGCGACTTCTTCGCGGCCGTAACGCGAAACTTCATGCCGGACCCACTCGTAAATCAGCTCGGACCACTTGTTGTAATCGTTTGGGGGGAAGGTCCATCCGGTGAAGAGCGGGCCGCGAGGCCAATCGTGCCGGTATGGCTGCGGACGACTGGAAAGCGCCTCCGGCATGAAGCCGATCTCAACGTATGGCGTGACGCCGAGTTGTTTATACGCGTCGAAGATGCGATCAAGAATCGTCCAGTCGTACACCGGATTGCCATGCGCATCCTCGGTGTAAACGTTTGTCGAGCCCCACTTCAGCGCGGGCGTTCCATCACCGGTGGTCAGGAGGTTGTGGACGCGGTCGTGAATCGCGCGATGACTGAGCGCGGCGAGCTCCGAAAGCAAGGCGCGGCCTTCCGGTGAATAGGTGTAGTTTGACTCGTCGTGGCCCACATAGGCCCAGACTGGTTTCCATGAGCCTGTCGTCCGATCGGCGTGGACGCGGATTTCGACCGTCTTCGGGTCCTGCCGAGCCGCCGCAGAAGCCGCTGCGAGCCCAGGGAGAATCAAGAGAGACGCGATCTTTTTCAGCATGTGCTCCGGTCCATGCGGCGTCGGTAGAGCATTCTAGAACTGTTCGTTCAATTGCCGACACTCTTTCGCTTGATGCCCTGAATCGGGTCGAGCCCCCCAACTGCCCCTGAGACCGGTCGCGGTCGGACGTTTGGCATCGCAAGGAAAGGCCGAAACAAACAGACCCTGACCACACACTCCCGCAAAAACAAGTGGAACTGGGTTCGGGATGGCGCGCTGGCCGGGGAACCGGAAAATCGGGACGGGAATGTCGCGTGGTAACGACTTGCGGTCGAAGCACGCATCGGAACGGTAAGGCGCGGTCGTTTACGGGCGATTCATTTGGCGGCAGTTTGGGGTGACTGCTCCTGTTCCGCTCGGGCGCAGAGTTTCTTCAGCTTCCCCTCGATTGCGGCGTCGCCGATATGTTCGTCCTGAAGAACTCCATCCGAATCTATGGTGAAGGTGTGGGGAATCGCATCGACGCCGAACAGGTGAGAGATTGGACCCTCGAAACCGCCGTCCCGATACTGGAGCCATGTCATCCCGTTCTTCGCGATGAAATCCTTCCACTTCTGCTCGTTGTCGTCCAGGCTCACGCTAAGGATTACCAGCGGCTGGCCTTGAAATCTCTTTGCGATCTCGCGCATGTGGGGAAGGGCTTCCTGGCACGGACCACACCACGTGGCCCAGAAGTCGAGTAACACAACTTTGCCCTGGAGATCGTCGAGGGAGATACGCTTTCCGTCCGACGTGGTTACGCTAAAGGGCGGGGCCATCCGCGCGCGAGCCAGTTCTGGTTCTTTAATGAAGAGCTGCGCGCGACGACGATCCAAATCGTTCGGCTGCCCGGATGTTAAGAAGCTTTCGAAGCGTGCTTTTGCAGCCTCGTCCTGTTTCAAGTGGGCTAACACCTCGCCGTCTGCGAACAATGCTTGCGGAAAGCTCGACGAGATAGCCAGCGCTTTGCTCAACTCATCGTGAGCCTCGGTGAAATTCTTGTCCCGGCGTTTCTCCAGCCCCTCTTGCAGCAGAACGGCTCCCAGATTGTAGTGTGCGACCGCGAGCGCCGCGTTGCCCTGAGCCTCGCTGAGGAGTTCCTCCGAAGCAGCCTCGGCGTCCTTCCAGTCGCGGATTTCGATTGAGCACCGCCGTATATTCGCCTGGCATGCGGGGCACCGTCCGTCATCCTCCTTGTCTGCTTTCTTGAACTTGCCTACGGCGAAGACGAAATTCCGTTTGTTCATCAGGGCGATGCCTTCCTGGTAGGCCTTCTGCGCTTTAGGGCTTGTCGGGCCATCCACGTGTTTTGGAACAGGCTGAGCCGGCGGAGAATTCTGGGCGATTGCGCTTCCCCCGCACAGAAGCCCCACCGAACAAATTAAAAGACACGCGAACCTGCAAAGTTGCACGAGCGCCCTCCCATTGTTCGAGCGTGTCGAATCCGACACTGTTAGATATGATTAAGAGATACGCGCCGGCATTGAAAATGTCAATGGAGCAGGGAACAAGAACGCGCAGAACGCAGCCTTCGTTTCGCGCCGGTCACTCGCCTGCGCCTAAGGGATTTCGGCGAATTCCTGGGTAATGTAGAGAGAGCCGTCGGCGGATCGGGCAACGCCGATCCCCACGCGGTTGTAATGCGCGTCGAGGATGTTGCCGCGGTGATTGGGTTGGAATTTGGGCTCGTCCATGAAGAGCATTTCAGCCTGCGCGATGCTGCTGGCCATGGCTATGTTCTCACCCGTCGCCACCCAGCGGATACCCGCCGTGGTCACCCGATTCATGGGCAAGCTGCCATCCGCTCCCCGATGGCTGAAGACGCCAGTTGCCGCCATTTCCTCGGAGTGGGAGCGAGCCACGGCAGCGAGCCGCGGATCCCACTCTAGCGGGCGGGCTTTCCCCTTCGTTTCAGCGAACGCCGCGGCGGAACTACGGTCCGCGTTGACCATCTGAAGCATCCTCGTCGCGATCTGGGCGAGATCTGCTGCGGGGAGGTCCGCCTCTGCAGACGTATTTACAAGTCTTGCGCCGCCGGAACCGACGCTCGCGGCACCGTCGCTCGCATGTTGGGGAGCGGCCTTAGCGGGGAGAACAATTCCCGCCACGGGCAGCAAGACCAGCAGTAAGGCAAGAAATCCAGCCTGCACGCCTGACCGATCCCGAAGCCGAAACTCCTGTAAGTCATTGTAATTTAGATGCTTAGTCCTACATCGTCTGTGATCGGCCATGAGTGGTCCCCAATTGTCTGATTCCTCAGGTTAAGGGGCGGAGTCATTCCAGGGCTACTGGCCGACCGGCCAAAACTAGGACAGCGAATTGCGAGCGAAAGAGTTTCAATCGGGTACACAGCGAATGCAAAGCGAAGCCGAATGGCGCCCAGCAGATTTAAGAATCCTAACGATGTAGCTTTTTGATACAGGGTCGGACTGGCGATGGGGCGGGCTACAAGCGCGGGAGGCCGAAGGCAGGAGTCGACTCCTCCGCCGAAGGAGACTGCGCGCCGTTGCCAAACCGAGTGGTTCGAGGCGGTTCCGGCTCGTCTGCCTCAGAAGAGGACTGCCTTTGGGATGTCAGCTCCGCCGCCTTGAAGATCGAATCAATGATGAAGCGGAGTTCATCACCGGTTGGCTGGATGACGGCTTCGGCCTCGCGGGCGGCCTTCTCGCGCGCTTCGATCTCCTCGCCGGCGGCATGGATGGCTTTGCGCACGCGACCGAGCTGAGTCATCTTGCCGAGTGTGGCAAGGAACAGGAGGCCCGCGGTCCAGATGATCACATCGCCAAAAGCCGGATGGAACTCGATGAAGATGAGCCAGCCGATCAGCAGGGCGGCAATCGACGCAAACGTCAGGCGCATACCCGTCTCGCGACGTTCCATGCCAAGAAACATATCGGGAAAGTAGTGCCGAAGGACGAGGTCGCGCGCGGTGACCTCGGTCGGGTACTCGGCGAGCCAGTCCGGATCGCTCCAATGCACGACTTTCCAGAATTCCACTCGCAGAGACACGATCGCGAACAGCAAGCGCCCGGCGAGATAGCACGCCGCGATCAGAAGCAATCCGAGCGCCCAGGAGGGCGGATGGTACGGCGCGAAATAGGTGTTTATCTGCGCGAGATTCAGCCGATGGGAGACAAGTCCAATCAGGAAAAAGAGCCCGCCGGGAAGCGCGTAAATGAAGATATTGCGCACGAGCAGACAGGCGTCGAGAAACAGTGCAGCGGCGCCGGTCCAGACCGAAGGGGATTCTGGGCGGCTGGTCCTCATTAGGGGGAGCGTATACCAGCCGGGTGTAACTGACAAGCGATTGGTGCGCCGAACGGTCTAGGCCGCGTAAACATCCGACCCTGAAAATCAGCCTGAACGAAGTTGCAAAGCCGGGCAGGCCAATTCGGATCCGGCGAAGGAGTAGCCGGGTACAATTCGCGTCCAAATGAACCGTCAACGCAAAATTACGCTCCTTCTTACTTGGAGGCGAAGGGCTCGGCGATCGCCTCGACATCGTCAATTTTCCAGAGACCCTCGCTGAGATTCGTGACTAGTGCAACGACGACGTGCGAATCCGGATAGATGATCAACTGGGACGTTCCCCCTACCGAGCCTCCACTGTGTTGGTAAATGCGCTGGCCGCTTTTCGACTTCCCGATAAACCAGCCCATGCCGTAGCCGGTTTCCTGGCCCGAAATGGTCTTCTGCGACGTAAACAGCAGCCGAAGTGAATTTTCGGTCAGGAAGCCGGGATGAAGCAGGGCGGAGCCGAAGCGGACGAGGTCTTCGGACGTGGAGAGAAAGCCGCCGCCAGCCCATTTGTAACTGTTGTCCACGTATGGAGCGTTGTCCGTCGTGCCGTCCTTCTCGCGTTCATAGAAGCGCGAACGCTCCGCGATGATTGGGCGATTTTCGTCAGGCGTAGTGTCGAGGAGACCGAGAGGTGTGAAAACGTGGCACTGCATATAGCTTAGAAATTTTTCGCCGGATGCGGATTCGATCACCGCGCTCAGGAGATCGAATCCATAGCTCGAATAATGGAACGCCGTTCCGGGCGACGCAACGAGAGGATCGTTTTCAAAGATATTCAGGCCGTCGAGAACAGAATCATAGTGTTTTGAGATGAGAAATTCGTCACCTTTATAGTGGCGGATTCCAGCGAGATGTCCGGCCAGCAGGCGCGGCGTGATCTTCGCGCCTTTATCGGGAAAGGAGGGGACGTACTTCTGCACGGGCGCATCGAGATCGAGCTTGCCCTGCTCGACAAGCTGCATCAGAGCTACGGAGGTGAGGCTCTTGGAAATACTGCCGATGCGGAACTTCGTGGTGGGCCAGGCAGGGACGCGTTCCTCGAGATCGGCGTAGCCGAACCCCTCGGCATAAACCAGGCGGCCATGCACCGCAACTGCGACTGTCAACCCGGGAATCCCGCGCGCGAGCAGTTCGTCGCCAATTTTGTGTGCGTTGGCGCGGGCCGCAGCGTATGGCGTCGGCGCGACAGCAGGAGTTGCTTGCGCAAACGCAGCGCACGATCCCGAAAGGCTCAGGCTAAACACGATGAGGAGGATTTTCATCTGGTGGCGAAACTGTGCTTTGCAGCGAAAGGTCATGGCACCCTCCGGAGGTCGCATTGTACAAGGAAAGGAATGTGCTAGTCGCGACGGCGATATCTGCCAAAAAGAGTTTCGGCGAGGAAGGCCAGGATAACCAGAAGAAGGACAGCGTCGAGAAGCGGTCCGGGGACCATGGGAATGGAACGAAGCGAGACCGCGAGCGCCACGTAGCCGGCTGCCAGAAGAAAAACCGGACCGGATATGTAGCAATGCACGCGGCCGCATCGAGCGGCGTTCACGAGGCAGGCCAATCCCATTATCAGGAATGCGGGGATCCATAACCAGGGTAGTAGGGGCGTCCAGCGCAGACCAACAACCAGGGCAATGGCAGGGACGCACCAGAACCAGATTCCGCTCGCGCTGCACGTCAGGTCCCTGGCCGTCGAACGCGGGCTTGGCGCGTTTGGCCTCAAATTTTCCGATTTCATCTCTTTGCGACCCGGCTACGCCCGGCCATAATGAGCCGGAGCATCCAAGATGGCAAGTCACGCTAATCCACGGCCGACGGTGCGCATACGCGTGGCAACGCCGGCAGACATCGAGGCCTTGATCGGGGTGGTGAACCCGGCCTTCGTGGTCGAGGACTTTATCGAAGGGACACGGACGGATGCGGCGCACATGGCCGAGACGATGAAAGCCGGGGAGTTCTTGCTGGCCGAAGATCATTCAGGGCGCGCCGTCGCGTGCGTGTATGTGGAAGTGCAGGGCGAGCGGGCCTACATGGGTATGCTCGCTGTTGAGCCTCCGAGGCAGGGAACGGGCTTGGGTCGGATGATGGTGGCGGCAGCGGAGGATCACTGCCGCGGGCGCGGTTGCCGTTGGATGGACTTGCGTGTGTTGAGCCCGAGGGCGGCACTCCTGCCCTTCTACGAGAGGTTGGGCTACGCGCAGGTGCGGACGGAAGAGTTTCATCCGCCACGTCCTCTCCGTGGCACGATCGAGTGCTATGGCATCATCATGTCGAAAAAACTGTAGTAAATCGTGAGTGCGACAAGGGAGCGCCCGCTAGGTAGGCATCTTCAGGAAGAAGTAGACCGCGAGGAAACCGAAAATCGCATCCGGCGCCCAACCAGCAAGCACGGCGGGGAGCAAGCCGACCGTTCCCATTGATTCGAGCAGCGCGGCAACTGCGCGATACACGATTCCAATTCCTACGGCCAGCGCAAGACCCCCAATGGCTCCGCGCGTGCCGACCAGGAATGCGAACGGAGCTCCGAGGCAGACGATGATGGCGGCAATCAGCGGGTAGGCGAATTTCTCCTGCCACTGCACATTAAGGCGGGAAGTGTCGAATCCCGCCTGCCGCAGGCTGCGAATATAAGAACTCAATTCGCGCCAGTTCATCTGGTCCGACTGCAAGACTTCGCGCCGGAAATAGTCGGGTGGTTCGGAAAGCTCGGCTAGCGAGTAGGCGCGGAACGGAACGAAATTCGTGATCCGGCCGTCCTGGAAGTCGCGGATCCAGCCGCCGGTGAGGATCCACGTGTTCTCGGTAGCATCCCAGGTCGCGCGGGAAGCGAAAACACGGCGGCGAATCTCGAAGGTTCCAGGATCGAGTTCGAACACGCTCAGGCCGCCAAAGAGCTGGCGTTCGTAATCGAAAAACTCGTAGTTATAAATTTTCGAACGCTCGCCGACAATCCATTGATGCGCGGGCTGGAAATACGTTTGCGACGGATGCCCTTTGATCTGGTTGCGCAGGGCGTCCTGCCGCTGGTTTGCATAGGGCAGAAACGTCTCGCCCATGGCGAACATTCCGCCGGCCACGAGGCAGCCTGCCAGCCCGAGCGGCAGAATCAGGCGGTAGAGGCTGATGCCGCTGGCTTTGACCGCAATGATTTCGTTGTTCTTCGTAAGGGTCGCAAGGGTGACGAGCGTCGCCACGAGTGTCGCCAGCGGCGCCAGCAGGTAGACCATGTAGGGAACCAGAAAGCGGAAATAGCTAAGCACGACAGAGAAAGAGACACGGTTTTTCGTGATGTCGCCGAGCAGGTCAAAAAGGGTAAAGGCGTCGAATATCAGCACGAAAACAGCGAGCAGCAGCACGAGGTAATAGAAGAATCGCTTCAGAAGGTAGAGGTCGAGGAGCAAGGGAAATCCCAGCGTCCGTTTTGCAATCGTCGCCCGAAGGGTGGAGGCATATTGCGGCGCGCCTGCCGCTCCGTTCGCCGTCAAAACGGTCTTCGAGGCGCCGTTCGTAACGGGACCGTTGGGAGTCGGCGCGGCGCGCAGGTTGTCGGCGTTCTGCACACGCGGGGAAAGGAGAATCGCACGCTTGCGCAGGGAATCGAGCCATGCCAAAAGGCGGCTTGGCCGCCGAATGCGCTCGATGCGATACAGAAAACCGAATCCGATCACCGCAGCGACGATGTTCGCCGCCCACACTCCGGCCCAGGGAGGCAGCTTGCCTTGCTGCGCGAAGTGATCGCCCGTAACAAAAATGAAGTAATAGCCGCCGATCAGCACCAGCGTGAGAATCAAGCCCGCCGCCCGGCCGCCACGGCGCGGTCGAACGCCGATGGGCACTCCGAGCAGCGCGAAGACCAGGCATGCGACCGGGAAGGCGATCCGACGCTGAAGTTCGATTCGAGCATTGCGCCATCCCGGACCGCGCACCGAACGCAGCGACCGCAGACTCTTCTCGGCATCGGAGACGGTCGTGCTCGCGGCGTTCGCTCCTGGCGATTTCGACAGGTCAATCGGAATTTCCGTCGCGGCAAACGTGCTGACGCTGTACGCGTCGGGCTTACGAGGGTTGTATGTCTGGGTATTTCCGGCGCCCAGGCGAATTTCAACCTGGTTTTTTCCTCGCCCGGCGGAAATAGAGGCATCTTGCGCGGTAGTTATGCTGGAAGAACTTGCATTGCCGGACGAAGCCAGGAAGACGTCCCGCCAATGCGTGGCCGCAGCGCTTACGTCTTGCACGTATAATACCCAGCCGGGAAAGCGCTCGTCGAAAACGCGCGGCTGCACGGCAAACGGCGCTTGCGACGAGAGGATCTGATCCTCGAGTCCGCGCAAGGCGCGCACGGCAATCGGGCTCAGCCACAAAGTGATGAATAGCGTGATTCCGAAAAAGGCTGCGGCCACGAGTCCGACCGGGACCAAGAGCCGCCGAAAGCTGATTCCGCAAGCGTGCAATGCGACGATTTCGCTATCGGCTGAGAGCCGTCCAATACCGATCAGCACGCCGACCAGAACCGCCATGGGCATCGCAAACACCAGCACCGGGGGTAATACAGAGACAAACAGCAGCGCGATCGAGCCGACGCCTCCTGAATGGCGCACCACGAGATCCATCAGCCGAACGAGTTGCGGCACAAAAAAGACGAACGTAAAGACGGCAAGTCCCAAGAGGGAGTGAGAGGCTACTTCGTAGGCGATGTAACGGTCGAGCAGGCGCATCTGTGCGCGGGGCAATAGTAGCATGAGCGATAGGATGCGCCGCGGGCGTTTGAAGACGGATGTTCCAAACAAAATTTTCGGCAAAGCTCGCGCGACGGCGGCATCCTCGGCCCACCCTTCGACAAGAAACCAAAGCGCCAAGAGTTAAACGTGGAGCGGACGCGGTTGCGCCGGAAGCGTGTGAGGAGGTTCTGAGGAGTTGAGCCGGGTACACTTGGTTCTTTTGTGGCACATGCACCAGCCGCAGTACCGCGACCCCTCGACGGGGCGTTACGTTCTGCCATGGACGCGTCTGCACGCGACGAAGGACTACTGGGGAATGGTGCGCGTACTCGAGGAATTTCCCGGTGTCCACGCGACGTTTAACGTCGTGCCCCTACTTGCGGCGCAGATCGACGAATATGCGAGCGGTAATTTTCGCGAGCCGTGGTTCGAGACTGTCTTCGGCCCTGCGGAGGAACTGCGCGCGGAACAGAAGCGCGACGCTCTCGAGCGGGCGTTTCACGTGAACGAGAATTTTCTCGAGCGCTGGCCGCGGTTCGGCGAACTGCGTTCGATGGTGCAGGCGGGAGGCGTCGAAACCTGCGTTGGCCGCTTCAGCCCTCGCGACTGGCGTGACTTGCAGGTTCTTTCTCAACTGGCCTGGATGGACGAGGAATATCTCGCAAGGGATCCGATTATCCACGCGCTATCAGAGAAGGGTCGAGACTTTGTGGAGGAGGATAAGGCTGCCCTACGCCAAAAGCAGCACGAGTTGCTCAGCCTGGTGCTCCCCGAGTATCGAAAGGCCAGCGAGCGCGGCCAGATCGAGATTTCGACGACGCCCTACTATCATCCCATTCTTCCTCTGCTTTGTGATTCGGATATCGCCCGCGTCTCGAACCCGCACAGTCCGCTACCGCATCCGGCATTCCGGTATGCAGGGGACGCTCGCGAGCAGCTGCGCCGCGCTCGGGAACTCCACGAACGAGTTTTCGGAAAGCCTCCTGCAGGGCTGTGGCCGTCGGAGGGATCCGTTTCAGACCAGGCACTGGAAATTGCGATGGATCTCGGATTCCGCTGGTTCGCGACGGACGAAGGGGTGCTCGGACGCACACGAAACACCGGATTCTGGCGCGATGCAAGCGGCTATCCTGAGAACGGCCCTGAACTGTACACGCCCTGGCGTCTTCAGCGCGGCGGCGAAATAACTGGATTCTTCCGCGATCACTATCTGTCGGATCTCATAGGATTCGTCTACAGCCGCATGGATGCGGAAGTCGCTGCCGAAGACTTGCACCGCCGCATTCGCGCCATCGGCGACCGCGAGCCGGCGGGCCGCACAGCAACCGTAAGCCTGATCCTGGACGGCGAAAACGCCTGGGAGCACTATCCTGGCAACGGTCGCGAATTTCTGCGGAGATTTTATCGCCGCATCCAGGAGGACACGGAAATCGTCCCGCTGACCGCCAGCGAAGCTTTGGAGGCGGTTCCAGACCGGCCGGCGCTGGCCGGTATTTTTCCGGCTTCCTGGATCGGCGCGAATTTTGACGTCTGGATCGGGGCGGACGAGGACGTCCGCGCGTGGGATCTCCTACGCGACGCCCGTGAAGCCTATGACCGAGCTGTCCAGCGCGCTGGCCGCGGCTTACCCACAGACCCGCTGGAGTTGGCGCGAGCCTATGAGTCTCTGCTGGCTGCGGAAGGAAGCGATTGGACCTGGTGGTTCGGCCCGGAACACGCATCGTCGAACGACGCGGAATTCGACGCGCTTTTCCGCAAACACCTGACGGAGGTCTACGCTGCGCTCGGCGAGCAGGCGCCGGACGCCCT
>DATEKA010000218.1:0-40237 GCA_035277685.1 Candidatus Acidiferrales bacterium
GGAAGCGATTCCCAGATTTCTGCCCACGCGTGAGATCGTGTCGAGGGCTTTCTGCAAATCGGCGCGCTTGTGAGTGGCGGTGACGATTGTCCGCAGGCGCGCCTTGCCCTCTGGGACGGTCGGATAGCCGATGGCGCAAGCGAAGACGCCTTCATTGAAGAGATCGCGCGAAAACTGAAATGCCTTGGCCGCATCGCCGACCATGATCGGTGTGATCGGAGTTTCGCTCGTCCCCGTGTCGAAGCCGAGTTTTTTCAAGCCGCGCTTGAAGAACTTCGTGTTGGACCAGAGCTTTTTGGTGAGTTTGTCGCCTACTTCGGAATCGAGAAGCTCGAAGGCCGCCTGGCACGTCGCGGTAACGGACGGAGGATGAGACGTGGAAAAAAGGAACGGGCGGCCGCGATGATACAGAAATTCGATCAGATCGCGCGAGCCACAGATGTAGCCGCCGAGCGAGCCGATGGCCTTGCTGAGGGTGCCGACCTGGATGTCCACGCGCGCATGAACGCCGAAATGGTCGATTGTTCCGCGTCCGCGCGAGCCAAGAACACCAGACGCATGGGCGTCGTCAACCATCATGATGCAATTGTACTTGTCCGCGAGGTCGCAGAGGACCGGGAGGTTGGCAATGTCGCCGTCCATCGAGAAGACGCCGTCTGTGATGAGCAGTTTCTTGCCGTTCCACTCACGCGTTTCCTGAAGCACGCGCTCGCAATCGGCATAGTCCTTGTGCTTGAAGACCTTAATTGCGGCGCGAGAGAGGCGGCAGCCATCGATGATGGAAGCGTGGTTCAGTTCGTCGGAGATAATCAGGTCGTCCTTGCCCAGAATCGCGGAGACCGTTCCGGAATTCGCCGTGAATCCCGATTGAAACACGACGCAGGCCTCGACTCGTTTGAAACGCGCGATCTGTTCTTCGAGTTCCATGTGCGATTTCATTGTGCCCGCGATGGTGCGCACGGCTCCGGAGCCGGCGCCGTACTTGCGGGTAGCATCGATGGCGGCGCGGCGAAGCTTGGGGTGCGTCGTGAGGCCGAGGTAATTGTTTGAGCTCAGATTGATTACTTCCTTGCCATCAAAGGTCGCGACGGGCTTTTGCTCGCCTTCCAACACTTTCAAATGAAAGTAGAGATGTTTGGATTTCAGGTCTTCGAGCGCGTCGCGCAGAAACCGGACCTGCGGCCGCGCTTGCGGACTGACTGCGGGTGTGGTCATGAGGCCTCCGTCGGAAGTGGGACTGAGCTTACCAGCTTAACGCTGATCGAAGTTCTGCTGGCAATTGTTTCCGTAGGTAAATGAGTGCAGTCCGAGACCATCATGCTGCGACTCGAGCGTCAAGAGATGAGAACCGAAAGCCGTATTTTTCACCAGATAGTACATGCGAGGCTCTGAGACATCAATATATGCACCTTGCGAATCGAAGCGCACGTCCACGCCCGCATCTTCCCGCGACAGAGTCTTGCCGTCTTGAAAGAGATCGATTCGAACCGGCTTCTTCGGGTTTTCGATGCTGAGGACTGCATAGACCGAGCGCGCGTGGTAGCGGAGCGTGGCTCGACTCTGGTTTCCTTGTGAGGTTACACCGGCCTGCTCGGGCCTCCATTTACCGGAAAGCATTACGTGGCCATCCTGCGGATCGCCCGCCGCGTGGAATTCCGTGGCCGAGCCGTCGTTGTCATAGGCCTTGGGATTGGCCAGGGCGCCGCGGCCGTACCAGTCGCCAACGTAGGTCTCGTCTGTCGTGACGCCGCACCCCGGCGCAAACGTGTTCTCGGGAGGATCGAGCGGGAGCGTCGCGACCTGCGGGTGCGACTGCACCAGAAGCTCGCGAATCTTTTCTTCCATGGACCGATTATTACCTTCTCCCGGCACGTGCATGACGATATCGCCTCTCGGATCAATCAAGTAGCGATTCGGCCAGACGTTCGATTTGTATTCATTCCAAATGGACCCATGCAGGTCGGCAAGTATCGGCCAGGGAAGTTGAAAACGTATGGCGGCATCGCGCACATTCTGGGCGCTATAGCCCATTGGAAATTCACCGAAATGAACGCCCACAATGTCGAGGCCGTACTCATGATATTTCGCGTACCAGCGCTTCAGCACACTGAAGTCTCGGATGCAATTGATGCAGGTATATTCCCAGAAGTCGATCAGCAGAACGTGCCCGCGGTAACCGTTGATCGAGTGCGGGACTTTCTTGCCGGCCGCGCCAGTGTCGATCCAAACGGCATCAGAGCTGAAATTCGGGGCCTTTTGGGGCTCTTGCGCCCGCCCCAACGCAGGGAGGGCAAGAGAAATCGAGACGAGGAGCCCGCATAAGACGCTTTTCATCATCGCCAATTTTAGATGAGGACCGGGGGCATCCGCGATGTTTGATTTGAACTTCACCGTAGAGCACCGAGGACGAATATTATCCAGACGTGCCATTCGGATAAAGGAGGACTTTACCTGCCTGCCCCGATTCGAGGAGTGAAAAAGCGCTCTCGAATTTTTCAAGCGGCAGCCGCTCGCGGAACAGCGGTTCGAGATTCAAACGATTGTGCTTCAGGAGTTCGGTCATGTGCACCCAGGTCTCAAACATCCTCCGGCCGTAGATTCCCTGCACGGTGGCACCTTTAAAGATGACGTCGTTCACCAAATCCAGCGTGACCTCATCTTTCGGAATGCCGAGAAGGGATGCACGGCCGCCTTGACGGAGCGTCTGAAAGCCCTGGCGTATCGCCTGCGGATTGCCGCTCATTTCGAGCAGGACATCTACGCCGCCGTCCGTCATTTCGCGAACCCCTTCGATGATTCCCGGTTGTGCTGGATCGAGCGCTTCGTCGGCGCCCATTTTCTTCGCGAGGTCCCGCCGATGAGGATTCACTTCTGTCGCGATCAGCGAAGCGCAGCCGCAGGCACGCGCGACGGCAATCGCCATCAAACCGATGGGCCCGGCTCCCGTCACCAAAACGTTCTGCCCGGCGATATCGCCCGCCGTGACGGAATGGACCGCATTGCCCAGAGGATCCAAGATCGCGGCGTAGTGCTCGGGAATAGACGGATCGATTTTCCAGATGTTGCGCGAGGGGATGCGGACAAATTCAGCGAAGCATCCGTCGGAGTCAATACCGATGATTTTCAGATTTTGGCAAACGTGCGGCTGGCCCATGCGGCACGGGCGACAATGGCCGCAGTTCACGTGCATTTCCGCGCTAACGAAATCGCCGGGTCTTGACGACGCGACTTCGTCTCCGACCTTCTCGACCGTGCCGCAGAACTCGTGGCCGAACGTCATGGGCGGGCGAATGCGCGAGGCAGACCAGCGGTCCCAGCCATAGATGTGTAGGTCGGTACCACAGATCGAGGCAGCCCGTACCCGAACTAATACATCTCCAGGACCAACCGCCGGTATGGAGATGGATTCGAGCTGTGCGCCAGATTGCGGGCGTAGTTTGCGCAGCGCCTTCATCGTCGCGGCAGGCATCGTGATTGCTGGCAGAGCTGGCGCCTTCCCCCGCAAAGGTTCGCGGAAAAGGCTTAGTCCGGGCGAGTCAAGGTTTCCGGCTCATGTTAGCACGCGGAACGTACAGTTCAGAGGCCGAGGCACGCTTGCAGGCTGTGGCATCGGCCAAGCTTGTTCTCAAAAACTCCAACGCCGCCGGTTCAGGAAGCAAGCCGTCAGCGCTTCGGCTGAGGCTTGGCTGGAGCCGTCGTCTTCGTTGGAGAGGCTTTCGTCGGGTACGTCTGATCGTAGAGCTTGACGATGTCGTTTGTGACGTTGATCGCGTTCGCGGCATAAATCACCGGCGTCTGCTGCGACGACGTATCGATGATGACGGCATATCCGTTCTCGCTCGAGTATCTGTCGAGAACGGTCATCAGCTTGCGGCCAAGCGAGTTGATCAAATCCTGCTGCGCGTCCTGGTAGTCGTCGCGCGCTTCCTGCTGTTTGCGCTGAAGCGTCCGGCTCAACTGCTGCTGTTGTTGCTGCAGCCGAAATTTCTCATCGTCAGACAGAGTGTTAGCCGTGGTTTGCAGGCGCGTCTGGATGTCCTGAATCTGCTTCTCCAAATTTTGCAGTTCCGTTTGCCGCGGGGCGAACTTCGCATTTAATTCGCTCGCCGCTTGCTTCCCTTCCTGTGTGCTGGTGATGGCGACTTCCATATTGAGCACACCGACTTTCGTTGGCGCAGGATCCGCTTGCGCTGCGCCACCTGTTTGAGCCCAGACGGCCGGAACCACCAACGTCGCCGCCAGAGCGGCTACTCCCAGATAATTCCTCATGACGCTCTACTCCTTATCGGAAATTCCCATAAACGTGAATCGAGCATTATAGCTTCGGTTTCGGAAAAGGGTCAATCTCGAATCCAGCGGCGCGATTTGCGCAGTCCCGCGCCTGCCCTCACACGCCCGCCTTGCCTACTTCGGATGCGCAGTAGCTTCAGTGGGTTGGCCTTCCAACGGCTTCAGGGCAATGGGATCAGAAGCACGCGGTTATTGCTCTGATCGGCCAAGACCGCCAGGTTGAGTTTGGGATCGATAGCGATTGAAAACTGAGGCGATCCACCAAGTCCCAGAATATCGCGCACGCGGGGCGCCGGACAGTTTGCTGCGAGCGCCGGCGGGCAAACGTAGTCCAGAATCGAAATCGTCCGGCTTGCATTGTTCGCGGTGATGAGCGTGCTTGTCTGATAATTATAGTCGAGAGCAGTGGGGTTCATGCCCACCTGTGCGAAGGATGGAACGCCGGAGTTTGGATCGACGAAACCGACCGTATTCGACAAGCTGTTGGCCACGACGAACACCTGATTCAAAGGATCGAAGATGATTCCGGTCGGAAGATTAAAACCGTTCGGACGCAGCGGCGGCGTCGCCTGAGCCACCTTCAGAATATCCACCGTGCTGGCCTGCCCCTGACCGGCGATTGCCACTCCCAGATAATTAAGATTCGGATCAGCGGCAACAGCCTCCGGGTTCAGGTCGACGAGGAAGCTGCCGGAGAGCGTCGCGCTCGAAGGAAGGCCGCTCGAGGGCAGGGAAAAAGCGCTTAAGTTCCCGTGGGTTCCCGACGTGTCATTGCGCACACCCGTCACGTAGGCGAGGGCCGTGTCGAGGTTTACGCCTACGCCGGTCACGCTGGTACACGTCCCGGATGAGCAAGCGGAAGAAGTCGCCGGAGGGTTTGTGTCGGTCGTGTCGACGACGCTCACGCTGTTGCTGCCACTGTCGGCGACCACAGCCAAGCCGAGCAGCGGGTCAACCGCAATCCCTTGAGGGGTGGTTCCGACGGGAACCGGAGAGCCAATCACTCCCACCGTTCCGGCGCTGGCGCACGGCGAAGGCTCGGCATTGGCGGAAAGGGAGACGAGGGAGACTGTGCCGTCGCCGGAATTCGTGACCGCAGCGACATCGCACTTCGTATCGATGGCGACGCCGAAGGGCTGCGCACCCACAGAAACCGATTGGGCAACGGTGAGGTCCTCGATATTCGAGATGAAGGATTGGCCCGGGTTCTGGACGTATACCGCATAGCGCCGAGCGGCAGTGAGCATGCTGGCTGGAACAGTCGCCGTAATCTGGCGACCGGTTGCCGACAGCACCGAGGGCACGGCCGTCCCGTCTAGAAAGACTTGTGCGCCGCTGGCGAAACCACCGCCGTTTACGGTCAGGGAGACAGGGTTTGCGGACGTGTACGTGATTTCAGGGCTCGAGAGCGTGATCTGTGGCGCTTGCGAAGAGCCGAGCGAAGCGCTGGACCGCACGGTTCCGAGCGAAACGACCGAAACTGTACCATCCGTCTGATTGGCGACGAGAGCTTCGTTTGTGACAGGATCGACCGCTACCGCGACGGGAGCATTTCCTACGTTTACGTTCTGCACAACCAGGTGATTCTGCAAATCCAAAATGGCTGCGGTGTTCGCGTTCGTGTTCACGGCAATGCCCAGATTCGGCAGTGCGCTGATGGCGGCGGCAACGTAGCCGGGCTGGTTTATGGTGACGCCCTGATTCGTGAATGGAATGGTGCTGACGGACTGGTCGAGCAGGCTGAACGTCGTGAGATTTCCTTGCGTGGGCGTGGTCAGCAGGACCTGGTGTGTCTCGGGATTCAGGCCTATGCCCTGGACGCCCGTGTTCAATGTCAAGTCGCCGATCACAGCAGGTTGCGTCCCGGCGTCAATCCCCGGAACAGCGGGCCGGCCGAGGTCAACAAAATTGACGATGGAGAGCCCCCCGCCTCCGGCGGTCACAACGGCCCAATTGAGCCGCGGGTCGATCGCGACCGCGGGCCGCGGGCCGGTACCGTACTTCGGCAGCGTCTGCGTGGGCGTTCCTCCTACTTGCAGGAGAACCACCGGGGCGCCGCTTGACAGGTCGAGGATGGTGGCGACGTTCGTCGAAGCGTTGGCAACGATAGCGCGATGGGTTACCGGATTGATTCCGATGGAATAGGGCGTCGCGCCTGATGGGAGCGGCGGGAGGGTGACGGGCGCGGAGACCGCGTTTGTCTTCAAATCGATGCTGGAGACGGTGTTGTCGCCATTGTTGACAACGACCGCGATGGGGTCAAGCGGGGTAGGCAACGCATCGTCGACGGCAATTCCCGTGGGAGCGTTGCCGACCGCAACAGTCTGAACGGCGTTTGTCGCGAGGTTAATGATGGAAACGGAGTTTGCGCCTGTATTGGCCACCACGGCGAGACCGTCGGCTTCATCCACGGCAATCGCCGACGGACTCGCTCCGACCGAAATCGTCGCGGTGGGAGATGTCAGCAATGTCCCGGCAGCAGGCGTCACCGCCATATTGATTGCGGATGTGGAGGGCGCGCCCGCCGCAAGTCCGCTGTTCTGCACCACGATTGGATACAGGCCGGGAGTGGAGAGAGAGCCCGCCGGAACGTTGGCCGTTGCCTGTCGGGTGCTGGCCAGGGACATGGCCGCGTTAACTCCGGTCCCGGTTCCCGGGAAGCCGTCGAAGGTCGCGCTCGTACCCGTTTGGGAGAAGAACCCGCCTGTCAGGCTGACTCCAAAACCGGCAACAGTCGCGACCACGCTATCCGGGGAAGACGCAACGAGCGACGGCCGCGTGGCAGACACGGACAATGTGACTGGACCGCTCATGTCGCCGTTCTGTCGCTGAACTGTAATTGGCAATGGGCCAGTCTGCGCCAGGAGATTCGCAGGTATCGTCGCGCGCATTCGCGTCGCGCTGATCCAAACGACGGGGACGGCCGCACCGTTCACCACAACCTGGCTCGTAGAAAAGAAGGCAGTGCCAGTCAAATAAACGTCCTGTTGCGCGGAACCCTGCTGGGCTGTGGTTGGATCGATCGAAGTAATCGCTGGATCCACACCGCTGGACACTGTGATTGTTGAGGTACCGGATTCGGAGGGATCGGCTGACGATGTCGCCACAATGCTGGCAGTAATCGTCGAAGTAGGCGCCGTGTAAAGAGCCGTCTGCGGCCCGGTCGGGACGATGGTTCCATTCGTCGTGTCACCGTTTGCAAGACCATTCACGCTCCAGGTGACAGCCGTGTCGGTAGTGCCCGTGACGTTCGCCGTGATGGTGTACGTTTCCTGGCTGCCAATCGTGGCGTCCGTGGGAATCATCTGGACGCGAATACCCGAATCAATTTTGACGTAGAGAACGCCAAAAGCATTTGAGTTCACCGTGCTTACGGCCATAACCTCAAACGAATTCGATTGCGGGAGTGCGAGCGGAGCAGTGTAGACGCCATTCTGGGTGATCGTGCCGTAGCCCGTCACCGTGCCGGAACCGGAGCCGCTGACGCTGGGGATCGGCGTACAAGTGGTCGGCTTGGTCAGGGGATTCGTCACGGGGACGGGAAGGCAGATTTGCCAATATACCGTCGTGGTTGAGCCGCCGGAAACGTTGGCGCTGAACGTTTGCGTTTGCGACTTCTGAACTGAAACAGGCGATGTAGGCGACGAACCGAGACCCACTTGGCCAACGGCCGAAACGGCAACGCCGATGGTTGTGCTGTTTCCGCCGCAGCCGCCAACAACTGCCAGCAGGAGAAGCGCCGCGATCAGGCCAAGCGGCCGCGCGACAGGGCCACGATCAGACGCGGTTTCGCCGATTGCGGGCGCCGCTGCACTTCGGTTTGCATTCGTGTTTGGCATGTGTAAATTCGCTCAGGATCAGAATGTGCGGCTCACGGTGAACCGGAATACGCTCTTTTGTTCGATCAGGGACGCTGGCAACTTCTCGCTTTGAATTTGCAGGAACTGTTCCAACTGAGGGACGATCTGCGTCTGTAGCACGCCGTACGGCAACGCCGATTTCTGGGCGTCGCTCAGGTAATACGCTCCGGGCAATACGTTGTTGTTTGCATCGGTAACCAACGGACCCTGGATCGTGCCATGCAGCCGGGCATAGTTGTATGCCCAGTAGAACCGGAACGGAGCCTGAATGATCGGCAACTGAATCACCATTTCGAGTCCCGCAG
Organism: Candidatus Acidiferrales bacterium; assembly: GCA_035277685.1. Classification (GTDB taxonomy): domain Bacteria; phylum Acidobacteriota; class Terriglobia; order Acidiferrales; family UBA7541; genus Palsa-295. The sequence continues at coordinate 8,456 of DATEKA010000218.1, forward strand.
ATGCGTGGGGAGCAAAATTTGTTCCGCTGATGATAGGCAGATTCTTCCCGATCCGTAGACCCGGGAAATCGACGTTCGGGTATTCCTGTTGCAAGGTGGTGACGGCGGAAGGATCGAGCTGCAACTGGTTTTTCCACAAAATGCCGTCGGCGCCGACGTCGTTGAAGATCGAGAGTCCCACATATTCCTGATAGAGCGGTATGCGGTACTCCATGTTCGCAAACATCTGCGTATCGCCGCCGGGCCGCGTCGGGATGTACTGCAAAGTGGGCACGCTGATCGTCTGCGCTGTTGGTTGCCCGTTGCTTCCTAGTCTCGTCGGGTCGATATACGTAATCGGGGCGCTCGAAAGGTTCGGAATCGCGACAAAGGGAGAAACCGTGTAGGCCTCGAAGCCGCGAACGTCATATTCGCCGCCCATGTAGTACTTGTTGTAGGGAGGCGCGTTCTTTCCGCCGTATCCGGAAATAGTCGCCGCCTGCACGCGTAAACCAATCACGTTGCGGTGGTGGTAGTTCGGGTGGAAATAGCTCAGGGAGAAAATCTCCGAGGCTGAGTTCACATTGCCCTGCAGCGGACCCCCTTCAAATCTCTCGCTCAACGAATAACTGAGCCCGTGCGTCGGGTTGACGGGGCTGTCGATCCGATTGTAAGAGAGGCTGGGCATGATGTAGCTCTCGCGAATGCCCTGAAGCGCTGACGGGCCGGCCAGGCTCCGGAATTGAGTGAACTCGAACAGCAATTGGGCGGACTGACTGAATGCCGTGATATTCGTTGTGGACCACCCGTACGTCATCCCGAGGCGGGCGAAGGAGAATTTTCGCAGCGGATAACTCGCAAAGACCGTAAAGCCCTTCGAGTTGTTGGTGTAGTTCTCCTGGAGTGCCGGGTTGATGGCGACCTGCGTCCCGAGCAGAAGGCCGGTTTGGCGCGCGGTGTTGTAATTGAACTGATTTGAGAAAATTGTGAAACCGGTCGAGATGGGCCGGTCAAACAAATAGGGCTCCGTGAAGCCGAAGAGAATGCTCTTTTGAATGTCTCCAACCTGGGCGGAGACCGTCAAAGTCTCGCCAAGTCCGAGAAAATTGTTGGTCTGATACGAGAGGCCTATGAAGCTGCCGGCCAAACCGCTGACACCGCCCGAGAAACTGATCGATTGCTTCTGCTTCTCTTGCAACTTGAGCCGAATATCCACCGAGCCAGTCTTTGCATTTCTCTTCAGGTCGGCGTCTTCGGGCTTGATCTTGTTGAAATAGTTCAGCTGGTTCAGGCGAAGAATGCTGAGTTCCCACAGATGGTTGTTAAAAACCTGCCCTTCATCGAGCAGCACCTCGCGGCGAATCACTTTGTCCCGAGTCGTCGTGTTTCCGGCGAACTCGATGCGGCGCACGTAGTATTGCTTCTGCTGATCGAAATTGAGGGTCAGATTGATGACCTTCTTTGCGTCGTCTATATCGAAATCCGGAGTGGGGTTGAAATCGATGTAGCCATATTCGCCGTACAGATCTTTGTAGCTCTTGAAGGATTTTCGCAGTTTGTCCACATCGAAGATGTCGCCTGGCTTCATGGGGAAGATGGTAGCCAGAAATTGCGGCTTGAACACGAGGCCCTCGTCGGGATCGCCGCTGCGAAACGTGACCTTGCCCATGCGATACTGCTCGCCCTCGTCGATATTGATCGTAATGTTCGTCGCCTTCTCGTGCTTGCTCCCAACGACCGGCCAGGGCCCGGGAATCCCCGGGCGGTTGACGTCCACTGTCTTGGTAGCGGCAGTGGTCACGTCCACGCGGAAATAGCCGTTATTCTGATAGAGGCTCCGGATACCGAGTTCCTCGTCTTCCTCGAGCTTGGGACGGTCGAAGGTTTTATCCATCACCGGAATGTACGTCCAGTAGAGCGGGATTGCATAAGGGCGGTCGTTGCGCATCGTGCGAATCAACCTGCGATCGGAAAATGCCTTGTTGCCGTTGATGATGATTTTCCCGACTTTGACTTTCGGTCCTTCGTCTATGCGAAAAACCAGCTTGACCGCTTCGCTCGCGGGGATGCGTTCATAGGTAGGCTTAACGATAGCGAATTGGCGGCCGTGCGCGGCGAGGAGTCCCTTGATCACAACGGCGGCGCGAGTCACTTTCGTCGGATCGAACTGGCTCTCGACACTTAGCCCTACTTTCTTGTCCTTGAACGCATCCAAAATGTCGGACTCGGTGATGGTCTTAAGACTACCGCAGCCGGTGCTGCCTTCGCAGTATTCGATGCGCCGGATGATCGGCCGTTCTTTCACATAGAAAATGACGATTTTCGCGTTGGGACGATCGGGGCTGTCTTCCACTTCCAGCCGGATGTCGTCGAAAAATTGGGTATTCCAGAGGAGCTGAAAATCGCGGCGCAGCGCTTCGGGGCTGTATGGGTCTCCTTCACGCGACAGTATTCTCCCGCGCAGCGTGCTGGTCTGGATGCGCCGATTGCCGATGAATTCAATGCGCTCGATGACGTATTGATTGGCAGGACTCTCCTGTGCTTGCTGGGCCCATAGAATTGTAGGCGTCAATAGCAGACACACGGCCGCGACGAGTTCGAATAGGCGCAGAAAAATTTCCCTGCTGGCGGCCAAGACTAGACTCAAGGCCGCAGTCTTCCGCCCAAGATTTTCTTGCTCCCCCGCCGGACTGCTCCGTCCAGCTTGCGTGTGGGATTCTTAGTGGGCCACCGGGGTTGCTTCTACCAGGGGACGGAAGGACAAACCGTCGCCGGCGAGGAAAACTTCCAGCGTGGCCGGCCTCTGCAGTCCGCCCTGGATCAAAGCCTCCGACAATGGGTCTTCGACATACTTCTGCAAAGCGCGCCGGAGCGGCCGCGCGCCATAATTCCGGTCCTTGCAAGTTTTCTCGAGAATCCACCGGCACGCCTCAGGCGTGACGGTAATCTGGACCTGACGGTGTACCAAGGTCTCGTTAATCTGACCAACCAGGAGATCGATGATTCGCAACAGGTCGTCGTCGGTGAGCGAATTGAACAGGATCACTTCATCGAGCCTATTCAGAAATTCGGGGTTGAAAACTCTCTTCACTTCGCCCATAACCATTTCGTCCTGACCCTTGGCGGCCACCAGTTCGTCCGGAGACTGGAAACCGAGCCCGGCCTGCTTCTGCAGTTGGCGCGCACCGATGTTGGAAGTCAGGATAATGATCGTGTTCCGGAAATCGACAGTATTGCCAAGACCGTCCGTCAACTGACCATCCTCGAAAACCTGCAGCAAGATGTTGTACACGTCCGGATGCGCTTTTTCAATCTCGTCGAGCAGAATCACAGAGTAGGGAGTGCGGCGCACCCGCTCAGTGAGCTGCCCGCCCTCCTCGTAGCCGACATATCCCGGAGGCGCCCCGATTAACTTCGAGACGGAGTGTTTCTCCATGTATTCAGACATATCAAAGCGGATCAGCGATTTTTCGCTGCCGAAGAGAAATTCTGCGAGCCGGCGGGCCACTTCCGTTTTGCCGACGCCGGTAGGACCCAGGAACAGGAAGCACCCCACGGGGCGTCCGGGCGCCTTTAGGCCGGCGCGACTACGCCGAATCGCGCGAGCGAGGGCGGTGATAGCCCGATCCTGGCTGATGACGCGCCGGTGCAGTTCTTCTTCGATACGGAGCAGCTTCTGCTGCTCGTCTTCTTTGATCGAAGTGACCGCGATGCCGGTCCAGCGCGCGACCACTTCCTCGATGTCCTCGCGAGTGACCACTCCCGTCGAAGAATCGTCGATCTTGAGCTTCTCGCGCAGTATGCGCAGGTGCTCCTTTTCTTTGCGCTCTTCTTCCGAATAGAAGCGGGCTTTCTCGAATTCGTGATTGGCGATCGCCGTTTCCATGCGGTGCGTAATGAACTTCACGCGCTTTTGCACTTCCGCGACTTCATCGGGAAGCATGGCTTGGCGCAGCTTCACGCGCGCGCCCGCCTCGTCGAGGAGGTCAATCGCCTTGTCCGGCAGAAAACGGTCCGGAATATATCGGTTCGAGAGATACACGGCGTAACGGATCGCCTCTTCCGTATAAGAGACCGCGTGGAACTTTTCATAGCGGTCGCGAACGCCTTGCAGAACCTTGATCGCATCGTCCTCACCGGGGGCGGAAACCTTCACGGCCTGGAAACGCCGCTCGAGGGAGCGATCTTTCTCGACGGACTTTCGATACTCGCCGGGAGTCGTAGCGCCTATGCACTGGATTTCGCCGCGGCTCAAGGCGGGCTTCAGAATGTTCGCTGCATCCAGCGACCCTTCCGCCGATCCGGCCCCTACCAGTGTGTGCAATTCGTCGATAAAGATGATGGCATTCTGGCTCTCCATCAGTTCTTTCATGATGGTCTTGAGCCGCTCTTCGAATTGCCCGCGGTACTTCGTTCCCGCCACGATCAGCGACAGGTCAAGGGAGAGAATGCGTTTGTCGGCCAGGAACGGAGGAACGTCTCCGTCGGCGATACGCTGCGCCAGACCTTCGACGATGGCCGTCTTCCCGACGCCTGGCTCCCCGATGAGGACTGGATTGTTCTTGGTCCGGCGGCAAAGGATCTGAACGGCGCGCTCGAGTTCCCGCTCGCGCCCAACGAGTGGATCGAGTTGGCCCTCCATGGCCGCCTGCGTCAAATCGCGACTGAACTCCGCCAATAGCGATGCTTCTTTTGGCCGATTCACAGGCACCTTCTCTCCGCCGCTGCCGCGCGTCAACTCCTCACGAACAGCGGAAAGTCGCAGTCCGCGCTCGAACAGAATTTCCGCCCCGAAGGATTTCTCCTCGCGCAAAACTCCGAGAAGGAGGTGCTCGGTGCCAACGTGCTTGCTTCCAAGCCGCTCGGCCTCTTCCGCGGCGTAATTCAGGATGCGCTTGCACTCCTGGCTAAGGGGAACCTCCACGGAAGTGGAAATCCGTTCGCGCACGGTAATGCGCGACTCAATCTCTTTACGAATTGACTCGATCGAACCATGGGCGCGCAGGAACCGGTTCGCCAGCACCTTGTCCTCGCGCAATAGGCCGAGCAGCAGATGCTCCGTCTCGATATACGGGCTTCCGTACTGGCTCGCCTCATACCGCGCGAAAAAGATGACCCGCCGGGCCTTTTCCGTATAACGTTCAAACACAGTTCACCCACGCTCCCCGGAAATGTTTGGCGACACATTAGGCGGCGCGACTCGCGTCAGATTCCCGTGTTCCAGCCGGAACACCCGGTCTGCCCGCTGCGCCAGCCATTGATTGTGCGATGCCAGAACAGTGGTTAGATGATGGGACTCGTGCAGCCGCCGCATTAGATGGAAAACGCCCTCGGCGTTTTGTTCGTCCAAATCACCTGTCGGCTCATCCGCCAAAAGCAGCGCAGGTCTATTGACGAGGGCGCGGGCAATCGCCACGCGCTGCTGCTCTCCCCCCGACAGCTCATTCGCCCGCTGAGACCCCCGACCAACCAAGCCCACCTCAGCTAGCCACTCCGCAGCCGCTCGGATCGCCAGCTGCAGCGTCTGCCCCCGGACCAAGAGCGGCATCGCCACGTTCTCGGCAGCCGTAAAGTCGGGCAAGAGATGATGGCGTTGCCACACGAAACCGATGGCGTGATTTCGATATTCCGCGCGATCTTCTTCGGTGAGCGCCCAAACCGAATTCCCGGCGAAGTATACTTCACCGCTCGTTGGAGTGTCCAGCGCAGCAAGCAGGTGCAGCAGAGTACTCTTGCCGGAGCCTGAAGGACCCACAATCGCGGTCATCTCCCCGCGTTCCAAAGAAAAGCTGACGCCATCCAAAGGAATGATTTCCTGAGCGCCTGACCGGAAGACCTTACGCAGTTTTTCAGCGCACAAAAACTTCCGGCCCTCTCCAAGCCCGCAATTGGGGGCGTAGGTCCCTAAATCCGCGCTGATACTCGTATGCATTGGCTAGGCAGCTTTTCTCACACACATTAGATGCCGAATCCGGCCAGCGATATCTCCTTCATTTCCATAGAACTACCAATAATTGCCCCGGATTTTATCCAAGAACTTTCACATTTTTGCCGTAGGATTACACAGCGGGACATTTTCCGCCCACCTGCTGCTGTTTCCATGGAACAATTCTAGCACGCTCGATGCCGAACAAATAAGAAGCGCCGCAAAAACGCGCAAAAAGGGAAAACCAGCAAAAAGTCTATTCGAATCGGAGGATGTCAACAGGAAGGATTTTGGCAGCCGAATGCGCCGGAAGAATGCTTGCGGCGACGCTGATTGCGAGAGCAGTGGCCGCAATCCAAAGCGCATCAAGGGTATTCGCATGAAACGGCACGTATGGAATTGCGTAGACCTGTGGATTCAGGGGAATGAGCTTCCATTTGTCGGCAACCGCCGACGCGGTGTACCCCAGCGCCAGCCCCGCAATGATTCCGGCGATACTGACAGCCAATCCCTGCGTCAGAAAAATTCTGCGGATCTGACGGCGGCGCGCCCCCATTGCCATCAGCACGGCGATGTCACGCGCTCGTTCCGTCACCGTCATCATCAATACCACCAGGATATTCAGGCCAGCCACGAAAGTGATGAGGCCGATGAAAAGTGCTGTGACCAGCTTTTCGAGACTCAGCGCGTTGAAGAGGGGCCGGTTCTCATCCATCCAGGTCGTCGCGGTAAAACCCGTGCCGGCGCGCTTCAGCAGTTCGTTCGAGACCAGCCTGGCCTCATCCGGATTCGTGGTGCGCACCTCGAGCAGGCTGACGACGTTCCCCACTCCCGCAAGAGCCTGAGCCGACCCCAGACTCGCGAACGCCCAATTGGAATCGTAGTCGTAAAACCCTGAGTCGAAGATCCCCGTTACCCGAAACCGCTTGGGATGCGGCAACATTCCAAACGGCGTAAGGTTTCCCTGTGGGCTGATCAGTGTGACGTAATCCCCCACGGAAATTTTCATGTCCTCGGCCATCAGCCGGCCCACCAGAACCGCAGGGACTCCGTCGGCGTCGCGCGAAAAGTCTGGCGAACCAGAAGCCATATGGCGCAAAGCGCCGCTCGTTTGTATCTCGAGATGAGGGTCGACGCCTTTCAAGACAATCCCGCGCGCGTGAGCTCCAAAGGAAAGCAAAACTTCATCGTAGACGGCGGGTTCGATTGACTCCACCCCCGGTGCGCCGTTCAACTTCGTCATCAACTGCCGATACTCGCGAATTCCGTTGGGACTCAATGGCTTCAGGTTGACATCGGCGGTCACGCTCAGCAAACGGTCACGAATAGCCTGCCGGAAGCCCGTATTCATCGAGAGTGCGATCACCAGCGTCGTAACGCCCGCAGTCACGCCGATAACGGCCAGAAGCGTCACCAAACGGAGGACGGCCGGACGATTTGGCGTCCGCAGATAGCGCTGTGCAACCAGCCACTCGAATTTCATTCGGGGTTTCCGCCGCCAAGCGAAGTTTCCGGGAATCTTTCGACGTGCGATTCCGGTTCTTGGGCAGTCTCAGCTTCCGGTCGAAGCAGAGGAAACAACATCACCTCGCGGATGGCGTGCGAATCCGTCAGCAGCATAACGAGCCGGTCGATACCAACACCCTCGCCCGCTGTTGGAGGCAACCCGTGCGTGAGCGCGCGGATGTAATCGACATCCACTTCCTTGGGCACGTCCTGTCCTCCCTTTTCTACCTGGGCGCGGAATCGGCGCTCCTGTTCCGCAGGATCGTTCAACTCCGAGAAACCGTTCGCCAATTCCATGCCGGCGATAAACAGTTCGAATCGCTCGGTGATCGAAGGATCGTCCGCGCGCTGCTTCGACAACGGCGAAATTTCCGTCGGAAAATCGTAAACGAACGTCGGCTGTATTAAATGCCTCTCGGCAACCGCCTCAAACGTCTCTCCAATGGCCGCTCCGAGCGACTCTTGTTCCAGCTTGCTGACGATTTCGTGCAACACCGTTTTCTGGATCGTAAGTTCGTGCTCTGAGCTGCCCGTATCATCTTCCGGGTGCTGTCCGGCAGTCTGGCGAATGCGCCCGATTTGCTTCTCTGTCTCGAGCGCCGCCGCTTCAAGTCTGTGCCGCAGGGCTTCTTTCGACTTCAGATCATTGATGCCGGCGGACGTCGGCAAGTACTTCAAGATAGCTTCACGCATCGAAACGCGTTCAAAACGCCCAAAATCGATCTCATGTTCGCCGTACTTGACCTTCGTGCCCCCGCAAGTCTCCTCGACGACATGCCGGAACATCTGTTCGGTCAGATCCATCATTTCGTTGTAGTCGCTGTAGGCCTGGTAGAACTCGAGCATTGTAAATTCGGGCTGATGGATTGCGTCGATGCCCTCATTGCGGAAATTCCGATTGATTTCGTACACGCGGTCTAGTCCGCCCGCCACGAGCCGCTTCAGGTAGAGCTCGGGCGCAATGCGCAAGTAAAGATCCATATCGAACGTGTTGTGATGAGTGATGAAGGGTCGCGCTGTGGCCCCGCCAAGGATCGGGTGCATCATCGGCGTCTCGACCTCGATGTAGCCACGCTCGTCGAGAAACCTCCGAAACTCGCGAATGATCTGCGCCCGCCGAACAAAAGTCTCTCGCGCGCGCTCGTTCGTGATCAGATCCAAATAGCGCCGGCGGTATCGCGTTTCTACGTCCACCAGGCCATGCCACTTCTCCGGTAGCGGTAGCAAAGCCTTTGTTAGCAGTTCCAGGCGCTCGACGCGTATGGTCAACTCATTCGTCTTGGTCCGGAAAAGATTCCCTTCCATGCCAATTACATCGCCGAGGTCCAGCAGCCTGAAAAGCTGAAAGGTTTTCTCTCCAACTTCATCCAGCCTTACATAGACTTGCAGCCTGGCCCCGTCGCTCAGAATGTGCGCGAATGCAGCCTTGCCGTGCGGTCGCAGGGCTACGATTCTGCCCGCTACCCGAACGTGGACTGGTTTGGCAATCAGATCTTCGGGCGTCGAAGGTCCATACCGTGCGAGCAGTTCGCGGCCTGTGTGCGTCCAGGCAAAACGGTGGGGGTACGCCGCGTAACCAAGACCCTCTATCTCCTCCAGCTTCTTGCGGCGCTGGCGGAACTGGTCAAGAGGTTCAAATTCCAATGGATCAGGTCCTTTCAGCCCCGCGAAGAGAGGTAATCGGCAAGCACTCGGCGACAGCTTCGCAGTATAGCGGTGCTATCGAAACAGCGTCAAGAAAGCGGGAAATTCCTATTTCGGGAACGGCCGGTTGAAAATCAGTGATATAATCCGCGCGTTTCCCGGGGGTCGTGTGATGCCTAGGCGAAGAGTGCGGCTCTTGCCCGTTCGGCTCAGTGTCTGCGACGACTGGATTCGAGCACTTCCGCGGGAAAAGAGTCCGGTCTTTGAAGCCGTTGTGAGCCAATGGGAGCGCTCCTATGCCATGATGAGCGTGGCCTTGGACGACGCGATCTCGCTCCGCTCACGCGGCGAGCTGATCTGCGCGCACCAGCAAGTTTGGGTTTCCATCGACATCTTGCAACGTCTTTCGGCTACCATTGTAGGCTCCTGCGAAATCCTGAACCGCCGCGGGCGCCAACTACAAAACATGCCTGCCGTCGAACCGATGCGGACAGGGTTTTTCCGCGGCGATGCTGGACGCAGCGCCGCGTCGTGGAATGGTATCCTGCACCACATCCTCTTTGGACGCCGCGCTCGATTCGTTCACAAAGTCCGCATTCTCTCCGAGACTCTGTCACAGATCGAACAACAATTCGTCGGAGCGGCCGGCAGGATGTCGCGTGGAATTTGTTTCAAGTCGGATGTCTGGAAGGACTTCGACGCTCTGCACTACGATTTCAACACCTGCCTTCGAGAAGCTGAGATCGTGCTGAAATCTTTCCTTCGTGTGCTCCCCGCGGAGCAGTTGGAAGCGGTCTCAGCCGAGCTGCAAGCGCCACTCACGCTTCCTCGGGCCGCAGACGTATCCGACACACTTCCCCGGGCAGCGTCCGCCTGACCCCTCAAGAGGCTGCCTCGCCTTTGGGTTCGTTCTGTGCAATTCAGGTAATACGCCGCTATCAGTCCAAGCAACCGCCAAGCCAGGAACAAGCGTCTATCTACCGCACATGAGCCTTGAACCGAGTACCGTCTCGGCGGAGCCGGAATTACCCAGGGTTGGCGCCGCGTGCAGACGCTCCCTTTCGGCATCTCCTCGCGCGTATCGACTCCCATCCCGTAGTTCTGCCACAATAGCCAAGTTACCTCTGCCTTCGCGCAAACACGAGGAAGCGGCCGGGCGCAGGCCCCGCGGCAGAGTGCGAGAAGAGCCGCAAGTACAACTTCCAGAAAGGCCGACGCATCGCACTTACGGATGCGTCTTGACGGGTAGCGTGGCCCGACCGAGGCGAACCGAAAACGGCGAATTACCGGAAGCAGACGCAATCCGCCTGGCGCAACAGGGCGACGCGGCTGCTTTCGAGCGCCTCTACCGGCTCCATAGCCGCAGAGTTTATTCCCTATGCTTGCGGATGGTAGGAAACACGGCGGAAGCCGAGGATCTTACTCAAGAGGCGTTCCTTCAGTTGTTTCGCAAGATCGCCACGTTTCGCGGCGAATCGGCGTTTTCGACTTGGCTGCATCGCCTCGCTGTCAACGTCGTGCTGATGAAGTTGCGCAAGAAGTCCGGGTCGGAGACGTCCCTGGAAGAGGCCACCGAACCCGACGAAGAAGCTGGTGGTCCCAGGCGCGATTTCGGTGCGCCCGACCTGACCTTGGCGGGCTCGATTGACCGCCTGAACCTGCAGCGCGCCGTGGACCAGTTGCCGCCCGGATACAAAGCGGTGTTCGTGCTTCACGATATGCAGGGATACGAACACAACGAGATCGCACAGATCATGGGCTGTTCGATCGGGAACTCGAAATCGCAACTTCACAAAGCCAGAATGAGGTTGAGAGAACTTCTCCATGAAGTGCTGCGCGACAAGGCCCGCGAGGAGCGCCGCGCGGCCGGCAGTTCGTCAGGTGAGGACTGAAAATGGCTAGAATGGCGTGCAAGCAGTTTCTCGACCAACTTGACTCCTGGATAGACGGCCATCGACCGTCCGATGCTCGCGAACATTTGACCGCGTGCCCAAGTTGCCGCCTAATAGTCGAAGATCACGCCGCCATCACGACAATGGCGCATCGCCTGTCTGAAGAACCTGCCGATCCTCCTGCTCACCTCTGGGACTCCATTCGAGTGCAACTCGTACTCGAGGGCGTCATTCGCCAGACGCCGCCGGTCTCTATCCGGTCTCCGCGAAGCTTCTGGCGCGGATGGTTCGCGCTGCCAACTCCGGCGCTGGCAGTGGTATCCATTGCGGTCTTGCTCGCAGCCAGCTTTGCGCTTCGCGCCCCGGTAACTCGCAGAATGAACGACTACCGCTGGATGCGCGGCACCCAGAATTCGACAAGCTCCCTCGGCGCTCAGCTCGATTCCGTGGAGCACGCAACAGTAGCATCGCTTGCCGCGAATCCGGTCGTTACGGCCGCGCTCCATAAGAATCTCGCGATCGTTGACAACTATATTTCTTTGTGTGAAAAAAGCGTGCGCGAAAACCCCCAGAGCGAAATGGCTCGTGACTTTCTTTACGATGCCTATCAGCAAAAGGCCGGCTTGCTCGCGCAGATGAACGAACAGGGAGAGTAGGCCAATGCACACATGGTTTGCTGTTCCGGAAACGAATTGGAAATCCGCTTTCCTCTTGGTGCCTGCTCTCATCTTCACCGCGTCCTCAGCTTCGGCTCGGCGCATCGAAAAGCATTTCAAAGTGGATGCGCGCCCGATCGTCACAATCCACAGTCCCAGCGGCACGGTTACGGTTAAGGCTTGGACGAAATCCGAAGTCCTGGTGATTGCCGAGGTTCCCAGCGGAGAAGTGGATTTAGGGACCGCGCAAGACGGAAACCATGTTGATATCGGGACCCGGCTATTGAGCAACAACATCTCCCCGAGCGATCTCCGCGCGGATTATCAGGTAAACGTCCCTGAAAACGCCGAACTGCAAATCCATAACGATGCCGGAGGTGTGAACGTAGCCAACGTCCTCGGCGACATGAGCATTGAGACCGTCGCTGCAGGTGTCGATTTGCAGGATGTGGCGGGATATTTGACCGTAAAGACTGTCGCGGGATCGTTTTCGTGCACGCGCTGCGCGGGCCGGATTGAAGCCAATTCCATCAGCGGCAACTTCAATTTTGTTGATACGCACAGCACCCATATTCAAGCGCAAACGTCGACGGGCAACATCATCTTCGCGGGCGAATTCCTTCCGGACGGTCAGTACCGGCTGCGAAATTACAGCGGGGTTATCGAACTTCGCTTCGCGCCGGGCGATTCGTTCGACCTCAGCGCAAGTTCCCTGAAAGGCAAAGTAAACAACGAAGCTCGGTTGATCCCTCCCAAGCACTCGTTCCGATCCTCTCCGCGCGAGGGTGAGGCGCTCTTCGGTAGCTACAACGCTGCTGGGCGCGCTAGCGTTTCCCTGACCTCCTTCGATGGTACAATCAACATCGTAAAGCGCTAAGCAGCCGGGCTTTGCACGAGCCGCTCGGCGCCGCGATCCAAGCGCTTATCCCAATGGCGATCGAAAGCGGCCCCGGAAAACTGGTCTGCCTCACTGGATTCATGGGCAGTGGCAAGTCCACTGCGGGGCGCCTGTTGGCTCGCCAGGTTGGTTGGCCTCACGTTGATCTTGATGCCAGGATCGAGGAGGCCGCCGGACTCGAGATTCCCCACATCTTCGCGCAGCGCGGCGAGCCTGAGTTTCGCCGCATGGAACACGAACAACTCGTTCGTGCGATTGGCGAGGCGGCGGAGGCACGGCACTCCCGCATCATCTCCCTCGGCGGCGGCACGACTGCGCAGCCGCAGAATCTTGCTCTGCTCCGCGAAAATAGGGCGGTGTTGATCTGGCTGGAGTGTCCCCTCGATGTGCTGCTCTCGCGATGCGTCCAGATCACGAATCGCCCTCTCTTCCGCGATGAACAGAGTTTCCGCGAGTTGTACCGCCAGCGGCTTTCCTTTTATCGGCTCGCCGACTATACCGTCGACAGCAACGCCGAACCGGTCCATGTGGTCGAGCAGATCCTGGCGCTGGGAATTTTCCCCAAGGTGATCGCATGAACAACTCGATAGGACGGCGATGGTCGCGCGTTTTTTTGCAGCCACTCTGGATTGCCGCCACAGTCTCAGCCATCGCGGCGTGCGCGGCCGCGGGCCATCCCCCGTCGTTGCGCTCGCTTTTCATGGAGACAGCTTCGAAGTCCTCGGATGCATCTGCCTTCGAACCGGATAAGGGCACTTTCCGCATCGCCGTCAACGGACAAACGGTCGGCAAAGAAGAATTCGAGATCGTTCCTGAAGGAGGAAACTGGATCGCCCGCGGCAGCACCAGCCTTCAGTCCGATAAGGGCGCTACGCGCGTTACGGGCGTTCTCACGCTGCGCCCGGACGGCACGCCCGTTCATTACGAGTGGTCAACGCAAGGTCCGAAAAAAGCCTCTGCGCGGGTCGATTTTAATGGAACCACGGCCACCAGCGAGCTCCACGTCGGCGCAGCGCGGCCCTTTACACAGCAGTTTACGTTCGCGTCCTCGCGAATCGCCGTCCTCGACAACAATCTGTACGGTCAGTTTGCGGTCCTGGCGCATCTCTACGACTGGAATAAAAAGGGAGCACAGACGTTCCCCGTTCTGGTGCCGCAGGAGCTTACGCCCGGGACGGCCACCTTAGAGTCGATGGGTAAGCAGGAAGTCGACGGCAAGAAACTGGAGGAGCTGCGAGTGACGACCGAGGACAACGAAATTGACCTGTTTCTCGACGGCTCACGCCTGGTTCGCATAACCGTCCCCAGCGCAAGTGCGGAGATCGTTCGGGAGTGACAACAGGCGGAAGGCCCCCGAGCCATCGCTTTACGGTCCGGAGCCGGCTTATAAGGACCTGATCTTCACAATGCGGCGCTGTGGACTCCCGAGAAATTCTCGGGCTTGGGCTGCTCGATCTTCACGCTGACCGTCAATGGCGCGCCTCTCCTCAGAAGACTAAGCGTGACGTTCTTCTGGTCCCGCTTTTCACGAAGCTGATCGCGCAACTCGGAAACCGATTTCACTGCCTGGCCGTCGACTTTGATGATCACATCACCGGCTTTCAGCCCCGCCTTTTCCGCCGGCGTCCCCGAGCGAACTGCTCGCACCAGAACTCCAGAATCACCAGGGGCGCCGAAATATGCGCCCAGTTGGCCATTTAAGTCCTCCGCTTCAACTCCGAGAACCGGTCCGCCCGAATTCATCCACATCAGTGTCTCCGGACCATGAAAATCGAACTGAGGCGCCCTGAAAGCAAACGTCCGTCCAAAATCGTTCGTCATACCGCGCATCCGCTTTTCGTAGTACGCGTTTCGATCGGCCAGTTCCACAGACAGGTTTTGCGTCCGGCCGTCGCGGCCAAGCGTAAGGCTTATCTTGCGACCCGGAGGCGTCTCGCGGACCAGCCGCCTGAACTGCACCGTGCCTTCTACGTTTTGGCTGTCGTATTCGAGAATCACATCGTTCTGTTTCAGTCCCGCTTTGTCGGCCGGGCTGCCTGGTTCCACCTCCTCTACTACCACCCCTCGAACCTCGGCGAGCTTCAGGTCCTTTGCCTTCTGTGCAGTCACCTCTCCGATTTCCACACCGAGCCACCCGCTGTCGTCATCCCGCGAAACGAATACGCTTCCGTTTTCCTGTAGTTCGTTCTTGACCTGAGAGGCGATTTCCCGCGCGTGCGCTGACATGGCTTCCGCCCTCGCCTCGAGTTCCCCTTCCTTTCCTTCAAGCTGCGCTGAGAGGTTTCGCAGTCTCGCGATCTCGGGCGAACTCATCGCCTCCTCCTTCGCCAGCCGCTCCGACGGGCAGGAAAGTTTCTCCTCTAACTTCATACTACGGAGCATCGCCCTGATTTGTTCCGCGTCAGAGTCGGCATTTCCGATCTTCTCGCAGGAAGCCCTGGAAGTGGTTTGTTCTGCGTTGCTTAGGCCCTTCTCCGTTTGCCCGGATAGGGCGCTCGGAATCGCACACAGGCCAAGCGCCGCTGCGCAAAGCGCGACAGTCCCTGAATCGACGAATTTCATTCCACTCGTCCTCGCTTTCGAAGATTCGCCCCGGAAACCAAATTCACACGCTCGGCCGCTCTCGGACCAGGTGAATACCTCCATTGATCGTTCGCACCGAGATCTGCCCGCCGCCTCCGTCGCCTAGTCGCGCACGGAACACCCGGGAAGAGAATGTTCCCGCTGTCGAAACCACCGGCAGTTCGGAAACAAAGTCTCCGTTCATGTTCAGAACCTTCAGGTCTGCTCGCGCGTTCGACGGCAAACCCAGAAACACCGACCCGTTGACCGTCTGGATGTTCACCGGCCCGCCATCCAAGAGCTTCCGAAGCTCCAGGTGGAGATCGCCGTTTGTCGTTCTCGCGCTGAAACGTCCGGAACTGTTAAGAACTTCCACATTGCCGTTCACCGATCTCAAATCTCCTCTTCCCTGCACTCCGCGGACGACCACGCTGCCGTTCACCGTGTCAATACTGTCCAGCAGCACGCGGTAGGGAACGTGAATCACGTACTCGACGGCCACTTCCACACCCTGACCCTCCGGGTATAGGGTCCGTACCGCAACTTCTCCCGGCTCGCTCACAACAGCGATTCGAACGCGGTCCAAGTCACGCGGGTCGCCGAGGGAACTCTTCACCGCGCGCACTTCGACTACGTCGCGTTCCCATCCCTCCACGCGCACCGAACCGTTGACATTCTCCAGCAGGAAACAGCCCCCCGAGTTCAGCGGATAAGTCCTTAGAAACGTCTGGTTCGCCGCGAATACAGGCGAAGAAAGACAGAGCGCAATCGCCACCATCGAAGCAAAAACAGCCAGACCCGCCGCTGGTCCCATCACTTTCCTTAGCGACCGGCTACTGCTCGATTTCATCTGCACAGGGCACCCCCGCTCCCGCACTTTTCTTCCTCGACTCTCTCGCTCTTCCTCCTGACGAATAATCCCGTTTGTGCAGCTTGGCGCGGTGCGTTTCGGCGCTACTGCGGCGGTGAGCCCTCATGTGCCTTTTGCCATTGATCGAGGACCCTAAACTGCATTTGCAGTTGCCGCTCCAGTTGCTGCATCTGTTCCTTGTAAAGCCGGATCTGCTTGTCCTGGTCGCTCAGCGCAAGACGGATGTTTCCCGCGATGGTCCGGAGGTGAATCACTTCTCCGCCGCCATTCAAAGCTCCTTCGACGCGCACCATCCGCTCTCCCCTGCCCCCATCGTCGTACCTCACCTTCAAGGGAAAGGCCGGATCGACAATCACGCGATGGTCTTCGCCCATCTGTATCCGTCCGTCGATGGTCGCGGGTAGCATGCGGGGAAGGTACAGCACTATGTCGCCGTCGTTCGATTCGAACTCGCACGAACCCTTGTGCTTCGCGGGCGAACCGAACCATGCCGTGATCCCGCCTGCTGATGCCGTCGCCTTCACCGATCCATCCACCTGAGTCAGGTAAATGCTCCCGCCCGTCGTTTGCAAATCCGTCGGGCCCGAAAGCCGCACCACGCGGATTCCACCGCCGCCCGTCTTTGCGCGAACCAGTCCGGCCGCTTCGCCCACTACGATTTCACCTCCCGAGGTCTGGGCCGTCAACTCCGTGCCGGAGCGTTGCAACGTGATGTTGCCGCCTCCTGTGACAAGATGTGCTACCCCTTGAATCGAATCAGCGTGAATATGCCCGCCCGCCGTACGTAAGGTCGCGCTCCCCGACACGATGCCTGTGGTGATGTGGCCGCCTCCCGTGTCCGCGATCAAATCTCCCGCGACGTTCCTCACCGAAATATGCCCGCCGCTCTCGGTCACCAGTCGCGCCGGTCCGCCGATGTTTCCGGCGGAGATGTTTCCACCCGCCGTGTAGAGCGCCACTCGCCCATTAACGTCGTCGGTTTCGATGTTTCCACCGCCAGTGGAAACGTCCACGTTATAATTCTTCGGCACGTTAAGGGTCATCGTGACCCAGAGCCGCCCGCAGCACTCCTGCTCCCCGGTCACCCCTTTGATGTAAGCGCCGTCTGGAACCTCGCGCGCGTAAACGTGGAACTGCTTCAGCAGTTCCTTTGCGTCATGTGGATTGCCGTCCGCTTCCAGACGGATTGTGTAATCCACTTTCCCGCTGTTGTGCGTGTGAATCACTACATTCCCGAGTTGTGTGGCGATGCGGAGGCGCCCGCCCTCGCGCGCGGCGACGCTCCCGCTAAGTTGCGAAGTAATATGAGGTCCGCTCGCCCGCTGGTGCATCGCTGCTTGTGCCGCAGGAATGGCTGCTCCGGCGAACAACAGGCTCGCAATCAGAATGGGCGGGAAATCGATTCTCCAGGGCACAGTTCGGGCGCTCCGCGGGGGGTGTGAAGGACTCTTTGCGGGGATTCGAATTGGCATCATGTCTAAAACTTCTGCCGCGGGCCCAGATCGCGCATCGCTGCGGCGCTTTGCAGCCGAATGTACGTGTTTGGATCGCTTCGCATGCGATCGCGCAATACCGAAAGGAGGCGGTCGTCGGAAGGCACCTGTCCCTTGGCTGCCATGGACTGCAGGGCGTTGATAGCTTCAATTCGCACGCCCGGATTCTGATCGTCAAGGGCATCAAGCAACGTGTCTCGGACTAGATCCTGCGGCTCGGCGCCGTTCAGCGCTTCAAGCGCCTTCAACCGCACAGCCGTGTTGCTGTCGCTGTGAACGGCCTGGCACAGCACCGAACGCACCTCCGGATCGTTGTTGCGTGCCCGGAGAAGATCGACGGCGTTGAGGCGCACATCCGGGTCAAACCGGTCCGCATTGCGCAGAACGTACAACAGCACCCGTTTCACATCGCTGTCGTCAACCGTGCCGTGGACCGTGACCGGCCGCTGCGCTTTGAGCTGCAGCTCAACTTCCGGTGGCTCGCTTCCTCCCGCCGGAATCACGTTGATGCCCGAAACGTCGGCTGTGTGAAGGTCTAGAGTGGAAAGCGCGGATTGGTTCCCTGTAGGCGCCGCATCGCTGCCCGGCTCGCCCTTTGCCTGCGTAACCGGCAACGAAGAACGATGCAGTATTCGCGGACCGTAGATACCCGCCGAAAATCCAAGCAGCAGGAGCAGCGCCGCGCTCCAGGCCGGCCGTGGCGAAATCCAACTTGCCGGAACCAGGCTCGCGATCCTTCTCCGCCACGACCGCTCTTCTTCACGGTCCACCAGGTCTTCAAGTTCGGCTCTGCAACTCGCCAGCAACGCCGCGTCGGGTTCGGCGCGGTTCAGAGCAAAAGTCCGCAAGAGACTCTTCTCGCTCTCAAGGGCCGCTGCGCAAGCCCGGCAATGCGCAATGTGCTCGATCACTTCCGCCTGTTCCGCGGGATCCAGTTCCTCGCCTGCCGCGAACAGAATCAGCAGGGGCTCCATATCGCTGCACGGTTGACTCGGGTTGTGAACGTCTCGATTCATTTCCCGCGCGACCTTACCTCAAGAAATCCAGATTGGCACGCAGTTTTCTCGTTGCCCGGAACAGAGAATTCTTCGCGGTTTCCTCGGAGGTCCCCAACAAGTCTCCGATCGCCCGCAGCTTCATTCCCTGGTAGTGCTTCATCTCGAAAACCATTCGTTCGCGCGGCGAAAGCTCGTTCAGCGCTGCTGCGATCTGTTGCGCCAGTTCCTGCCCCAGGAACTTCCGCTCGGGGTTTGCCGCCGCGCTCATTTCCGGTTGCCTGTCGAAGAAATCGCTCGGATTGCCGTCGGCAGTTTCAACAGCCGGCGCCTGGTCCTCGCGCCGCGTCGATTTCCGCCGGAGATGGTCGAGCGCTACGTTGGTCACGATCCGGTATACCCACGTGTAGAAGCTGCATTCGAATCGAAAACGGTGGAGGTTGCGATACGCGCGCAGGAAACTTTCCTGGTAGATGTCTCTGGCGTCTTCGGGCCGCCGCACCAGATTTAGCGCCAGCCGCAGCACGTCGCGATCGTAACGCCGGACCAAATCCTCGAACGCAACGCGGTCCCCGGCCTGCGCTTTTCGGATGAGAGCGTGCTCTTCCGCGACTCTTGCCGCCGCCGCTTGGCGCGCATCTCCCTCGAATGCGACGCTCATCCCCATCGTTTCCAGCGGCTGCGACCCGGTCCCACCCGGCGCGTCTCGATCGGACCGGCGAAGCCTTTCCTCCGCCTCTCCAGCGGGCTGGCTCGCCGCAACGAGCTTGCTTTCGCCCGCGAGTGTTTCTTCCTGGCCGCCGCAGCGGTCAGGCTCGATAGAGATAGACGGCTGCACTGGCCGTTCGTGAGCACTTGAATCCGCTGTTTTCCCAGTATCGGACATGCACCCGCCCAGTCGCGCCACAAACACTTGGCGGTCCGGCGCATGTGATTGCAAAGGCGTGGTTTAGCAGGAACGCGAGGCTGCCGTGCATTGCCTCTGCTCACTGCGCACGTTGACCTGAGACCCGTAAGTGCAAGGAAATCGCCAACTCCCAGATCCGTCCCAAAGAGCTCCCGGAACCCGTATTTCCACTCGCCAGGACGGAAACCAGCAAATTACAGACTCGAGGCAACGCGAACCAGGCCGTATACGACTACACAGATCACGAAATCCAGCATCATCCCTAGATCCACGTGAAACCCTTGATGTTGAAACGTTTGCGGCAGGTGAGGCACCAGCGAGTAATAGTAGATCGCGTTCCCAAGCAGAATCGCAACCAGGTATTCGAGCCAACGTCTTGGGGTTACTCCGAGGAATTTCCGCGGCATCCAGCCTCTCAGCGAGGTGACAAAAAGGTTCCGCACTTAACCACCCAAATATATGCCAGCCGGACTGGTGTGTAAACGAGGTCTGGCCGGGAGCCGAAGAGCCAATGTCGTTGGCCTCCGCCGGGGACAAGGGATTGCCAGCTTCGACTTCAATATTTCCGAATATAATCAGCGGAAGGGTAGTTTCGTCCAAAAGCTGGGGTCCGGCATTTTGGAACCTTGGCTCTCTGCCCGCATCAAATCGTTGTAGCCAGAAAGGTGGTGCGCGATGTCAGGGCTCGCTCGTTCCACTTCACGTGCTTTTCTCACAATTGCGGCAGTTCTGGGGCTCCTTGCCTCTGGAAGCGCCGCGTTGGCAGCAACGCCCAGCCAGGCCCCTCGCGATCAGGCCCATTACCAGACCTGGCTCAAACAGGAAGTCCGCCACAGGCTCGTCATGCTCCCTTACTTAACCCTGTTTGACAACCTTCAGTACCAGGTCAACGGGACAGAGGTGACGCTCAGTGGCCAGGTCGTTCGACCGAGCCTCAAAGACGATGCCGGACGGACGGTGAAAGGGATAGAAGGGGTCACTAAGGTAGACAACCAAATTAAAGTACTACCACCCTCAAACATGGATAACCAGATTCGCCGGGCCGAGTACCGCGCGATCTACGGATTCGCCGGACTGTGGAAATACGCGATGGGTGCTTTGCCCCCGGTGCATATCGTCGTTGATAGCGGCCGCGTCACGCTCGAGGGTATTGTTGACAGCGAAGCGGACAAGAACCTCATCGGGCTTCGCGCGAAAACGGTCCCGAATGTCTTTAGCGTGACCAACAATCTGCAAGTCGCGAGTTCAGGCAAGTAAACGCTCCTTCTCGCCACGGCCGGGTCTCGTCTTTGCGGGGCCCGGCTTGCCCCTCACTCTCCCGTGCGCCCGCCAGTTCCAGACTGGCCCGCTTGCTCTCCGGCATGAAACTGCGTCCAGGGACCCGCGTCCATGTCGCGCAAAACGGGCGCCTCCCACGAATAATCTCCGTGCGCTTGCAGGAATTTCGCCGCATCGAAGTTCTGCCCGCATGGACGGCCAATTCGCGCGATAAGCTTCATCTGCGCCGCCATGGCGCTGTCGGTCACCTTTCCTTGAACCGCCCCACTGGGATGGTAAGGATTCCGTTCGCTGCCTGGATCGCCGGGAGTCAGCACGTCCCCGTGCCCGCATAGGGTCCGCCGGTCAGCCATTTCCTTCTTCAGATATGAGTCGTAGTGGTCCGACTCGAATGCCTCGGCAAGATTCGCGTCAATTTTCCCCTTATTCTCCGCCATCAACTGATCCCAGCGGACATGGCGCGCGTTCGCCGAGGCGGCCAGATTCGTCGGATCAAACGTCGTCTCGTCCTTGATCACGTCGGGATCGCTCGCGAAATTCGATCCCACGAAGTACCCGTCCTTCGTTTTCCACACTCTCGTGTGCTTCAGTCCCTCTTCGAATCGTGCGATCTCCCCCGTCTTCCGGTCGCCTAGCAGCCAGTCGTTCGCGTAGCCGCCGTTGTTGCCGTCGTCCATGATTCGCACGAAGTCGTCGATCGAGTTCGCATACTGCATGGCTTTGCGCGCCCGCGCGAACTCCGGCTTTCCGGTCGGATCCCACCCGTGAAAATCACTGATCGTCGTTTCTGTCACCATCAGCCCCCCGGAGTTGATGGCGAAGTCGTCGTCGCTCACAATCACGCCCGGGAAGCCGTCCATCAGGATTCGATTACCATGCTGCGGCACGATGTCGAAGATGATTCGCCACCGCTCGCCGTTGATGTAGCTCGTCCAGTTATTGTGGGCCATCACGATCTGGCCGTCTTTCGTCCAGCTTCCCGTCGCTACAAACGCGCTGCACGATTCGGGCGCCTTGAGTTTCGGAGCATTCTGCGCGTGAGTAATTGAATTGAGCCACGGCACGTAATAGTCGGGCAGCTCCATGAAAGCGTTCATCGCCACCACATCGTTCAAGTCCAGTTTCACTCGCTTGGCGTGCAGGCCCGCGACAATCCCGCGAAGTTCTTGCTGATACTCCGGATCAATGCCGTGCCAGAGCGAGTCATGCGCGGTTCGCCGGAAGAAATCCCAGTTGCGTCCCGTCTCGTGCGTCATTTCCAGGCTGACTGCCGCGAACGCGTCCGCGATTTCCGGCGCCAGAAGATACCCGTGCTGATACCCGATGTTGAACGGCGTTCCCTCCAGGTGAACGTAAATCCATCCGCCGCGCTCGAACCGGTAGGACTTGGCCAGTCGCGCGTCGTCGATCACCTGGGCTGTTGGCGAGGTGGAAGCAGCCTCTGCGACGTAGCGTTGCCCCAATACCGGCAATTGCGCTGTCGCGAACCCTAGTCCCAGCACCGCCAGCAAAACCCCGGGCAGGTGATTTCTCTTAACTCGCATCAAGGAAGCTGCTCCTGATTTATTTTCCACTCCGAATGTGCCGGCACGACGCACCATTCTGACCGTCCGGCGCGACTGAAGCAAGAATCAAGATACTGGCGCCGCTCGACCGTCTACAGGAAGCGCTGAATTGCTAAGCCCGCCGCGGAGCTCGAAGATTTCGACGGAGGTCGGGAATGATCAAGAAAGTGAAAGGCGGATATAGAGTTCTCTCCGAAAAGACGCACAAGAATCTCGGCGGTCCGTATAAGACAAAGGCTCAAGCCGAAAAGCGGCTGCGCCAAGTCGAATTTTTCAAGCACAAGAAGGGTTAACGCTCTCAGACCGATGGTTCGTTCCCCACGCTTGCTCCATCATTCGGATTGGATGTTGACAAGTTCGCGGTCCGAAGCCCGCGACCGTGGTTCGGGATTCCATCGCGCGGGCGATGGCTCTTCGGCGCGAAGCCGGCTCGCGAAACGTCCCGCGTTGAGCGACCCTTGGATGAAATGGTCGATCTTTAGCGGTCCCGCCACTTTGATCTCGCGGACCCAGTGAAGGCCCGTGCTGATGGCGCACCCGCACTGCGAACAGTCCGGCGATCCTCCAAACACGCACGGCTCGACGCGGCTGCGCAAATCCGCCGAATAGTTCGCCGACATTTTTGCAAAGACGCAATCCGCGGGACTTTCGGGCGGATGCAACAACGCCTCGGCAACGCCGCGCTTGAACAGAAGCTTGGGATATTTCTCCTCCAGCAACGGCAACTCGCGCGCAACCTCCCCGCGATTGGCCGGAGTGAGTATTTCGGCGCTCTCTTCCCCGATTTGCGGTGTGTAGACGCTCACCCAGATGCGGTTCACTTCCCGCCGCGCATTCCAAAAAGCGACGTACTCCTCCAGATACCGCCTCCGCCTCAACATCGGCCGCGTGATCACCCAGTGGATGTTCACCTCACGGCCTTCGATGTTCTTGAGGATTCGCTCGTAGGTCGCCGGCTTTCGCCTCGGATCGTGATCTTCCGGCAAACCGTCCACCGACACAGCCACGCGCACGCGCGGCAACTTCATCCACTCGGCTGGAATGGGAATTACGGCGCTCGTCACCACAAGTGTGAATATGCCCATGTTGCTCAACGCCGGGAGAATTCGACTCAATTCGCGATGCCGCACCAGCGGCTCGCCGCCTACCAGCGAAACGTGCATCGGCCTTTGCTTTCGTACGAGATCGAGAACGCCGTTCACCAGCGCGTCGCCCCGGAAGTCGCTCAATTGGCCCAGCGTCACCTCGCCGCCAAGATGCATATCGCCATATGCGTAGCAGCCCGGACAACTGAGCGGGCACTCGCGAGTGATTTCAATCGAAAGAAGCGGCACTCGTCCCGCAAGGATTCGCCCCCATGCGGTGAGAATTTCGCGCGGAGTAAGACTCGGATTCGGAACAGCAGCGCCTTGCATGGTCCCCCACTTGGCCCGTCCTATTGGATGCGCCTGCTAACAACGGGGTGCGCCACCTGAGATATTCGATCTATTGATGGAAGTAATTTGTGCGTTCGCCGGAACGCTATTCGTTTGGAGCGGAGAGATTAGTGGATCCCGGACCAGTCGTCTGCAAGAAGAATCGAATTGCTCGGATTCGCCGGATCGTACTTGACGCTTGCGGATTGCCCCACCGCAATCCTTTTTAGATGCGCCTGCTCTTCCAGCCCCGTCACGTCCTGCGCAGTCTCATACGTGACGCCCGAAATTGAATATGAGTAGTACAGCAGCTTTTGTGCGCCGTTTTTCACCGCTACTGGACGCTTTCCGAGGAGCCCGGCTCGCCTCTCCGCAACTTCCTTAATCTCCGTTTTCACGGTCTGATCGCCGGCGCCGTGGTCTACCACCTCAAGGATGTGTCCTTCGACGATTCGTCCGATCCGGTTCAGATACGCGCGGCGCTCGCGTTCGTTCTCGTCGGAATCCTCCGGTTTCTTTCTGAATAGAAGGAAGGCTCCGCCCGCGGCCAGCACCACAACCCCGGCCATAGGCAGAACGTCCCGCCAGTTCGCAAGCAGGCTTTTCAACGCGCGCCTTTACGCATCGCCTCCGGTCCCATGATACTCCCGAGAACCTCGCGAGCCTTCTCCCAGTCCTTGAGGAACGCCTCCAGCCCTCGGTCCGTAAGCGGATGCTTGAACAGCATTTCGAAAACTTTGAACGGCATCGTGCCGATGTGCGCGCCCATTTTCGCCGCTTCCACCACGTGCAGCGGATGCCGCAAGCTCGCCGCCAGCACCTGCGTCTTGTAGTCGTACGCGCGGTAGATTTCCATGATCTCCCGCAGCAGGCCGAGTCCGTCAATCGAAATATCATCCAGACGCCCCAAAAACGGGCTCACGATGTAAGCGCCGGCCTTTGCCGCGATCAGCGCCTGCGAAGGTGAAAACACCAGCGTCACATTTACCCGCACGCCCTCCCGCGACAGCTTGCTCAGCGCGCGCACGCCTTCCGGAATCATCGGAATCTTCGCCACCACGTTCGGATGCCAGCTCACCACTTCGTGCGCTTCTCGCAGCATCCCCTCATAATCCGTGGACACCACTTCCGCGTTGACGATCCCGCCTTTCACGATCTCGCAGATCTCCAGGATCAGCTCCCGGAACGGCTTCTTTTCTTTTGCCGCAAGGCTCGGGTTGGTTGTTATGCCGTCAAGAATTCCCAGCGACGCCCCCTGGCGAATTTCATCCAGGTTCGCCGTATCGAGGAAGAATTTCATGAGTGTGCCCTCTCTCGCTCGCGCAGGGCGGCAGGATTCATCCCTGCGGACCCTCTACCCGATTGCGCAGCGTTCCAATCCCGCTCACGCTCACTTCCACAACGTCGCCTGCCGCGAGCGGCCCCACGCCCGACGGAGTGCCCGTTGCGATCACGTCTCCGGGCTCCAGCGTCATCACCTGCGCTATATGCCGAATTATAACATCTACGGAAAAGATCATTTCCCCCAGGCTGGCGCCTTGTTTCCTAATTCCATTCACGCATGTTTCGAGGGCGGCCTTGGCCGGATCAAGGCCGGTCTCGAGGACGGGTCCCACAGGGCAGAATGTGTCGAATCCCTTCGCGCGCGTCCATTGGGCATCGCGCTTTTGCAGGTCTCGTGCCGTGACGTCGTTCAGGCAGGTATACCCCGCAACATACGATGATGCAACCTCGTCCGCCGCGAGATTGCGGCAACGCCGCCCAATCACCAGGGCCAGCTCCCCTTCGTAGTCAACACGCTCCGAAATCGCCGGCAGTACGATCGGCTCCTCGGGCGCGATAATCGCCGATGGCGGCTTCAGGAAAATCAGCGGCTCTTTCGGAGCCTCGTTTCCGAGCTCCCTCGCGTGCTCCGCGTAGTTCCTCCCGACGCATACGATTTTGCTTGGCGCCGCTGGCGGTAGAAGCTTCACTTCTCTGAGCGGCCATTTCTGCCCGGTCCGCACAAGACCGGACTCTGCGCCATTCGCCGCAAGAACGCCCAGAATCTCCTCGAATGGGCGGGTGAGTTCCCAAACCTCCTCGTTCTCGATAACGCCGGTGCGGGGTTCTGGATGCACTTCACGCGGTTCGCGCGCAATATCGCTGGAAGGAAATGAAAACGGCTGAAAGCGGCAGAGCTTCATCGTTCGTCTGAGCTGATCTCTCGCCTGCGTTGGCGGGTTGGCGCGATCGGGTGCCGCCGCGCCTCCAGAATCATCCCTCCGACCCACGAACCCACGGCGATCACGCCATAGATCACCGCCCCCTCGACCATCGCCTGGAAAGGCGTTCGTAGCGCCTCGAACAGCGAGTGGAAAACCATTCCTGCAATGTCGTAGGCCAGGATGAACAGCATCCATCCGATCATCGCCGAGGCGAACAGCTTTCCGGGACGGTCCAGAAAACGGAACACGGGAATGAGCATGAACAGCACAAACAGGCTGTACGACGCGGCGTTGCGCTCGAGCGCATACCGCTCCAGACCGGGAACACGATTGGCTGCTACCAGAGATCCCAGCATCACGATGACCAGCAACGACCCGCTGTAAAGCCCCGTGACTAACGCCGGATGACCGCGCTCTTCGTGAATGCTTCCGGGCGTGCCGCTTGGCTCCGCGCCAGGGGAACCCGCCATTTCGTCCATGTCAGGGCTTGCTTTCTGCCGGCGCTTCGCTCGACGTCGCCACGCTGGGCTCGCTCTCATTTCCTGAGCGGTCCACAGCAGTGACGCTGTAGAAATATCGTTGGCCGGCCACTGCGGACATATCACTGAAAGCCGGAGTTGGCAAGAGTTCTGGGTTCAATCGGCTCCCCCGCGAACCCTCCTGCTCACTCCTGTAGACGTTGTAACCCGCCACATCGGTTTCAGGACTCACTTTCCACGAAAGGTCGATGTGCGCCACCGCGCTTTCCTCGTGTGGAACAAACACCGCCAGGAGTCCCGTGGGCGCAGTCGGCGGAAAAATGTCGCGCATCGTGATGGTCGCAAGGTTCGAGTCGCTCGAAGCCGCCTCCGCGCCCGAATATTCCACCACGCTGCGCACCGAGTATTCGTACGTCGCGCCCGGCTTGACCTGGGAATCCTCATACGTCTCCGACTGGCTCTCCCCGATTTTGACCAAATCCGGCCGGCGGCGCCGTTTGTTCCCGCTGCTCGCCCCGCTCGTTACGGTAGCGAAAGGTCCCGGCTCTTCCGCGGAAGACGCTTTTTCCAAATGATCTCCAGGTGAGAGCACCGCGCGGTAAATACGATACCCCTGCACCGCAGATGCAAAATCCGTCTCTGCAAGCTTCGGCGCCGTCCACGTCAGCCTTACCGCCGCTGGCGCCAGTTCCACCTGGAGATCTCCGATCGGCTCGGGGACAGGATAGACGCGCAGGCTCGCGACGTTCGAATCTGCCGAGGACTTCTTCCGCGATTCACGACTGCGCACCACGTAACTTGCCACGTCGCCTGCGTGCTGCTTCAGAACATCCGAACTCCACACGTCCACGTAGCGAACCTCGCCCTCTCGTTCGTACTGGCCGGTTACCGCGAAAGGAATCGTAACAAGTGGCGCCGCGCCGGACGCCGGGGAAGCGGCGATCCCTGCGGCTCCGCTCACAAATTCTCGGTAGATTTCAACGTCCGGGGGGTGTTTCAGGAGGCGGCGCTCCGCCGTTTCGCGCGGAAGAGTAAAACTCAATAGTGCTCCGTTGCCGGACTGTTCCGCTGCAAGGTCCGTCACAGCAGCCGGCACCTGCGCCTTCCGCTCAACGGGTTCCCCAGGAGACGCGCAACCGGCCAAAAGAACCAGAACTGCGAAAATCGAAACTCGCAAGCCGGAATTCGCTCCAACTGTGTTCCCAACACTCGAGCGGAGCGGAAGTCCCGGGTTTCGAATTTCCATTTTCTGATTTCGGATTGTCAGAGGATGTAGCGGCTCAAATCCTGGTCCTTCACGATGTTCGCAAGCTGCTTCTGCACGTAGGCGGCGTCGACCTTTACCGTCTTCTTTTTCATTTCCGGCGCTTCGAACGAAATCTCCTCGAGCACCTTCTCCAGGATCGTGTGCAGCCGTCGCGCCCCGATGTTTTCCGTGTGCTCGTTCACCGTAGCCGCGAATTTCGCGATCGTCGCGATCGCGTCATCCGTGAACGCCAGCTTCAATCCTTCCGTATCGAGCAGCGCCACATATTGCTTGATCAGCGCGTTCTTCGGCTCCGTCAAAATGCGCGTGAAGTCGCCTTCCGACAAAGACCCCAGCTCGACGCGGATTGGAAATCGTCCCTGCAACTCCGGGATCAGGTCGGACGGCTTGGTCGTGTGAAACGCGCCCGCCGCGATGAACAGAATATGCTCCGTTCGCACCATTCCATAGCGCGTGTTCACCGTCGTCCCTTCGACAATCGGCAGAATGTCGCGCTGCACGCCCTCCCGCGAAACGTCCGGCCCGTGCCCGCCCTCGCGGCCCGCGATCTTGTCGATTTCGTCGATGAACAGAATTCCCATTTGCTCCACGCGCTCGACCGCGATCCGCGTCACCTGGTCCATATCGATTAACCGGCCCTCTTCTTCCTGAATCAGATAATCGAATGCTTCCGAGACCGTCATCTTGCGCTTCTTCTTTTGCTGCCCGAACATCCCCGACAGCATGTCGCGCACATTGATGTCCATCTCTTCGACGCCCTGGTTCGAGATAATCTCGAACGCCGGCATGGAGCGCTCGCGTACTTCCACTTCCACCAGCCGCTGGTCCAGCTTCCCCTCGCGCAGTTGCCCGCGCAGTTTCTCGCGCGTGCGCTGCACCTGTTCGCGCCGTTGCGCCTCGTTCGCCAGATTCGAATCCGTGCCCGGCGGTGGCGCTGAAGGCAGCAGCAAATCGAGCAGCCGCTCTTCCGCCGATTGCTCCGCCCGTTCGGCCACTTCGTCGAGCTTCTCCTCGCGAACCATATCAATTGCCGTCTCCACCAGATCGCGCACCATCGACTCCACGTCGCGCCCCACGTACCCCACTTCCGTGTACTTCGAAGCTTCCACCTTGACGAACGGGCAGCCCGCCAATCGCGCCAGCCGTCTTGCGATTTCCGTTTTGCCCACGCCGGTCGGCCCGATCATCAGAATGTTCTTCGGAAGTATGTCCTCGGCCATTTCCGGCTGGAGTTTCTGCCTGCGCACGCGGTTCCGCAATGCGATCGCCACCGCCTTCTTGGCGGCCTGCTGCCCCACGATGTACTTGTCGAGCTCAACCACGATCTCGCGCGGAGTCAGCTCGTCGAACGATGGCAACGTCTCCTGTTCCTGCGTCTGCTGATCACCCGACAAGTAGATCACCATTCCCTTTCTCCGGTTCGCCCGTCACTCACCCTCTTCGATTCCTTTCTCACAACTCTTCGATGCTGAAATTCGCGTTCGTGTAGATGCATATCTCGCTCGCGATGCGCATCGCTTCCGAAGCGATTTCCTTCGCCCCCATTTTCGTATGCTTCGCCAGCGCCCGCGCCGCCGAAAGCGCGTAAGGTCCGCCCGACCCGATCGCGATGATCCCATCGTCCGGCTCGATTACGTCGCCATTGCCGGAGAGCAGAAGCGTGGACTTGGCGTCCGCCACGATCAGCAGGGCTTCCAAATGCCGCAGCGAACGGTCCGTGCGCCACTCTTTCGCCAGTTCCACGGCCGCGCGCGGCAAATTGCCGTGAAATTCCTGCAGTTTGCCCTCGAATCGCGCGAACAGCGACAGCGCGTCCGCCGTGCTCCCCGCAAACCCCGCCAGAATCTTGTCGTTGTATAACCGTCGGACTTTCTTCGCGTTGTGCTTGATCACGCCTTCGCCCAGCGTCACTTGGCCGTCCGCCGCCAGCACCACTTTGTTGTCTTTGCGCACGCATAACACCGTCGTGCCGTGCATCTGCTGCAATTTTTGCTCGATTGCCATCCGCCGATTATACCCCGTGCATTTCGAATCAGCTAATTGGGGCTGGTTAGGAGATTGGAAAGGGACAGAATCGTTCCGAATAGTTTCCCGGTTCCCCGCAACCGGCTATGCCATGCCAGTGGAAAGAGCAGCGTAGAACGAATCCAGCTCCGCTGGCTGGGTGAAGATGTGCGTCGAGACGCGGAAATGGTCCGGGCCGCCGGCGATGCGCATGTTGCGTTTCCCGCACTCTTCGACCACGCGCTTGAGGTCGCCGCTCCATTTCGTTTTGTCCGGCTCGAACGTCACGAGGCCGCCGTAAAACTGGTCGGCGCTCGCGTTGACAATCTTGAGCTGCGGATAAGACGCGACGTGATCGCGCACCTGCTTGCCCAGTTCGTGGATGCGCGCGTAGATAATCTCCGGCCCAAGCTGATTGTAGAAATCGATCGCCGCTTTCAGTCCCACCATCACCGACAGATTCGACGTCCCGATCCACGAGAACCTGTACGCCTTCATGTCGTAGTTGTTCCAGTTGGCCGTCGCGATGTTCACCCACAAATCCTTCAACCGCTCTTCGCGAATGTAGAGGAATCCCGTGCCTTTGGGCGCCATCAGCCATTTGTGCGGGCTCGAACCGTAGAAATCGCAGCCGATATCCGTGAGGTCGAGCGGGATTTGCCCGATCGCGTGCGCGCCATCCACGTGCGTCGGGATTCCACGCTCGCGCGCCATCGCGCAGATTTGCTTCGCGGGAAGAATGACGCCGGTCGCCGTCGTGATGTGACTGAAGAATATCAGCTTCGTTTTCGGCGTAATGGCCTTCTCGAAGCGGCCGACGATTTCCTCGGCCGACGCGGGAGGCTTCGGAATCTCGACGTAGTTCAGCTTGATCCCATGCCGCGCCACGCGCTGATCCAGCGGACAGTGCCCGCCCGGATGTTCCTGATCCGTGAGCAGCACTTCGTCGCCGGCGGCGAGGTTCATCCCATTGACCACCACGTTGTTCGCTTCCGTCGCGTTCCGCACCAGCGCCAGTTCATCGGTCTTGACGTGCAGAAAGTCCGCGAGCGCCTTGCAGGTTTCCTGCAAATGCGTGTTTTCGTCGTATCCGAACCAGGGATAGGGCGCTTCAACAAAAGTCTCCGCCGATAGAATGTGGTCAATCATCGCGCGCAGGACGGGCAGCGGCGTGCATCCCACGGATCCGCAATTCAAATTGATGTGCTCCGGCGCGAGCAGCCACTGCTTCCGCAGTTGGGCCCAATACGCGCTGGGATTGCCCGAAAGAAGATCCTTCGACGGCAGCGCCGGCGCTGTCTCGCACAATACCTGTTCCGCACGCGCAGCGGGAACTCCCAGCAGCGCCGCCGCAACTGCCGCTCCTCGTATGAACTCACGCCGATGAAGCATCGCCCCTTCCTCCGTGCTCGAGACTATCGCTCGAGCTGAAACGCGGCGACATTATGCTCCCGGAGTCGGCGGCTTGCTACGAAGAAGTGAACGCTCGGTCAAATCGAGAAAATGCGAAAAAAGCGAAGGCAAGGCGAAGGCAAGTAAACGGATCTTTTATCGATTAGAAATTTTCATGTAGTTGAGAAGGCGGTACTTGCGGCGTTTTCTAATCGAAGGCCGTATCGACTAGACATCGTCTGTACGGGACTCCCAAATTGAGGAGGTGCCTGGACAATAGACGATCGCCTTAGCAGCGCCGGCAACCGGCCCGCCAGTGGGGCCAGGGTGGATTCCAGGCACCGCGGGAGGCTGCGAGAAAAAGGCGCTGCTGTTCTGGCAAGCACCATTCAAGGCCCACGCCGGGATGGCTCTTCCGTTGCAATTTGGACGTAGCTCGCAATCGCTTATTCGTACCTGAGCGCCGCGAGGGGATCGGTCCGCGTCGCGCGGCGCGCCGGAAAATAGCAGGCAACGACGGCGACCAGCGAAAGCACGAACGCTACAACCCCGAAAGTCAGCGGGTCGTGCGCGCTGATTCCGTAAATCATCTTGCTCATGAGCCGCGTCAACCCGAACGCCACGGCCGCGCCAATTCCCACCCCGATCAGGGCAAGCCCAGCACCCTGGCCCACAATCATGCGCAGGACGTCGCCGGGTTCCGCTCCCAGCGCCATGCGCACGCCGATCTCGTGGGTGCGCTGGCCCGAGATGTATGAAATGACCCCGTAAATTCCCACGGCCGACAGCACCAGCGCCAGCCCCGCGAAAATTCCCAGCAGCACCATCGAGAAACGCCGCGCGGCG
>DATEKA010000219.1:0-4261 GCA_035277685.1 Candidatus Acidiferrales bacterium
CCCTGCGCGCCTTTGGTTTGAGCAGAGGCCGAAGCGGCCGTCTGCGACGAAGCGCCTGCCTGCACGCCGGATTGCCCAAAACATACAGGAACCCAAACGCTGAGTCCTGCAGCCAACAATGAAATGGATAATGTTCGCGCCTTCATTTGGGTATGGCTCCTTGTTCGACCGAGGGCCGCGCCGCTGGGAAGAGCGTCCCGCCAGCGAATGAACTTTCCAGGCAGAATGGGGCAAACGCCGGTCCAAACTGTAAGTGCTTTTGATCCAGTGGGGTGAGACCTCCTGACGGCAAGCGGGCTGTTTCAAAAGTTCCCGCTTCGTTGCAGTTCTTTCCAGGTACCGTACCAGGAAGCCGGGAGCGGCCCGGCTAGCCCGGCGACGGGCTATTGAACGTCTCGCACGCCAGGCGAGTCCTGGGCATCCGCACGAACCTGCATGGAAACGACGGAGTATTCGCGCTCTTTGCGGTCGTTTTCGCGGTCGAGAACGAACATTTTGTCTTTGTGAATGCGGTACTGAACGGTGTCGCCGACGGGAAGCAGTTGGGGATGCTTCGTGTCAACGGGACGGATGTGGTAGACGATGCGGGCTCCTTGCAGGACGTATTCCTGGCACAGGACTTCCTGTGTGTTTTTGTGCTCTCCATCGGTACCGAGAATTTCGCCTGCAACGGTCTTGGCACCTTTCTCCGCCATGCCGCACGGATAAGAGTTCATGGAGATGAGCTGGCCCTTGTCGTAGCTGGGCGGATCCTTGGCCCAGGCTGCAACTGTGGTGATGGCCAGTGCTGCGACGGCGATTGATCGAAGCTTCATTACCGAGCCTCCGAAGAAAGATTTCCCCAGTTCAATGATAACTGCGACGTGGAAGGCTTACGATGGAAGGCTGAGTTCCGGAGGCTTCAAAACGTAACCTGTTCGAAAGGACAGTGCGAAATGCCGGGCAGCTCAGGCGTCGCGCGTTGATGATCGCCGAAAAAACAGCGACCCCGGTTTGGACCGGAGCTGTTTCGTGACACACCCGTGGACTTGTTCTTACGTCTGTTGCGGGCACAGCATGCCGTGCCCCTACAAGGAGTAATTCTTGCCGCCTGCCGCGCTAAAGGCCGCGGCGCTACATTTAAACCTCAATGCAAAGACGCTCGACTCTAGTCGCCGGCGAGGGCGGCTTCGGCTTCGTGAGCGGCAGGGGCGTCTGCGCCATTGCCGTTCGAGTGACCGTTGCCATTACCATTTGAGCCTGCGATTTGGACCGGCTTTTCGGTCTTCACCGGCGCGCCAGGCACGGCCGTCTTCATCTGCTGGAGCGAGCCGATCTGGACGACATTCTCCTGCGGCTTCTTGAGCACGAGTTCTTCGTAAATCTTGCGGACCTTGGCGGCTTCCTCGAAGGCCTTCTTGCGGCGGATGCGGTCTTCTTCGGCAGCGGTGAGAGGAATGTCGTGCTCGAGATGACGGACGCGGTTGGCGTCTTCCTGGTCGATCCTGAGCGAGTGCTCGTAGCTCTGGAGATCAACCTTCTTGCCCTTGGCATAGATCTCGTGCTTGCCGTGCTCGCGATACCACTGGGCGACGGTCGCGTTCTTGTACATGTTTTCGATGATCTTGCGCCAGCCGATGCCGGTGTTGTAAGCGCAGAAGGAAATCTCGCCCTGCTGCGTGGCGTACGGGATGATGCACATTTCGGTGCGGCGGAAGTCGTAGTTGAAGAGGTCCTGGAACCACATGCCGGCGATGAAGAGCATGTTCCAGGGGTCTTCGGTGCGGCGCTTCATGGCGTCCTGGAAGGTGCGGTTCGGATTGGTGCGGCCGTATTTCTTGTCGGAATTCTTCGAGACGGCCCACGTCTTGTCGAATTTCTTCAGAATGTCCTTGATGCGAAGGTTTGGCGGAGCTTGCCAGGGATCGTAGTTGCGGAGCATGGCGAGAGCCATCATAAAGGCCGAGAACTTCTTGCCGCGTGCGGCGTCCGTGATAGCGTGGACGTCTTTGACGAGCCGGGTGGCGTTGAGGAAGCGCGAAATCGGCGCCCATTCTTTCGTCTGCTTGTTGACCATCAACGCGGTGCCGACGCCGCAGTTCGGATGGCAGCCGCAGGAGAGCGCGCCCCACTGCGCGTCCGGGCCGTGAACCATGTCGGCAAAGCCGGCGAAGGGCGAAATGAAGGAGAGCGGGAACCAATCGCGCGTGGGCTCAATCTTGCCGACCTGCGCGCTGACGTCTTTGGCGAGGTGCGAAAGCGTGTAACGCTGGCGCATGCGGCGCTCGGGCGTGATGTCTTCGTCGCGTCCCGTGAACGAGACGGGTTGAAAGGAGACGAAGGAGATCTTCTTCGGATTCTCCATCGCGAACTTCACGATGGGACCGACCTGATCATTGTTCACGTTGTTGACGATGGTGGTGACCAGAACGATTTCGATGCCCGCCTCGTGCATATTTTCGATGGCGCGCAGCTTCACGTCGAACAGGTTGCCCACCTGACGGTGGCTGTTCGCGTCGTTGCCGATGCCGTCAAACTGCAGGTACGCGTAGCGCATCCCGGCATCGAAGGCCTTCTTGCAGTATTCCTTGCTCTTGGCGAACTCAATCCCGTTGGTCGCGGCCTGCACGCTGTTGTAGCCGATCTTGCGGGCGTAGGCGACGGCATCAATGAAGCGCGGGTGCATGGTCGGCTCGCCGCCGGAGAACTGCACGGACATCTGGCGGCGCGGCTTGATCTTCAGGGCGTTATCGAGAATCTCGGTGATCTCGTCCCAGCCCAGCTCGTGGACGTAGCCGACCTGGTTGGCGTCCATGAAGCAGGGATCGCACATCATGTTGCAGCGGTTGGTGAGGTCAACGGTGAGAACGGCGCCGCGCCCGTGCCGGACGGTGCTGGAGCCGTGGCGGTGCAAATCTTCGTCGTTGTGGGCCGGAATATCGCGGCCGGGGAAATTCTTCTCGATCCATTCGAGGAATTTCGAATCGGCGGCCATCAGGTCTTCGCAGCGGCCATGGATGGGGCAATCCTTCACCATCCAGACCTGGCCGTCGCGCTCGACAATCTGCGCCTTGATCTCGCCTACCTTTTCGTGGACGAGGTCGGTCCAATCCTTCTTGCCATCCAGGATCGCCTGGCGCGCCTCTTTGACGCACTCCGGACAAAGGGAGTCGGTGGTCCGGGGCCAACCGAGGGTCGGCTTCGATTTCTCCCAAGACTTCAAGAGCGGCTTGTCAGACCACTTGGGAGTGAACGAAGGATTGGGATTGTGCTTATTAAAGAACTGGATCGTGTCGAAGGTGACCCCTGCGGTCCTGCACAAAGCCCAATCGAAAGATTTCCAAAGCCTGTTGCGAACTGTCGTTGGCATGTGACTGTACCTCTCCCCCAGAATTAGAGCGCGAGTGCTGGTTTTGTCTTTTGGACCGCTGCATTTGCCCTAGTGCAAACGGCCTTACCTACGGCAAGCGGGCCACGATCCGATACTGCCCCAATTGAAGCGACACTCACGGGTGCGGCCAACACCCGTAAGTCCTTACGAGTCATAGTTTGACCTGAATCGGCCGGAGGGTCTAGGAATCAGCAGCGAGGGGTGGGAATGGGGGGGCGAACGGCGCCTGGGCGCAGCCAATGGGAGGGCCCATGATTGGCGAGAACGGCAAAAAAGTGGCAAGGAAACGCCTGAAATGTGAAGCGAGGGTTACAAGGCCTAAATTTCTTCTCCGGCAGCGCCGCAAGCGCCTCACTCCAGATTTAGGGGAGCCCGAAGCACGGCGACGGCGAAGTGGGCGAGATGCGGAGCGTCATCGTCGAGCTGAATCCAGCGAATCACGCAGTGCTCCTTCATATACTGCGAGACTTTGGATTGGTTGATACCGAGATGTTCGGCGAGCTTTTCCCGCAAATCGCCGCCTTCGGAGTAGCCGCGGCCCGCGGGCCGGCGTCCTTTTCCAGCGCGGCCGCCGCGAACGAGATTGCCGACTCCAATGCGAAGTGTCTGGCAAGCTTCGACGTAGTACGAGGTGATCTGGTCCGAATCGGACAGCAGGAAGACGCCGGGTCCCGCAGGAGCATCGTCAATTTCATCGAGATGATGCGGGGAACTCGATAGCAGCCGGCGAAGCATCGACTCGAGACGAGCCATGCGCGAGGCAAGGGCGGGATCGCCGGCGCGGCCGCGCGCGGTGCGTTCGGGCTGGAGAGCGGATTCGGCGTAGTCCGTTCGGCTGCCGATAGGCAACTCCGTTCGTTCGAACCGGCGGCGTTCGGTGCGCATTCCTTC
>DATEKA010000220.1:0-8369 GCA_035277685.1 Candidatus Acidiferrales bacterium
AGATGCGCGCCGGTGCGCTTCATCACCTCAGCCGCAGTGGATTCGCGCGACGCCATGTTTGGCTCGCACTCCGTGACCTCTCCGCCGTAGGCTTGCACGGCGCGTTTTTTCACGGCCGATGAATTCGACGGCATCACGAGATATGCCGGAATCCCGCGCCATCGCGCCGCAAGCGAAAGCGCCGCAGCGTGATTACCGGAGGATGGAGCCACAACTCCGTGCGCAGCTTCTTCGTCGCTCATCGAAAACACCGCGTTCGTCGCGCCGCGAATCTTGAAAGACCCCGTTTTCTGGAGATTTTCACATTTGAAGAAAATCTCGGCGCCCGCGACGTCATTGAGCGAGCGCGACGTGAGGACCGGTGTCCGGTGAATGCGCGGCGCTATTCTGTGATGCGCGTCACGAACCGCTCCCAAATTGGGCGCCACAGAGACTGCTGTTTGGGGTGCCATTCGATCTTAAATCTCCATCCTGTCGTCAGAACTCAATGCCATCCTAAACAACCTGCTCCCGAAATCCCGCGCGCCATTATTGCACATGTCGCAGGGGGCCGCTTCTCCCCCGCGGGGCTTCATTAACCCGATCGTTACAAGCAGTCCGAGTACTATTGACGCCTGCAGAAGCAGGTGCAATCCTGCAAAAACCCTTCCAGCCTCATTCCAAAGCCTGGTCCGGCTTGCGTCCGGCGTTTCTCAACAGGAGCGCGGAACGAAGCCTTAGCCGATCCGTGCTCGGATGAGCGCCAGTCGTCAATCTTTCAGACATCGCGAGGGAGGGTGCATGTCAAACCAAGAACGCCGCAGGGCGCCGCGCAAGGAATGCCTTGTTCCAATCCGCTTTCGGATCATCGAAAACGGTCACAGCCAGCCTGACTCAGCCGTTCGCTTGGCTGATTCTGCCCGCGGAGCCATCACTCATGCCCGTTTCGGGCTGGCCGAGGGGCAGGTTCAGAATCTGTCGGAGCGCGGAGTCTATTTCGTTTGCCGGGAGAAAGTGGCAGTCGGAGAAGAAGTAGAGCTCTTCTTCACCCTGCCGGCGGAACTGACGGGCCGGCCTCCGGAGAGCGTTCGCTGTCACGCGCGCATCGTTTACGCGGAGCCGCTTGAGCGCAATCCAGAGCTGATGGGGGCTGGCGTGAGCGTGAACCGGTTTGAGCCAGTGGCGCGCTCGCGAAACTGGTCAAACTGAGGCCGGGCAGCTGAGGAGCCAAAGACCGCCGGTCCGCCCGCTATTTTTCACCACCTGGAACCGTAAATGAAACTTTAGCTGACGTCGTATTGTCGAACCGGTCCGCCACCTGCACGGCGATTGTATGGTCACCGGGAGAAAGGTGAGAGAGCTGTATGCGGTAGTCCAGTGTCGGCGCGTCCGAGAGCAGCCCCACCGGATAGACGACCTCCCAGTCGCCCGCGTCGACGCTGTACTTGGCTTCAGCCAGTGCATCTCCGCCGGCGCTTGCGCCCCGGAATGTCACGGTCGCAGTGGGAGAATGCGATTCGGCCTGAAGGGCCTCGATTCGCGGCGGCGTATTACGAACTTCGAATCGATCGCTCTCACGTTCGCTGGTTAACGCGCCGCTCGGAGGGTTAGACGGCGAATCGGACGCCACTACTTTGAGATAATAGGCGCCGTCCGGCATCGTGCTGGTATCCCATGAATAGTAATGCTGCGTGATGTTGTCCTTGAGCGGGCGCCAAGTCTTCTCATTCTCACCGCGGTAGAAAATCTTGAAGACGAGGTCGTCGTCGTTGTCGTCGTGCGCACTCCAAATCACGCTCTGCCAACCTTTGTCCCACATACCTTGTGGTGGAACTTCCACGCGGGGAGGCTTGGGGAGCTCCTCCGCATTTGCGGGGCTCGACGACACCGCGCCGCCATGCTGCGGCATTCGCAATTGAACGTTCATTCTGGCGTTGAGCACCTGCTGCGGGAATTCCTGGATGCGCACGCCCGGGTCCTGAATAGCGACATCCTCTATGACGGGCGCGACATTCTTCGGCTGATAAGCCAGGCTGACCCAGGAAATGCTGGGACTGCCGCTGCTATCGAGGAACTCGGCTTTCCACTGAGCGAAGCGCGCAGGTGGGCAATTCACGGCTACGGCGTCGCCGGGGTTCTTGAAAGGTCCCGCCCACGGACTCCAGTTCTTCTCGGGACTCGAAGTGTTGCCCGAGCGCGCGTAGAAGGCGACCTTTCCGTCGGTAGCTCCGTTCTCGCCCCACCAGGTCAGCCGCCCCCAATGCGAAAAAATATCCGCATCGAAAGTATTGGACTCGAAAGTTCCGTTTTTCGCATAACCGGGGCCGAGCGTGAAGACCTTTCCGGGGTTCGCCGTGGCGACAAAAATCCTTCCTTCTGGGCCGTCGAGCAGACTCGTCACCTGTGATGACGCCGGTTGTGCGACCGTGGAGTAAACGCCATTGCCCTCAAGCTGAATGATGGACCCCTTGTTTCCAGTTCCGAGGAGGAGCTTGGCGGAGGGCGAAAAGGCCGCCGCGAACACGAGGTCATCGCGAGAAGTCCAGAGCGTCTTTGGAGAACCATCCGGAGATAGCCTCACAACCTGCGCTCCTCCGGTGGCGGAGGCGAAGTACGTGAGCGGAGCGACCGGCTGGCCATTTTCGTTCTGTGCAGGCGTGATGATCACCGCACCTTGCGATTTGGCTTGCGCGGAAACCACCGCCTGAGGCGGTTGCGAAAGTATTTGAGGGGGAAGGACAGGCGGCGTCATGCGGCCTTTTTCACCGATCGCCGCGGCATAGAGATTCCCAGAGCCGTCTTCCGTCAGGGAGGTGACTTCTTTCTTGTCGGTTTCGTACAAGACGAACGAACGGCCCGCCGTGGGGATTGGTTGGCCTGCCTTGCGGTCGATCCGCAAGCGAATGATCAACCCATCGGGATCCGTCCCGATCAGCAGGTCGCCTTTCCCATTGAGGGCCAGCGAACGCGCGTGTCGCTGGTCCGTCTGGTAGAAAACCTCTCCTTTCCCGTCCGGTGGAACGATGAACACCTTGCCCTGGTCTCCCGTTCCGACAAAAAGGTTTCCGTCGTGGTCGATGGCGAGAGCCCAGATATACTTGGTCTTCGTGTCGAAGAGAATGCTCTTCTGTCCGCCGGGAGTAACCTTGTAAATCTTGCCGTCGGGCGAAGTCCCGACGTAGAGGTTGTCTTTCGAGTCGAATGCGATAGCTTGTGCGGCAAGTTCCGACGATTCGAAAACGGTGAGCGGCTTGCCTGCATCCAGGCGAACCACTTTTGCGTTGGGGCCACCCGCGGCGTAAAGGCGCCCTAGCGAATCCACCTGCAATTGCCAGATGTACGCGAGATTCGGGTCGGCGAGTTCGGTAAATTCGGGCGCCGGCATGAGCCTGCCGTCGCTGCGAATTGAGACGCCTTTTGGCGTCCCTTTTGCGAAGTCCGCAGAATCCGATTCCCGCCAGTAGCGTGTGTGTTCCGCAAACGCGAACGCCGGCCATAGCGCGAAAGCTATCGCGCACACTACAACGGCTCGCCATTTCATGGATGAAGCTCCTTGGGAAGCACCTTCACTTCACAGTGATCGTCAGCGCGTGCTCACCCGCAATCACCTGGTGCATTTCCACCGACCACTCGCCGGCCGTGGACTGCCCCAAAAGCCGAGTGCTACCGGGATTCTGGCGCTGGTTCAGCACGTTAATTTCCGAAAGCGGCGCGTTGGGAAGTTCTTTGTCTTCGACGAGCAGCGTAGGCGTCGGTTGCAGCAGCGTGGCGTAAAGACGGTCGTTCTGCCGCGTGCGGTTCACGAGGTTGATCAATTCTTCGAGCCCCGGAAGCTGGCCTTCGGATGTGGCGGTCACCAGTTCGAGATTCCTGTTGACCCAGGCTGCGTCGCTGACCACAAGCTGCAGCTTTCCGCGTGCGACTTCCGGCGGAATCCGGATGGGAATTTCCCGGATGACGGGCGCTCCCCGATACGGCCGGAGAAGGACTTTTATAGACAGGGTTTCGCCCGGATGAACTTCGCTCTTCCCGACCCAGGCGTTTTCGATTCTCGCCCAGCGGCGCTCCGCGAGCGTGGTGACGCGCAGATGGATTCCATCGATCTGCGGACTCTCGTACGGATTCGAGTAGATGCGCGAGAAGGCTCCCTCGACGGCGAGCGCGACCATGATGCCGCTTGGGATTGGCGCGTCGGTGGGCGCGAACAAGTCGTCCATCTTTACCGGCGTGTGCCCCTTGATCTGGATGGAGCCATTGAGCTGGAGCGTCGAGCCTTCCCCGTAGGCCGGCGTTCCTGCGATTCCGTTATATGCGGCTAGGGCGACCAGAACGGGGGTCAACTCCCGGCTTTCAATGACTTGCAAGTGAAAATCCTGGGACCCCGCGGGCGTCTCGAGGCTTACTTCCATCGGAATCATGGGCGGCGCCGGGCCGAGCTCGCCCATAATTGCAGTCCGCCGGTCCTGAACGAGTCTGCCGATAACGCCGCCGGTGGTCATGATCTTCGTCGAGGCCATGGAAGACGCGAGCGTCATGATCACGTGTGCGCGCGATATCGGCCAATCCACCGCCCCAAATCCGAAAAGCGGATGCCCACAAGCGAGAATCCGATTTTTCACAACCGTGGTGACCGTGCAACCCGAGGCAATCGAAAAATCGCCGCGGATCAAGTCGATTCCCACCATATCGCCTGGTTTCAATTGCGCATCCGTAGGGGATGCAGGAGCCGTACCACCAGCCATTGCGGCGACGCCCCAAGACGAAAATTTCTTCTCGAATTGCGCGAGGGTCTGAGGATAAATTCCGCTCGTGATCAAAGGAGTCTCAATCGGAACCAAATACTGTCCGCCGCCGGCAGAAGTGAACTGAGTGATATCGGAGGGAACTGAGAGGCGGGTTGCCATATCGTCTTTGACTTCCGAGGAAGGCGCCAAAGCTGCGGCTGACGACCTGGCTGCCGACGCCT
This sequence comes from Candidatus Acidiferrales bacterium, assembly GCA_035277685.1. Taxonomy (GTDB): domain Bacteria; phylum Acidobacteriota; class Terriglobia; order Acidiferrales; family UBA7541; genus Palsa-295. Next base: position 4,946 of record DATEKA010000220.1, read on the forward strand.
CTTTTTCGACTTCAAGCATGCTCGAGATAGGAGTCACGCCGCCGATCGCTTCTTTCGTGAAGTTGCCAAGCTTCAGGGCCAGCGCGCCCGCGAGTTTGCCGTCAAAATAGACGGGGCTGCCGCTCATGCCCGCCACGACTCCATCCTCCGCGGCCTTGTCGCCGAGGAGTTTCACCAGAATCACGTCCTGCTTTGGTCCCAAGGCGTTGTTCATGACGCCAAGCACGACCAGGTTGACCTTTTCTACTGTGTCCCCCTCGTAGATTGTGTAAGCAACCCCCTTCATTCCAGGCTTGATTTCGCTGACGGGAATTGTTTGCGGGGAGCCGGTTGCTTGACCTGCGGGACTCGAAGGAATGAACAAAGCAAGAACCGCCGTCAGCAGAACCGCTTTACAACTTGGAACTAACCGGGGCATGGGCAAGTATGATACTCAGCGGCACCAAACGAAGCAAACTGCCGCCGGTTCCTTTCTTCCTTATCCGCCCGGTTCGGCTGCCGCCTACGCGGAGCGGTATTGGATTAGACGCCGAGAAAGCGCTTCGCGGCTATACGTTATGAGCACTTTTCCTGCCTTTCGAGCGCAGCATTCACTGAGGGCTTCCCGGGCGAGATCACACAGAGCTAAATTGCTGGATTGGAGAGGCTTATTAGTGAAGAAAGGCCACAGAGGGCCTGATAAACTCAGTCAACCGGCGCTTATAATCGGGCCGTGTCCTGCGCCAGACACTACCCAGAGACTGCTGTTGGGAATGGAGTTGGCCATCTGGACCGAAACCTCGACCGGATAGAGCGGGTCGCGGTCGACCTGAATCACGAGTGTTCTCGCACGAATCGTCGCCAGATGAGGCGGCGTGAAGGCGAAATCGTCGTAACTGTCGGCGAATGCGGCAGTGCTTGCGAGCAGGGTATCCCCACTCCCTTGAAGGCGCCGACCTCCAGGCGATCAAGCAAGGCGAATAAATCAGCGCACGCGCCGTCATGCCGGAAGGGTTTCGACAAAATTCCCGAGCGTCCGTGACCGCGCAGGCCCGGAAGAATCAAGTGAAAATCACGGCTCCATTTCTGGAGCGATGGTTTCCAATCCTGGCCCGTCCCGGAGAATCCGCTTAACAGAAGCAGCGGCTCACCGCTTCCGTGACTTCGAAATAGAGATCCACGCCATTGACGCGCCCAATGCGGCCCGATTGCGTCATTTAGCTCTCCTCTCTTTTGGGCGCACAAGAGCAAAAACCCGACCACGCACATTGCGTGAACGGGTTCGGTGAGAAGGGGAGTCCACACTGTAATGTCGCCTCTCCTCAACCCGATTGTTGTTTCGCGGCGCGCGAATGCTGATGCTACGATTGTCGGGTGAAAAACCAGGTCATTTCGCCAGGCGGCAGCATTTCGGGCGTGGCCGAACTCCCCGGGGACAAATCCATTTCGCACCGTTACGCGATCATCGCGGCGCTCTCGGAAGGCGCGAGCGAGATACACAATTATTCGCCGGCGGGGGATTGTCACAGCACGCTCGACTGCCTGAAGCGACTGGGAGTACCGATCGAGCTCGCCCGCGACCGGGTGCGAATCGCCGGTGTAGGTCTGAACGGCTTGAGGCCGCCCAGCCGCGCTCTTGACGCAGAAAACTCCGGCACAACGATCCGCATGCTGGCGGGAGTTCTGGCGGGGCAGTCTTTCACTTCGACGCTGACAGGAGACAAGTCGCTTCGGAGGCGACCGATGGCGCGGATCGCCGCGCCGCTTCGTAAGATGGGCGCGACTATTACCGGAGTCGACGGCGATCGTGCGCCGCTGGAAATTCGCGGCGGTCACCTCCATGCGATCGAGTACGCATTGCCCGTTCCCAGCGCGCAGGTGAAGTCCGCGGTCTTGTTGGCGGGGCTTTTCGCCGAGGGCGTGACCACGGTGCGCGAAGCTGTCCGAACGCGCGACCACACGGAAATTGCTCTGCGTGAGTTTGGCGCTTCTGTGGAAATTTGTAAGGGCGGGTCTCAGGCCCGTCCGGAACACATCGCCCGACTTCATCCGCGGCCGAAACTTCTGGGCAGACAGATCATCGCGCCGGGGGATCTCTCCGCCGCAGTTTTCCTGATCGGTGCGGCGCTTGTGTTGCCTGGCTCCGAATTGTTGCTGCGCAACGTGGGGTTAAACCCGACGCGCACGCGAGTTCTGGATTTTCTGATTGGGACCGGGGCGGCAATCAACGTGGGGTCGCTGCAACTGCGGGATGGGGAACTCGTGGGCGACGTGGCGGTGCGTTACTCGACGCTCGAAGGCGGCGGCATCTCGGGACCGCAAGTGGCCGAAATGATCGATGAGCTGCCCATGCTCGCCGCCCTGGGACCCTACACGGAGAAGGGAATCGAGGTTCGGGATGCGAAGGAACTGCGCGTGAAAGAAAGCGACCGAATCGCGGCCCTTGCGGAAGGATTGCGGCGCATGGGCGCGGTTGTCGAAGAATATCCGGATGGATTACGAGTCGGGGGGCGAGCCGGCGGAAAACTGCGCGGCGCAAAGGTGGATCCGCAGAGCGATCATCGGATTGCTATGGCGCTTGCGGTCGCCGCACTTGGGGCGGAAGGCGAAAGCAAGGTTCTCGATGCCGGCTGCGTCTCCATTTCCTTCCCGGCATTTTTCAAGACGCTGGCTCAGCTTCGAGGGAGCCCGGTGCAGTGAGCTGCCAATCGCGCGAATCGCAGTTCGTTATATGGAAAGGCGTTCTTGCCCCGCGCTCGGCTTGAACACAACGGCTCGAATCTATGCCATCGGCGGAGGGGCCGTGAGCTGCGGCGGATGTGGCCCCTCGGTCTGCCAGAGCCCCACCAACGCGCGCCATTTGGATGGATGGCAATCTTATAGGTGACGATCACACCGCGCTGTACAAACCCACAACTCTGCATCCCCCTGCGGGCCGCCGCGTTGCTTGCATCTGTGGCATAAAACAGCCGCTGCATCCACGGTGTAGAAAATAGGAGAATCGCTCCCTCCGTTCAGAATCACCGGCGGATAGGGATCTTATATTTGACCGATTCGCCACAACGCATTCGCCTGGAAGAAAGCACGGCAGCACATCAGGATGAGGGCTTTCGACGGGATAGGAAAATATCACCGATTTCAGGCGGCCATGACCCCCAAAACCGCCAACGAGGGTTTTTCTAGCGGTCCAGCCGTCCAAATCGGAAGTGACGGGCATACTCTTTTCGGCAATCGTCCCCACCCAGGCCCTACACGCGTTCTAACCGCGAGAATTCTCGAACAGCCTGGGCGAGAGCGGAATCGAACTCGTGCCGTAGAATGCCCACTGAATCGCTGTACCCGCGAAGGGAAGTTGGGTCTGGTGCTGGACGGGCCGTTACGAAGACTTGCGTATCGAAATAGTGCCGTACGACGTCACAATGGTGATTTTCGGCTCGCCGACGCC
>DATEKA010000221.1:0-3406 GCA_035277685.1 Candidatus Acidiferrales bacterium
CGCGCCTGGGAAACGCAGCTATGTTACCGCCACGCCCGCTGGATTCCAGCTTTCGCGGGAATGAGGGGATGGCTTAGTACTACTGAGTCAGAAGGTCGCGGCCCCTTGGGACTGAGAATCAAGTATTTGAGGAGATTCAGAATTTAGTGCCTGGAGGGGCAGATGAATCTCGATCAGCGTGGAGGGAGTGAAGCACGGTTTGCGGCGTATGTGGAAGGGCTTGCCAGTGTGATTGGGCACGCCGATCGGGCCCGTCCGCTGCGGGATTATTGCACCGGATTGATGCTGCCGGGCGAGCGCAAAAGCGTGGAGCCGATGGCGGCTCGGACAGCACCGGCAAGAACGGCGGCGCAGCATCAATCGCTGCTGCACTTTGTCGGGATTGCGACATGGTCGGATGAGAAGGTGCTGGCCAAGATACGCGAGATGGTACTGCCAGCGATAGAGAAGGACGGGCCGATCGAGGCATGGATCATCGACGACACCTCGTTGCCCAAGCAGGGCAAGCATTCGGTCGGCGTGCAGCACCAATATTGTGGGCAGCTTGGCAAGCAGGCCAATTGCCAGGTGACGGTGTCGTTGTCGATTGCGAACCACTCTGCCAGCCTGCCGGTGGCTTATCGGCTTTACCTGCCGGAGGCCTGGAGCAAGGATCGCGCACGGCGGAAGAAGGTGGCGGTGCCGAAGACCATCAAGTTCAAGACCAAATCGCAGATCGCGCTCGAGCAGATACGCTGGGCGTGCGAGGCCGGCCTGCCGCGTGGCGTTGTTTTGATGGACTCCGGCTATGGCCGGGACTCGCAGCTGCGCACGGAATTGACGTCCCTGGGTCTGACTTATGTGGCGGGCATTTTGCCGAACACCTTGATGTGGTCCTCTGGCGCAGGTCCGCGGCGGAAGGGCAAACCGCTGAACAACACCGGCCGCCGCGACGAGCCCAACCTGGTCTCGGCCAAGGAAGTGGCGCTTGGCCAGCCGAAGCGGGGCTGGCGTCCTATCAAATGGCGCGAAGGTTCGGCCGCCTGGCTGTCCTCGCGCTTCGCGCGTGTGCGCGTGCGTGTCGGACATAACAAACTGGTCCCCGAGAAACTGCAGGCGGAATGGTTGCTGATCGAGTGGCCCGACGGGGAGGCAGAGCCAACCAAATATTGGCTCTCGACGCTGCCGGAAAGCGTGAGCTTCCAGCAGCTCGTCGATTTTGCCAAGCTGCGCTGGCGCATCGAGCGCGATTATCAGGAGCTGAAGCAGGAAGTCGGGCTCGATCACTATGAAGGACGAGGCTGGCGCGGCTTCCATCATCACGCAACGCTGTGCATTGCGGCCTACGGCTTCCTGATCGCCGAGAGGGCAACGATTCCCCCCTCAAGACCGCGTTCCGCCGCGCCGTTCCAGGCGTCTCGCTTACCCGACGATTATCGACCCAGAGGATCCGCCCTTGCGGCCTGAACGTCACGTCCCAAACTCGATCGCGACCATGCGTGCGCGCCTGATCGGCGTGCTCGCCAGAACCTTGCCGCGCTGTCCGTGCTGTGGCCTTATCGCAGCATCAAACAGCCGGCAAAACTCGTGACGCAGTAAGATTAGTTAGCCGAAGGCGTAACCCGCCAACAAATTCTACGGCGGATCACGCTTCGCTGATCCGCCCTACAGACACCAAGGAGAGAAATTATGAAACTCGTTCGCTACGGCGCCCCCGGGCGCGAAAAGCCCGGCATGCTCGACAACCAGGGGCGCATCCGCGATCTGTCGAAGATCGTGCCCGATATTACTGGCGACACGGTTTCGCCCAAGGGTCTCGCCAAGCTGCGCAAGCTTAATCCCGACAAGCTGCCACTGGTGAAGGGCAAGCCGCGCATCGGCCCGTGCATCGGCAAGGTTGGCAATTTCATCGCCATCGGGCTGAATTATTCCGATCACGCCGCCGAAGCCGGCATGGCGATCCCGAAGGAGCCGGTGATCTTCAACAAGGCGCCGACCTGTATCTGCGGACCGAACGACGACACCATCATGCCGAAGGACTCGTCGAAGCTCGATTGGGAAGTCGAGCTCGGCATCATTATCGGCAGCCGCGCCCGTTATCTCAGCAAGGATAAGGCGCTCGACGTTGTCGCCGGCTACTGCCTCGCCAACGACGTGTCCGAGCGCGTGTTTCAGATCGAGCGCGCCGGACAATGGACCAAGGGCAAAGGCTGCGAGACTTTCGGTCCGCTGGGGCCGTGGCTCGTCACCAAGGACGAGATCAAGAACCCGCAGAACCTCGACATGTGGCTCGACGTCAACGGTGAAAAACGCCAGCGCGGCAACACCTCGACCATGATCTTCGACTGCCGCCACATCGTGTGGGCGTGCTCGCAGTATTTCGTCATGGAGCCGGGCGACGTCATCATCACCGGCACCCCGCCCGGCGTCGGGCTCGGCATGAAGCCCGAACCGAAATTCCTCAAAGCCGGCGACGTGGTAACGCTCGGCATCGATGGGCTCGGCGAGCAGCGGCAGAAGATCGTGAGATTCAAAAAGTAAAATTCGCGGCGTTGCTCGCTGACAATTGTCACCCTCCCCGCGCCGCCAGCACCGCCTGCAGCGAGATGCGCGACCAGGGCGCGATCTTGTCGCGGAACGCTACGTAAGCGTCGCGCACCTTGCGGGCGGCCGAACTCTTGCCCGCGAGTTCGGCTAGCACATCATTGGCCTGCTGTCGGGCCGCGGCGATCAGGTCGGACGGAAATGTCCGCAGCTGCACCCTGTCGCGCGATGTGAGCGCCGCCAAAGCCTCGATGTTGAGCCGCTCCATCTCGGCCAGCGCGAATGAGGCTTCCGCGGCGCAGGCGTCAGTGACGATCGCCTTGAGCGGGGCGTCGAGCGTCTGCCATGCCTTTAGCGAGACAATGCACTCGCCGGTGCCGTTCGGCTTGTTGAAGCCCGGGCCGTAATAGAACGGCGCAAAACGGAACAGGCCGAGCGCGATGTCGGAGCCCGGGCCGACGAATTCAGCGGCGTCGAGCACGCCCGATTGCAATGCGACCAGAATTTCGCCCGGAGCGGTGGTCTGCGGAATGGCGCCGAGCCGGCGATAGACTTCGCCGCCCAAGCCGAGCGAGCGGATTTTCAGGCCGTGCACATCGTCGCGGCTCTTGATCTCCCGGCGAAACCAGCCGCCCATACACACGCCGGTGTTGCCGCCCATGAACGGCTTGACGCCGAACGGCGCGTAAAGATCGTCCCACAGCGCCTGACCGCCGCCGGCCCCGATCCAGGCGACATGTTCGTTGGGAGTGAGGCCGAACGGCACGGTGGTGAAAAACGCCGCGGCCGGCTCTTTGCCCTGCCAGTAAAACGAGGCGGTGTGGCCCATGTCGGCGACGCCGGAGCCGACGGCATCGAGCACTTCAAAGGCCGGCACGAGTTC
>DATEKA010000222.1:0-8778 GCA_035277685.1 Candidatus Acidiferrales bacterium
GCGCTTGCAGATCTACCTGCGTTGATGTTCCGGCTTGCCCTCATGCTTCGGGCCGCCGTTTGGCCTTCCTTCTGCCTTAGGACCGCCATCGTGTCCGCGTCCGTTCATTTGACCATGGTTTCCGTTATTGGAATGCTCGAATGATTGATTGGGGCGTCCTTCCCTGCCATAGGCGTTGCCGCGGCCATTATCGTGCGGCCGGTCGACAGACTCGTGCGATTCTCTGCCATAGGCGTTGCCGCGGCCGTGATCGTCATGGTCCGGCGGCCGGAACCCGTGACCGTTGCCGCGGAAGCCTTCGTCGTGGTGTACCTGCATAGGCGTTCGGTCGAAATGACGTTCATGTTCGTACGTCATTTCCTCGCGGTTCGGTCGCGCTTCGATTCCGCCGCGTCCGCCGTTGTAGCTGACGCGGTTCACGTCGACGTCGCGGATCACCGTGCGGTCCACGTACACGTTGCGGACCACATGCTCGTTCACGTGCCATACGGCCGAGTTGTAGCGGAAGTGGTCATGATCCCAACGCCCGCCGACAAAGCCGGCCCCAAAGTAGCCGAACCCATAGTTGATTCCGCCGTAGAAACCCACATGGGGGCCCCAATAGCCCGGGTGCCAACGATAGAAGCCCGCGTCAAAAGCCCAGTAGCCCGGCGTCCAGAGGAAGCCAACGCGCGGTGGCCTCACCCATTCTCCCGGAACCCAGTAGTACCCCGCTGGACCATAAGCCCAATAGCCGGGCGTCCAGAGATAGTCCGGTCCAGGACAGATCGGCTGCTCGTAAACCCTGAGAGGCGGTGGCCCGACCCTGACCGAAACGCCCACCACCAATTGAGCGGACGATGCTGGCGGAAGAACGATTGCCACACTTACCAGCAACGCGAACAACGCGATGAAATGAAGCTTGCGCATGTGAACCCCCTTCGGGAACTTTTGGTTGTTTTGCACATCCATAAAACCCTGCTTGCCAATGGAAAGTTGCGGCCGCTAGCGTCCAAGTTTCCCGCGCAGGCATCCAACCAGTTCCGGCGCGACTTCGGAGATGTTCATCCCCTCGGAAACAAGGAATTTACAGCTGAGGATCGGACGGGCTTGGTCGTCGTCCGCAAGCTGGCAGCTTACCCGGCAATACTGACACTCCTGATTCCAGCAGAAGCGGCCGTATGGAATCGTTTCGGGGCTGATGAACTGGAAAGCGCGGAGTAGCGAGTTGCGCTCTGGGACCAGAAAAGTCTTCCCCAAGATGGTGATCTCGACGAGTTTCTCATACGGTCTAAATACGTCTGCGACCAGCGGTTCCCCGACCTCTGACATTAGGATTTCCCCCGTTTAACAAAGCTACCGATAGGGCCGAAATCGAGCAATGAAAACGGGGCTGAGGCGTGCCCAATGACTAAAGCGGAGAGCTGGCGAAGAGAGTCGCGGCAAGGATTCGCAAGGATCGTCCGGCGCTAAACGGCAAAGGCCGCAGTCGCGATCTACATTTGCGCCACAGGGCGTGGCGGGAAGACGAACAGAGTGTAGAGGCCCAGAACCAGACCAAATGGGATCTCAGGCAGGGAGACGAACGCGGCGGTGTTAGCCAGCCGTCCTGGACGACCCTCGCGGGAAAGAGCTCGAGCGGCGACAAAGCTCAGAATAGCGCAAACGATGCACCAGGCAACGATGATCCAATAGACCGTTTCAAACGCCGCCATCCACGCAAGCGGATGCGGAACGCGCACCAGGAGCGCGCCGAACATCAACCGCGCTATTGCGCTGAAGACAACCAGAAAAACTGCCATCGCAATGCGCAAGATGCCGTACCCAAACCAGAGAACGCCAAGGTTTCGAACTTTCATTATTCGTCGGCGAGCGGTGGGCACCAGCGCGGTGTGGCCCTGCTCATACTCGTTTGACTACGAAAGTTCGCAAAGAGAAGCATGATGGCGGCGGGTTCGGGGATCTCTTAAGACTCCGGCGAATGGCGACGGGGTCCGAGGGAACCCTACCGGAAAATTCAGTTTGCGGCGGACGGCGGGTTCGTCTGCGGTTGAGCCAAGCGCTGATATTCCTGGCCTGCTGGTTCGGCGAGAAGCACCCAAAGCGTGTAGATGCCCAGAGCGGTGCCGAATGGAAAGCGCAGCAAAGCAAGGAAACCGAGCACAAGCGCAAGAATGCGCGCCCAGGGCCGCCGTTCGAGCAATCCCCAGGCAGTGACAAGCTCGAGGACTGCAAAAGCGGCAACCCAGAAGCCCGCGAACATCAGGCCCCCGGAGACCAAGCGATCAAGTGGGAATCCGCTCGTAAACGGGCCTCCACGGCCCCAGGGTCCATTCGCAACGATGCCGTCAACGAACGACGGTAGAAATGCGCGGCCGATGAAGAAGATCCAGAATGTCTCCATCAGGCGAAGCAGACCGTAGACCAGCCAAAGCGAAGCGAGGATTTTCAAATGGTGGCTGACGCGGCCATCCGGCATCGCAACAGCCATAGCGGAGGGATGCGGGGACGCCATCGGAGCCAACGCCAGATGCTTGCCGCAAGAGCTGCAGAACTGGGCGTCGTCACGCAGTTGGTGCCCGCAACCGTCGCAGAACATGTCCTCTGCCCTCTTTAGGACTATACGATTGACCGGTCACTAAAGTTCCATCCCCGGCTCGCGGCCCGGTCGCCCCGACGCGAGTAACTCCACATATTTCTCACGGGCGGACGAAGACAGTAATTCGACCAGGGTGTAAATCGCCAAGCCCGTTCCAAGCGGCAGTTGAATCAGCGAGACGAACGCAGCAAAGAGCGCAACCGCGCGTCCGGATCGTTCGCGGCGCAGGAGCATCCATCCGGCGAAGAGTCCCAGAGCGCCTGTCACAAGAGAGAAAATTCCCGAGAATACGAATAGCGTATGGAGACTCTCCGGCGACAGCTGCGAATTCGCTGCGGGCGCAACCAGCTTCTGAAAGAGCGGGAAGTAAACGCTCGACATGCCGATGGTCCAGAAAGCCATCACAATTTCGAAACAGCCGTAAATCGCCCAAAGAATGCCCATGATGCGCACGTGAACGGCAAGTGTTTGAAGGGCCACAGCGCTCTTCGAGGGGGCAGACTCTTGAATCGGGCGCCCGCAAGCCGGACAGAACCGGGCCGAGTCATCCGTTTCCTTGCCACAGGCCTTACAAAACAAACTTCACCTCGATCAGTTTCAGAGCCGCAAGCGCGGCGGCTTGGGTTCTTCGTCGCACCAAGTTGAATGGACCATAGGCGCAACTGACTGTCAACCGGGCCCGCGTCTCTGGTTGTGTTCAACGACGGACGCGCTTGCCTCGGGGACTGCGCCTCGGAGGTCCCGATCGGGAGCCACAGCCGTATTGTACGACGCGTTCTCCAGTATGAAAAAAGAATCAGTCGCGTGACTGGGCGCGCTGCTGCGCAGCCGGAAGGGAATCCTTCCGGGATGAACGATTCGTCAACTCAACTCTCGCGGCTTCAGAGAGCGACGGCTGGCCGACTGGGTGGGCGGCCAGAAATCGCTGCGGCCGGCTCGAAGAACCGCCGCGGCGCAGACACCCTCTACATCTGCTGCTTATCGTACAGGGCGGTGCTGCGGACCTTCATTCCTTTCGCATCGGTGGACGTGGACGTGACTGTGCGGGTCATTCCGTCTGGAGCGACTACGATGCGGCCCGACACCGTCACCTTCCCTTTCGACTTCTCGACAAATGTCAGAGTTCGGTCGTTCACCATTTTGTACGCTCGTGTGCTTGGTTCGGCGCCGCCGGTCACTTCGTATGCCTTGCCGTCGAAGTTGCCGATCCATTCGGTCTTTGTCGCATTACCGTTGCTGTCCGTGGCCTCGACGGTGACCTTGATCTTGTCGCCAGCCGCTTCGTAGATTACTGTCCCAACCTTTGCTACTCCTGCTGCCAATTTGGATTTGGCCTCGTTCAATTTCCATGTGCCTATCTGCGGGTTGTCGGCAGACCAGAGAGCGCCCGTGATGAAACACACCGTTAGCGCAAGCAGAAGCCCTTTCGTTTTCATGTTTCTTCTCCTGTTTGAAAAAGCGGGGCCTAACCCAGGGTTGGCGGGATTCTAGCCCGAGCGCATCGTTTCGGCAATTTGTTTGAACGAACAGCGCTGTGGGAATCCGAATCGCTGCTTTTTGCGCCGGATCAGATTGAAACGTCAAAGAACCCAAAATTCTCTTTGTTCATCCAATAGGCTGGCGGTTGTGGGTGTCTCGCCGTTCCTGAGTGTGGAGGCGAAGTTGGCAACCAAGCCTCGCGTGGTAATTGTTGGGGGTGGATTCGGAGGTCTGTTTGCCGCGCGCGCTCTCGGAAACGCTCCGGTTAGCGTCACGCTGATTGATAAGCGCAACTATCATCTGTTTCGCCCGATGTTGTACCAGGTCGCGACAGGCCTTCTCTCCGCCGATCAAATTGCGGGGCCGCTGCGCTCAATTCTGAGCCGGCAGAAAAACGTCGAAGTGCTGCAGGACGAAGTCACAGGGATCGACGCCGCACGGCGGCTCGTGCAACTGACTCAGCATGCCATTCCCTACGATTACCTGGTCCTTGCCACCGGCATTCAGTACAACTACTTCGGGCATGATGATTGGCGGCACGTGGCGCCGGGCCTCGAGTCGCTCGACGACGCGGACCTGATTCGCGGCAAGGTGTTGACGGCGTTCGAGCGCGCGGAGGAAATCGCGGCGCTCAATCACGCCGACAAGGCGGCAATTCAGCGGCTGCTTACCTTCGTGCTGGTGGGCGCGGGCACCGTTGGCGTCGAAATGGCGAGTACGCTGGCCGAGATGTCGCGCATGGCGCTGGCTCGCGACTTTCGCCATATCGATACGCGCTTGGCCCAAATTCTTCTTTACGAGGCTGCGCCGCGCATTTTGCCGGCTTTTCCCGAAGTATTGTCTGAGAGAGCGCAGCTCCATCTCGAGACCCTGGGTGTGAAGGTATACACAAACACGCGTGTCACGAGCGTGGATGCAGGCGGAATCGTCGCGAACGGAGAACGCGTGCCCGCAGGCACCATCCTCTGGGGAGCGGGCGTGCTCGCTTCGCCCGCGGGACGCTGGTTGGGCGCAGCCATGGATAAATCCGGAAAGATTATCGTCGGCGCGGATCTTTCCGTTCCAGGCCATCCTGAGATCTTTGCCATTGGCGACACGGCGCACGTGGTTGCGCCGGCGCGCAATCTGATCGGCGTCCGGTCAAGTGACGCGATGACCATGCCGGGAGTCGCGCAGCCCGCCATTCAAGAAGGACAGTATGTGGCGCGGCTGATCAAGCGTCGTGTTGCCGGAAAACCTGCGCCGCCACCCTTTTGGTACTGGGACAAGGGCGATCTTGCGATTGTTGGGCGCACATACGCTGTCGCCGATCTTCGATTCTTGCGCTTTGAGGGGTTCTTGGCATGGATCGTGTGGGCCGCAGTACACATCTATTTTTTGATCGGATTCGCGAACCGTTTCTTCGTCATTCTGCAATGGGCAATCGCATTCCTAACGAAGCGCCGGCAAGTGCGAGTTTTCCCCGGCCAAGAGAGGGCAGCGCGAGCTCCCTAGAGTACGCGCAAAGTCCTTATCAGAGGAGCTGCGCTCGATCTCAGGCGAAAAACTGTCCCATCCGGCGGAACTTCTCGTAGCGTTGATCGAGGAGCTCTTGCGGACTGAGAGTCGACAGCTCATCGAGGACCCGAATTAACACGGGATCGAGCAGACGCCCGGTTGCAGCGTGATCCAGGTGTGCGCCACCCTCCGGCTCGGGAACTATTTCATCAATAAGTTTGATTCCCAGAAGATCGGTCGCCGTGATCTTCAAGGCTTCAGCGGCCATTTCGGCCTTTCCCGCGTCCCGCCAGAGAATCGAAGCGCAGCCTTCCGGCGAAATGACGGAATAAACGGAATTCTCCAGCATGAGGATGCGGTCGCCAACTGCAACAGCTAAAGCGCCGCCCGAGCCGCCTTCTCCGGTAATGATCACGCTGATCGGGACTGGCAGGCGCGACATCTCGCGCAGGTTGTGGGCGATGGCTTCGGCCTGTCCGCGCTCTTCGGCGTCAACGCCCGGATACGCGCCGGGCGTATCGATGAGCACAACAATCGGCCGGCCGAACTTCGCCGCGAGTTTCATTGCTCGCAGTGCTTTGCGATAACCTTCCGGTTTTGCCTGGCCAAAATTGCGGATAAGTCGTTGCTTGGTGTCGCGCCCTTTCTGGCTGCCCACGATCATCACAGATTTGCCGTGAAACCACGCCATGCCTGTGACAAGCGCCGGATCGTCAGCAAATCCTCGATCCCCATGGATTTCGGTGAAGTTGTCAAAAAGCATGCGAATGTAATCGTCGGTGTGCGGGCGCTGCGGATGACGCGCAATCTGGAGTCGCTGCCACGCGCCGAGATGAGTATAGAACTCGCGGCGCAGCTCCTCGATTTCGCGACGGATGCGCTCGATGTCTCCGGCCGTGTGGTCACTGGGATCCGTCAAACGGCTGAGTTCGAAAGCGTCTCGCTCCAGCGCGTCGATCTTATGCTGGCGAGTTACAACCTCGGGATCAAAAGCAGAATGACGCGTCCCAGTCGGTGCCGTTTTTTGGCTGGCGACTCCGCTCCTGGCAGGCGGCGCCTTACTTTCGAGTTCTGCCCTATCGCCGGCCGACGCCGCGTCGCGGACCTCGTGCTTCGAGGACTCGTTCGCTTTCTCCTCGCGTTGTCGCGTGCGCTCACGCATGCGGCGAAGGCGTTCGCGCGCCGCACGGCGGTGTTTGCCGTTCATCGCTTTGGCCTCATTGAAGCTCCGCAACGGCTTCAGGACCGCAGATTTCCCGAACACGCTCGACAAGTTCCTCATCGGCGCGAACGGCGTTCGAAAAATCGATAGTAGCTTCGCTGCCGTCAGCGTCAACCAGCTCGAAGGCGACGCGACACCGTCCTGGCCGGCTTGAAAAAAGCTGGTCCAGACGCTCCAGTACATTCGCATCAATTCCGGCACGATCCACGCGCACACGGAGCACGTTCGCGCTCTTTTGCGCGGCGAGCCGTTCCAACGGCCGCGCGTCCGAAACGATCAGCCTGGTCCCGACATCTTCCACTGCTACGCGTGCCTTTACCAGCAGCGGCATGGCGGATTTCAGGATCGGTTCGAGTTTTCCGAACGCCTCTGGAAAGACCAGAGCTTCGATCACCCCGGAGCGATCTTGCAATGTCAGAATCGCCCAGCGGCGCCCCTGTCGCGAACGCATCGGCCGGGATTGGACGATGATTCCAGCGACGGCCAGATCTTCGCCGTTGCGCCGCCCTTCAATCGTCGCCAAGTCCGCCGCTTTCCACTCCTGCAGGCGACCGGCATATTTGTCGAGCGGATGGCCTGAGACATAAAAGCCGAGAACGGAGTACTCCGCAGCGAGCACCTCGTGCTCCGGCCATTCGGGAACTTCGGGTAAGGCTTGCGCTTCAAGTGCCGGAGCAGTTGCGGCCGCCGCTGCTCCGCCAAAAAGACCGTGCTGCCCAATTTCGCGGGCATGCTGAATCTTTTGCGAACGCTCCATAGCGGAATCGATCGCTTCCATCATTTGCGCCCGGTTCGCTCCAAGGCCGTCGAGCGCGCCCGCGCGGATCAGGCTTTCCATCACTCTCTTGTTGAGCAAACGCGAATCCACCGACTCGCAGAATTGGAAAAAGTTTTTGAATCCGCCCAGCGACTCTCGAGCCTCCAGAATCCCCTTCACCGTGTTTTCGCCGACATTCTTGATCGCGCGCAGGCCGAAACGAATCTGGTCGCCCACCGGGGTGAAATCCACATCACTCGAGTTTACGTTCGGCGGAAGAACGGTGATGCCCATTCCTCGCGCTTCATTGATGTACTTCACCACTTTATCCGTGTTGCCCGTTTCCGAGCCGAGCATCGCCGCCATGAACTCCACGGGATAATGCACCTTGAGCCATGCCGTTTCGTACGCGAGAAGCGCGTAAGCGCAAGAGTGCGACTTGTTAAACCCGTACCCGGCAAATTCGGCCATCAGGTCGAAAATGCGCGCTGCCTTGTCTTTCGGGACTCTGTGTGCCTGGCAGCCCACGAGGAATTTCTCGCGCTGCGCCGCCATCTCCTCCACTTTCTTCTTGCCCATGGCCCGGCGAAGAATGTCTGCGTCGCCGAGAGAAAAGCCCGCGAGGCGGTTCGCGATCTGCATGACCTGTTCTTGGTAGAGGATGACGCCCCAGGTTTCCGAAAGAATGCCGGCGAGCTCAGGCAGGTCGTAACGAACCTTTTTCTTGCCGTGTTTGCGCGCGATGAAATCATCGATCATGCCGCCCTGAATGGGGCCAGGGCGATAAAGCGCGTTGAGTGCTGTCAAGTCCTCCAGTCGAGTCGGTTGATAACGCTTCAGGATGTCGCGCATGCCGTGCGACTCGAATTGAAAAATTCCTGTGGTATCGCCGCGGGAAAATAGCGCGTAGACTCCCGGATCATCGAGCGGAAGCGTTGAGAGATCGAGGTCCATGTCTCGATTCGCCTTGATCATTCGCACGGCATCGGTCACCACGGTAAGCGTGGTCAAGCCAAGGAAATCCATCTTGAGCAGGCCGATGCGCTCGAGAGCATTCATATCGTACTGTGTGGTGATTTCGTCCTTATTCGATTTGTACAGCGGGACGATCTCTGTGAGTGGGCGCGGCGAAATGACCACTCCCGCCGCGTGCGTCGAAGCATGCCGCGCAAGTCCTTCCAACCGCAATGCCACTTCCACCAGTTCCTTCACGCGCTCGTCCGTTTTGCGCAGCGAATCGAGCTG
>DATEKA010000223.1:0-23034 GCA_035277685.1 Candidatus Acidiferrales bacterium
CAGCGGCCTGAGGGGCCTGGAATCGGGTTCGGCGGGCGCAATCCTGTCCCCGTCCCGGCATCCATTTCCCGTGTCCCGGCTTTATGCTCCCGTGGCAAATTCTCGTTCAGCTCCCCGAAGAGCGCTCGTGGTCGGCCGTCATGGAGCGGGCGTTTTGTTCCGCCGCAATCGCTTTCGACGCATCGGCGATAAGCTCGGCCGGCTGCCAGTCGTTGTCGTGGAACCATTGAACGATCTTGCCGTCCGGCGAAATCAGGCTTGTGCTGAGCGAATGGACAATCTGTCCTTTCGCGTCGCTGAAATATAGCCCGAAGAATTTCGCCATCGCCGGTAATTCTTTCTTTGGCGTGGAGGCAAAATCCCAGCGCGCAAACGGCCGCGCTGTTCCGGTGATGTCCTGAAACGACGCCGCGTACGCGCGTAAAGCGGCAGGCGTGTCGTTCTCGGGGTCGAAGCTGACGCTCAGCAGTCGCACATTCGACGCAAGGTCCGGCTGTTTTGCGATTCCCGCGTACATTTCCGCGAAATTGTGCGACATACGGGGACAGTAATTCGGGAACGGGCAGCGCGTGTAGATGAACGTTATGAAGAGAAAGTGGCCGCGAAAAGACTTAAGGTGCAGCCGCCCTCCATTCTGATCGGTAAGGACGAAGTCGGGCACTGCTTCCCCGGGCTTGGGCATGTGGAACGTCGACGAGGACGGCGGCGGGGGAGGCTGGCCCGATTTCTTAACGATGACGATATTTTCGAGATGGGGCCCCTGGTCCGAGACGACCAGGTCGGCATTGATCTCGTCCCCTGGTGCGAGTGTGGCGAGCACGCGCGCGTCGGGAATGGGGTAGGGCATGGTCATCGCGCCCATGTAGCCCGGAATATCATCGGCTGCGACGTCAGCGAATCCTTCGCCGGCGTTCACTGCGGCGATGGTCCCATGGAGATGGAAGCGCTGCGCCGCCTGACGCGGCGAACTGCACGCGCAAAGCGCCAGGAGCAGCGTTGCAGCGAAGCAAACCGCGCCAGTCTCTGCGCGCAGGCGAAACGGATGCATTCGTCCGGATTTGCGTATTTTGCGCACCATACAGTTTCCGTCCACACCTCGACGAAATTCAATAGTGAAAACGGTAGCGAAGCTCCACGTAGACCTGTCGCGGGTCGTTGAAGTGGAAGCCGCCAAACGTCGGGCTGTTGTCGATCAGGAGATGACGGTTCGCGATGTTGAGCGCCGTAACAGAGAGCGAGAACCGCTCCCCGAAATCCTTTCCGAGTGTCATGTCCAGGGTCGTGTGTCCGGCGAGATAGGCGGGCGGCGGATTGCCGTTCACGAAGCCGGAGCCGTAGTAAACGTTCGAGGACGCATACGCGCGCCAGGGGAGGCGCGCGTCGAAGCCGGCGTTCAATGTGTTTCGTTGATCGTGATCCAGCGGCTCGTATTCCGGCGAAGGCGCGCACAGGGGGCTCGTCGGAGGAAAGCAGATCAAGCCTCCGGTGAGAGCGCCCCGCGCCAACGCAAGCTGGTTCGAGTAAGCGAGATGGAACCCGGCGCGATTCCAGACGCGAGGCGAGCGCAGAGTGAGCTCCCAGCCGCGAATGAGGGCCTCCTGGATCGTCACGGGAATGAAGATGTTGGACTCGCCGACGTTGTTGTGATCGAAGAAATTGTTTGCGCGCGTTTCGAACGTATCCGCATCGAGCGACCATCCGCGGATGGGGATCGTCACACCGAACTGATGTTCTTCGTCGCGCTCGCCGCGAAGAGCTACGAATTCCGTCGGAACGCTCGCGAACTGACTTTCGTAGCCTACGAGCGGACCGGAAATCGAAGAGAGCGGCGGCTCCTGATAGTAGTGCCCGTAAAACGCGCGGAAGGCCCAGTTCAGGTGCGGAATCCGAAGCGTCGCGCCGAAGCGGGGGCTGATCGCGCTTTCGGAGACCGGACCTGTGAAATGGGTCGGACGCATGCCGGCGATCAGCGTAAGCCATGAAGTGATGCTGAACTTGTCGTCGAGGAAGCCGGAGACGACTCCGCCGGCGGCCGGCTCGGTTTCATTCAGAGGCTGGCAGGTCCCGTTCGGGTTCGACGGCGTAACCGGGCACTGGTTCGCGGGATTGAAAACGGCGCGAAACAGCTGATTATCGCGCTGGCCGAAACCGTAGACGCCGGCTTGAAGGTTGTTGCGCGGCAATGACGCCGCGAGTGTGGCCTGCAATCCGCCGTAAGTGGAAGCGCGGCGATCGGTAGTGGCGATGGGCGTGTCGCTCGAGGAGCTCTCGTAGCTCGCGCTGTTGTAATGGTAGAAGGGCGAGACAGTCAGCAGCGTGTTCGTGTTGATGGTGCGAACCCAGGAGAAAATCGCGTAGCCGTCCACCTCGGATTCCGCGTCGCGCAACCCCGCGCTGGATGGATCGTTGGGGTCGTAGGGAATCTGGTAGTAATCGCGGCGGAGGGAACTGACCACGCGCAACTGATCGTTGGCATCGGCATTGAAGATCAGGGAAGCGAATCCGCCAACGCCGTTTTCGGCGTCGTGGTAAGTCGCGCTTACGGGAGTTTCCAGTCCCAGATTGCTGCGATTGCCGTTCACGCTGGCGTAATAGGCAAAACGGCTCGTGTGTCCGCCAAAGCTGAGATCGTCGTTCGTCTGGTAGAAACTGCCGAAGCTGGCGACAAGGTCCGCCTCGTTGTTGCGCTCGAATCCCGTTCGCGGCACGACGTCGAAGACGCCATAGGTGCGATCGCCATAAGAGGCGCTGTAGCTCCCGCGCTGCACTTCCAGATAATCGATGTCTTTGGGATCGATTTGCGGCCCCACGTTGCTGGCGATATTCGTGTTGGGAACGGGCACGCCGTCGACCAGCCAGCTCACCTGATGACCGCCGCGAATGTGCAACTGGTCGTGCGTCATGTAGGCGCCGGGAACGTAGTTAGTGATCATCTGAAGGCTGTTCGTGCGATCGGCGCCGGGCGTCCGCTGGATGGCGTTGCGAGCGATTAACGTCGTTGGCGAAGCCGACTGGAGATCGGCTGTCTCGGCTTGCGCTGTGACGGTTGCGGTTTGTTTCATCGAAGCGACCTCGAGCGGGAAATGCAGCACGGGCGAGGAATCCGAGATGACCGTCAGATCCTGGGCGCTTGTTCCGAACCCCGGCGCGCTTACCGTGACCGCGTAATCGCCCACGGGAACGGCAGTGAACGTAAATTCACCGTTCGAGTCGCTGTGCGTTGCTTGCGACCACGAAGACGTCTTCGCCTGGAGTGTGACCAGGGCTCCGCTGACGGGCCTATGCTGCGGATCGTGGACGATGCCTCGTACGTTTCCGAAAATCGTCGCCCGCGCGGCAAGCGTGCAGCAGAGTAGAGCAATTGTGGCGCACAAGAAGTTGAGCCTGGATTTCACCATTGGCGAAACTCCCGTCCTCATTCGCTTCGGTCAGAATCCGCGCGCAGGGTTGGCCCCCGGCGAACATGCGGCTCCCGGGCAGAGGCGCTAGCGGGCCGCGCGATCAAACGCATTTCCCGCTGAAAAAACTGCGGGTCACAAAATGAATTGCGAGAGCTGGAAGCGAACAGAGGTCAGGCGCGCGGGGGCTGGAAGAAGTCGTAAGGGATTTGGGGGCCGCTTGGCAGGGCGGAGCGGTTTATTCCGGAGCGTGCGGGTAAGGGGAGGGAAACGCTTGACGCAGATGGCAGCACAATCGGCGGAATCGGAGCCAAGACATCGGCGATATGCCGCGAGTGCACCCCGCACTCCCGCACTTGACTGCCAGCTTTTGAATGGCAGGACATTTTGGAGTGGCCCATCGCAGAGGCAGGGGCTGTGGCAGAGCCATTAGGTTCCATCGTGTGCCGCATACAAAACGCGCAGCCGCATCCACACGCGGATGACTGGCCGGCCTGTACTAACGGAGCGAGCGGCAGTACGAGGAGCGCGAGCAGGGCCAGAATGGCTTGAGCGCGGCGCATCATCAGAAATCCAGAGTACCACAGGCAGTCGGAGCCGGAGCGCCCTCTGAAACGGCTTTCATTTCAGCGAGGCGCGGGTGAACAGGTCGAGCATTGCCTGCTCGGCGGGAGGCCGAAGAACGTTGTTCGCCGCGAAATCCCCGGCCTGCGGGTAGGCAGTAGCGCAAATGCGGCCGGCGGCCTCGCCGAGATCATATTCCGTTTTCCGAAACTGAACGTCAGGTCCAAGCATCAGCCAGTACGCTCCCGGTTCGCCAAACGGCATTCCGACACTGCCTGCATTAACTACCCGTGTGCCGCCAATCATACGGTCGAACTGCATGTGCGTGTGCCCGCAAACGACAAGCGGGGCGCCGACGCCCGCAAAGACCGGCAGCAGCCGCTCCTCGGGAGTCAGGCGAGTGAAGATTTCATTCTCATTGCGAGGCGTCGCATGACAGAAGAGGGCGTTTCCGAGGCCAGGAATCTCGATAGTGAGAATTTTGGGCCAGGCGGCGATAGTCCGTTCGTATTCGGTGGGAAGTTGCCCGGTGTTCCAGCGGATGATGGGCAGGTACGGTTCGGGAACAGCGGCGGGCGTGCGGCCCGCCATTTGTTCGAGTACGGCAACCTCGCCGTTCCCCAGGATGAACTGGGCCGGAATTTTGATCCCGAGGAGGAGCGAGAGCGTCTCGCGCGGCATGGGGCCGGGGAGCACGTCGCCACCGACAATAATGCGGTCCACGCCAATCCGGCGGGCCTGATCGAGCACAGCTTCGAGAGCCGGGAGATTGCCGTGAATGTCGTAGAGCGCCGCGACCCGCACGCGTCGAAAGTAACACGGTCGCGGCATTTTCGCTGTCGAAGAAGAAGATCGCACAGAGCCGAAGCGCGGCGGAGCCGCTCGTGCCGGGTACGCCGGGTTGCCTTCGGCGTTCTCTTCGCGATAGGCTCGACACGTGCTCCCATTCAAGCTTATTTACGACGAGCGCTACGATCTGCATCTCGGCGCTCACGTGTTTCCGTCTCAGAAATACCGATTGGTCCACGACGGCCTTTTGCGGGAGGGGATCGCGTCCGCGGAAGACATTCTCGATCCGGAGCCAGCGACCGAT
This sequence comes from Candidatus Acidiferrales bacterium, assembly GCA_035277685.1. Taxonomy (GTDB): domain Bacteria; phylum Acidobacteriota; class Terriglobia; order Acidiferrales; family UBA7541; genus Palsa-295. Next base: position 5,056 of record DATEKA010000223.1, read on the forward strand.
GAGGACGTTCTGCGTGTCCATTCGCAGGAGTACGTCGACAAGCTGAAAAACGGCGCGTTGAGTTACACGGAAATTCTGCGAATGGAGGTCCCGTATTCGAAACAATTGATCGAGGCTTGCTGGCTGGCGGCGGGAGGATCGATCCTGGCCGGGCAGCGTGCACTCCAGGACGGGTGGTGCGTCAACATCGGCGGCGGATTTCACCACGCGTACCCCGACCATGGCGAGGGATTCTGCGTGATTCACGATGTGGCCATCGCAATCCGGCGTCTGCAATTCGATCGCGCGATCGAAACGGCCATGGTGGTTGATACCGATGTTCATCAGGGCAACGGGACGGCCGCCATTTTCGGCGGCGATGGGACCGTTTTCACGCTCTCGATCCACCAGGAAAACAATTATCCCTACCCGAAGCCGCCGTCCACGATGGATATCAATCTTCGCGACGGTCTTGGTGACGACGAGTATTTGGCCACCTTGGAAAAACACCTGCACAAAGCCTTTCACGACTTCGAGCCGCAGATTCTGTTCTATGTGGGCGGCGCGGATCCCTATCGCGAGGATCAGCTGGGAGGTTTGGCGCTGACGATGGAAGGGCTGGCGCGACGCGACGGCCTGGTTTTCGATTATGCGCGGCGCCACAAGACGCCTGTCGCGATCACGCTCGCAGGCGGCTACGCGCGCAGCGTGGCGGACACGGTGCAGATTCACGTCAACACGATTCTGGCGGCGCGAGACCGCGCGCAGACGCCTTCGGCCGCAGAAAGCGCGACGCGCTGAGAGCACGCACTCGTCGGGGTGATCGGCCAGGATACTTCATGCCGTCCGCGATCAAATACGAGGCGCAGAGGACGGTTCAATGCGCGGGACCGACAGCTTGCTGAATTGCGCCGCTCACGGCTGCGGCGAAGCCCTTTAGCGGCGGCTGTTCGGCGTGGTACACAACTTGTCCGTCCGGACCCAGAACGACAACAGCCGGAAGGGCGCGGACGTTCAGCACGCGATCCAGACCTTCCGCATAAATTACCGGAACGTCCCACTTTTGCCGGAGGTTCGAGTCAAGCAGAGCGGCGCCACTCGCTTCCGTATTTGCCGCGAGGAAGGTGACCCGCGCCTCGCCGGACCACGCGGAGGCAACGTCGTTCAATGCAGGCTGTAACTGCATGCACGGGATACACCAGTTTGCCCACAGGATCAGCACCACCACTTTTCCTTTAAGCGTGGATAGCGCCATGGGCGTGCCGTCCGCGCGATGCGCGACGAAAGCAAGCGCATCCTTTACGCCCGCGTTCGTATCGGCGGCGGAAGGCGCCGATGTCGAGGTTACCTGATCGTAAGCGGCAAGGATGGCGTCGCCGAGCCCATGTTCGCTCCCGTGGACGGCGCGCCAGAGATTCCCGAGCCTCTCGCGGATTTCGTGGCGGTCGACCTTTTCTCCCGCGATGCCATCGGGCAAAACGAACGCCAGCGCGTACTCTTTGATGGCCTTCGCCGGATCGCCTTTTATCTCGGCGATTCCGCCCAGGATCTGGGCGCTGCTGCCGCTCGGACGAATCGCGTAGCTTGTGGTCAGGTCTTTGGTGGCGGAGTCATAGTCCTGGCGCGAATATTCGATTGTTCCGCGAAGGTAATAAAGAACGCCGCGAAGATTCTCCTGCCGCGTCTGCCATGCGGCCAGGTCTTCGCCGCGGGGGCGCTCGTCCGGGAGCGATTTCTCGACGCGGTCGAGCACGCGCGTCACATATCCGGCGGCACGCTGCAGGCTTTCGTCGTCGCCTTTGCGCTGCAGATAGGTGACCGCGATCATCATCATGTCCGAGTCGTCGGGCTGGATGGCGACGAGGCGCTCGGCGTAATTCAAAGCGCAGGGATCGTTATGCAGGCGCTGGCACGCTTCCACGAGCGCGCGATAAACCTCCGGCTTGCGCGGCGCGTTTGGAAATTCAAGAAGATACTGCTGGAGATTACGCACGAGGGCGGACTGATCGTTCCCGGACGCGGCGAACGCTTTCTCGAGACCCGATTCCGCGCCGGCATCGCGCCCAACAGTGGCCGCATCCTGCGATTTGGCGGATGGGGAGGGTCTCTGCGTCCGCCCCTGAGCAGCGAGGCCCAGCAGGATGGCCGCGGCGATCATTTCGATTGCAAGGCGCATGAGCCTGCATTCTAGCGCGGGTCGCGGAAAAGCTCATGCGGGAGGAGGCGGGCAGGCCTGGAGCCGTCAAATCGAGCGCGACTGTCAGTGGAGGGTGATGTTGCCGGAAGAAGTTTCGATTTCGACGCGGGCCTTCCCGTCGCCGATGCGCGCGCGCAGTTCATGCTTGGAGGTTGTTCCTTCCATGACGATGGGGATTTGCGTGTCGATATCCCCCGAGCCGCTGTGCGCGTAAAGACGGAAACTTGCATTCGATGGAATTCGGAGGTTCACATCGCCGGAACTGGCACGGAAATCCCAGTAATTGGACGCGCCTGGATTCCCGTCAACGGTAATTCCTCCAGACCCCGTGTGAACGCGAAGATCGGCATGCGCGCCGCCCACCGTGATATCGCCGCTGCCGGTATCGGCGACGACGTTGTCGTTCGGGTCGTGTATTTCGATACCGCCGGAGCCGGCATGGGCGCGCACCGCCCCCTTTGTATCGCGAATCACAATGTCGCCGGAGCCCGTGGTCACCTGAGTCTGCCCCCCCACGGTCGAGATGGTTACGCTGCCGCTGCCGGCCCTTGCTTGGACATCACTATCGATCCCCGCGACATTTATATCGCCCGAGCCGCCGGTAAGAGTAGCTGGGCCCTGAACTCCGCTCACATAGACGTCTCCGGAACCCGAGCGGCTGTTGATCGCTGTGTTTGCGGGAACCGTAAGGATGTAGTTGATCGAGACGTTGTCCATGCTCATCCCGGTTGCGCCGACGCGAATCAGGTTGTTGTCCTGCGATACGGGCGGATTCGACTGGATGCGGCGGAGCTTCTCCTGCGCATTATCTTCCGACCATCCGCGCGCGTGAATCTCGCCGCGAACATGGACCTCGCCATTCGATCCCGGAGTGACGCGAACATCCCCGCTTCCCGTAGAGAGATCGAGTTCCACGGGCCCGTTCACATTGAACGTGCGCTCAAATGTCCCTTCGACGCCCGGACCGGTGGCGCAGCCGCCGATCAGAACAGCCGTCAGGGCGATTCCGGCCGCCAGAAGGGAAGCGCGTTGGCTGGGTCGAGTCATCGTTCCTGGAAGAAAGGTTCGCCTCGTCATTGTTTTGCGAGCCTTCCTATCAGAAATATACGAGATTGAGCAAGGGGAAGTTCCGTGCGCGGGCGCGGTCATTTCGCCTTGAGTACGGAGTTGAGCGAGCCCTGGCGGTAGCCTTCAAGGTCGAGCGCCACGAAAGCGAAGCCTGCATCCTTAAGCCGCGTTGCAATCCGGCGGCGCAACTCGGGGTCGAGGCTTCGATCCAATTCCTCGGGAGCAAGCTCGATGCGGGCGAGTTCCCCATGGGCGCGAACACGGAACTGGCGGAAGCCCAGTTCGCGCAGGGCCGCCTCGCTGCGCTCGATTTTGCGCAGGAGTTCCGGCGTCACCGCGGTCCCGTACGGGACGCGAGAGGAAAGGCAAGCGGACGCGGGGCGGTCCCAGGTTTGCAATCCTGCGTGGCGCGAAAGCGCGCGAATTTCCGCCTTGCTGAGTCCGGCGGCCAGGAGAGGGGCGAGCACGCGATGCTCGTGCGCCGCGCGATGGCCTGGACGGAAGTCGTGAGTGTCGTCGGCGTTCAGGCCATAGGCGATGGCGCTGAACTGCCGTTCCGACGCGATCGCTTCCATGCGGTCGAACAGCTCGTCCTTGCAGAAATAGCAGCGATCAGGGTTGTTGGCGACGTAAAGCGGATTGTCGAACTCGCGCGTTTCGATCAATTCGTGACGGATTCCTGTGACGCGCGCGAATGCTTCGGCCTGCTCGCGATCGTGGGCGGAAAAACTCGCGGAAAGAGCGGTGACGGCGAGCGCTCTGTTTCCGAGAGCCGCGTGCGCCGCCCATGCAAGATACGCCGAGTCGGCTCCGCCGGAAAACGCCACAAGGAGAGAATCGAGGGCTCGAAGCGACTCGAGAAGTCTTTCCTGCTTCTCGAATTCGTTTCGTTCTATAGAAGGGGGACTCTGCGATTGTGACGGAGCGGACATTCGGCGTTCAGTATAACGCAGCTTGTCTCATTCGAAATTGAGCATCACGTCGAGCGAGCCCTTGTCCGGATGTTTCTCGAGATACTTCTGAATGGTCTGGTAATGGATGGGGAGACCGGCGAACGCGTCTTTGATGCCGCTGTCCAAAAACTCCCGATAGATACTGTCGTTGAACACAGCGCCCGGGGCGATCTTCCACGCCTCGCGGAGGCGCCGTTCGCCCTCCATAGAAAGGCCTGAGATCACAAGCTTGCCCATGTGGTACTGCGGTCCTTCCGTGATCTTGACGGTGTAGCCGGCGCTTTTCGTCGCATCGTCCAAATGGGGCGCCGGATCGAGCTTCACGTCGAGATAGCCGACCTTTTCGAATGCCGCGCGGACGGCTTCCCAGGACGCCTGGATTTTCATTCCGTTCGCGCTCTCGCCGGGCACCAGCGCGATCAGTTTGTCCAGATCGGTCGTGGGGATCGCATCGTCGCCTTCCCAACTGGCCCCGTTCCATTTATAGGCGAATCCCGGAACGATCGGGGCGCTGACGACGACTTTGTTCGCTTCGATGCGCGCAGCCGGCTCGCCGAATTCGACGTTCAGCAGGGCGTGCTCCAGGTACACGGGCCGGACCTGCTCGAACTCGAATGTCCGGACGGCCGTGCGTGAGAACGGCTTTCCAAGCAGGTCGCCGAGGCGATCGTGAATGGCGCGATCCGTGTTGGCCAGCGGATCGCCGAACTCGACGCTTTGGACTACGGGCAGGGCTTCACCTTCGGCGCGGAACAACATCACCTGCTGACCGTTCCAGGGCAGCGTCGTCAATTCGTGCGACACGTTGGCGGTTACGGCCTGGGCCTGCAACTCGCGAGTGAGCGCGTTCGAGACGTCATCGAGGATCGTTCCGTGTTGCGGAGCGGCGCCGTCGAAGAGAGGCACGGACGTCTTCACGAAGGCAATCATCTGCGCGTCGGTGAACCAGGGGAAATTGTCGAAGAAAGCCGGAATGGACGGCGCGTCCGCGACCTGGTACTCGATTTGAACCCCGGAAACGCCGCTGAAGAAGCGGTAGCGCACGTTCGTGAAAGGACCGAGCTCCGCAAGCGCGTTCGCGCCGTTTTGAATGTCCTCCCGGGTAACCTGCTGCCCAAGTTTCAGTCTCGTCGCCGAAACGATTTGCTCCGAATTAAATTTCGCGGAGCCGGTAACTTTCAGGGAGTCCAAGCGGCTGGACCCGGAATTTGCGTCTTGAGTTTGTCGCGCGGCCGCCAGACTCGCGCATGCCGCCGCGGCCGTGAGTGCAAGGAAACACAGCAGGGAAGGAAACAATCGCCGTCGAGAGCAGAACGCGCGCGTCATACGCGCTCATTCTAAGACACTGGAAGGGGAGCAAGCAAAGCTGCTATTCCTAAGCTGCTATTCCACTGTAACGGACTTGGCCAGGTTGCGCGGCTGATCCACGTCGCATCCGCGGCGCACGGCGATATGATACGCCAGCAGTTGCAGCGGCATGATCTCGAGCAGCGGCGCAATCAACTCGAGCGCCGCAGGAACTTCAAGGCAGTAGTTCGCAGCTTCGCGTGCAAGGTGATCGCCCTCCGAGACGACGGCAATAACGACGCCGTCTCGCGCTTTGACCTCTTGCAGATTCGAGACTGTCTTCTCGTATCGGGTCATGGACGCCGGATCGGACTCGTCTCGCGTTGCGATTACGACGACCGGAAGATTGCCGTCAATCAACGCGTTGGGCCCATGCTTCATCTCGCCCGCCGGATAACCTTCCGCGTGGATGTACGAAATCTCTTTCAGTTTCAGGGCGCCTTCCAGAGCGATCGGGTAGTGAATCCCGCGGCCCAGGTAGAGAAAATCCGTGTGGCGGAAGAGGCGTTTCGCCAAATTCTCGATATCCGCATCGTGCTGCAAGACGCTTTCCATCTTGTGGGGGGCGCGCGTGAGTTCCCGCATCAGGTGTTGCGACGCCGCCGGCGTGAGCGTGCCGCGAGTTTGTCCCAGGTGCAGTGCGGTGAGCAGAAGCGCCGTAAGCTGTCCTGTGAAGGCTTTCGTTGACGCGACGCCGATCTCCGGGCCCGCGTGCGTGTAAATCGTGCCGTTCGCTTCGCGCGTCAGCATCGAGCCGACAACGTTGCAGATGGCGAGAATCTTCGCGCCTTTCTGCCGGGCTTCGCGTTCTGCCGCAAGCGTGTCCGCTGTTTCGCCTGACTGGCTGATGGCGATAACCAGCGTCCGGTCGTCAAGAATCGGGTCGCGATAGCGGAACTCGCTGCCGTAGTCCACTTCGACGGGAATCTGCGCGAGCCGCTCGATCATGAATTTGCCCGCCAGGCCTGCGTGCCAGCTGGTCCCGCACGCCACAATTTTAACGTCGCGGAATTCCCGGAACTGTTCCTCGCCGATATCCATCTGGTCGAGGAAGACTTTTCCCGAGACCTGCGAGATTCTTCCCAGAAGCGTGTCTCGCACGGCGCGCGGCTGCTCGAAAATCTCCTTCTGCATGAAATGCTTGAACCCGCCCTTCTCGGCCATGATCGGGTCCCAGGAGATGTGCTGGGGCGCGCGCTTGATTTCGCGGCTCTCGAAGTCGATCAGGCGGACTCCTTGCGGCGTCAGCACGGCTATCTCGCCGTCGCCGAGGAAAAACACCGTGCGCGTGTGCTCAAGCAACGCCGGAGTATCGCTGGCCACGAAAAATTCGCCGTCGCCAACTCCGACAACGATTGGCGGTCCCATTCGCGCGGCAACAATCTTGTTGGGGTCGCGCGCAGATACGGCGACGAGCGCGTACGCGCCGCCCATGATCTTCACCGCTTTCAACACGGCTTCTTCCAGAGGAGCGTCAGCGGAGAATTTCTCGATCAGGTGCGCGACGATCTCCGTATCCGTTTCGGTCTGGAACTTGTGGCCTTCGTTCGCGAGTTGAAGCTTCAGTTCGAGATAATTTTCAATGATTCCGTTGTGCACGACGACGATGTCGCCGGTGCAGTCGCGATGCGGGTGCGCGTTTTCTTCCGTGGGGCGTCCATGCGTGGCCCAGCGCGTGTGGCCGATGCCGTAGAGCCCGTCGAGGGGCTTCGAGTGGATCGACTTTTCGAGATTTCGCAGCTTGCCTGCCGCGCGCCGAATCTCCAGTTTTCCGTTCCGGCTTACGACGGCGATGCCCGCCGAGTCGTATCCGCGGTACTCAAGCTTTCGCAGCCCCTCCAGAATCAGAGGCACCACCGTCTTCGGACCAATGTAGCCAACGATACCGCACATCCTCGCGACTCCTCGAATAAGGTTGGACCAAGGCTGGCGACCCGCAATTTCAGGTTAGCACATTCGGCCTGACTGCGAGGCAGGGGATGATGACCGTCAACGAGGAAACGATCACCTCTGTTCGAGCGCGACCTGGGCTACCGGAGGAGGCGTTTCTCCGCCCTTTGGCCTGCGATGTTTATACCACGCACGCGGCACGCATGGTTCGAAAAGGCCACGCGCGACCGGGCGGTGCGTGAAATGGGCGCCTGGAATTCCGATCGAAACCGGACGAAAGCGGCTAATCCAGAATCTCGAAGCGGAACTCTTCGATAATGGGATTGGTCAGGACTTCTCTGGCGATCTTTTCCACTTGTTTTTGTGCTTCTTCACGGTTCGCGCCTTCGAGTTTCAGAACGAAGAATTTCCCTTGCCGCACATCTTTGATGTTCGAGTGGCCCAGCGATACCAGCGCACGCTGGATGGTTTGTCCCTGCGGATCGAGCACCGTCGTTTTCAGCATGACCCAAACGTGAGCTGTCATCCTTATCGTTGCCTGCCTTTCCGCTGTAGCATCGCCCGCCTCGCGCGGGTTTTCATCGAGTTGTCGTACCGAACCAGTCCCGCCGTTGTTGCGCGACGGAGCCGAGACCTGGCCCAAGCAGGGACTTGCTTTCGTGAAATTGTCGCAAGCAGCGTCCGGGAGTGCGGATTATACCAATCCGGCCGACTCAGTCGCCGCGCGAAATTGTTCAAGCAGCGCCCGCCTTTCGGCCGGCGGAAGGAAAGCCGCATGAAAACTTTGCTCCGCCAGCCTGAGCAGCTGCGGGTCCGACAGCCCAAGCGACGCCGCTTTCGAATATTCGGTCAGCAAATCCGTGTGAAACATAGCTGGGTCGTCGGTGGAAAGCGTGACGGCGAGCCCTCGTTCTAAAAATGCCGGCAGCGGGTGATCTCCGAGCGCCGCGCCCGATTTGCCCGTTTGCTTCGTGAGCGCGCCCGTGCACAAATTGCTCGTGAGACAACTTTCGATGACGGTGCGCCGGACCGCGAGCGATTCCGAGAGCAATTGATCGTGCATCAATCCGATCCCGTGGCCGATTCGCTCGGCCCCTAGCATTTCGACGGCTTCGCGCACCGCATCCGCCGTTCCCGTTTCCCCCGCGTGGCAAACGATGCGCAAACCTTCGTTTCTCGCATGGTCGAACGCCGAGCGAAAATGTGCCGCAGGGAACGCGAGCTCGTCTCCGCCCATTCCAAATGCTACCACGCCCATTTTGCGCAGCTTGCCGGCCCAACGCGCCACTTTCATCGCCGCATCCGCCCCAAACTGGCGGGCCGCATCGAAAATCCAGGCTGTTTTCAGCCGCTGCAATGGAACGCTCTGCGCCGCTTCGCAAATCGCCTGGAAATTTGCCTCGACGTTTTGCGTGCGCCGCAGCATCACCCCAACTGAGAGGGTGATTTCCGCATAGACCACGTTCTGCCGTATTAGTTCGTCGCCGAGACCTCTCACGATGAGCCGGTAGTCGTCCGGCTCGCGCAGATACGATGTCACCCATTTGAACGCGTCGATGAACCCCGCGAAGTCCTTGTATCGATAACGCTGCTCGACTTCCTCGAGGGTGATTTGCTCGCCATGACGCTCGGCGAGTTCGACGGCGGTGTACGGTTGGATCGAACCTTCGAGGTGAAGGTGGATTTCCGCTTTCGGCAGCGTATCAACCACGGTAGGTTGCCGGGTCCCCGTTCCTTCAACCGCTGCGCTCATCGGCTCGGGAGTTGCGGCCGTCCCGCATTGATCCACGCGGTCATCCAGTAGGAGCCGACGTCGGTCGCCGCATCGGAGAGCTGCCGGACCAAAACCGCCCCGGCCTGCGCGTAGAAGCGGTCGTAGTAGGCATCGTTATATGCGTTCGCTTCCAGGTGCGCACGGCGGTCCGCCAGCAGAACATTCTCAAGCCAGGCGTGGGCGCTGAGGGTCATTTCGAACGCGTGGTCGGTGGGGTCCGAAACAAAGGCGGACTCATTCGGCTTGATGAAAAAGAAAAGCTGATAGCGATCTACCAGCCCGGAATCGAACCGCGCGCGGACCCCCGGCTGGCTCGACAGTTTGCCGTCGGAATTCGTGGTCGTATTGAACGGGTCGTGCGCAGCGGCTACGTAATGCGCCAACGCCGCTGCCGAAACCTTTGCATCGGACCAGTCCTGCGAATGAAACGCGTCCGTCAGCTTCTTGCTGTACAGCCCGATTTGCCACGGCAGCAGCCCGTATTTATCGAGCGCTCGCCGGCCGTACTTCGCGAGCGCTGCGTCATAGGCTCGCGGCAGCGCGGAGAACGGAAATTGCCCGTAATGGTCTAGCTCGATGTAGTCCTTGTGTTCGTCGGCCGCGATCTTCGCGTCGAGTTCACCGGCATCGGTCACATGCTGCACAAGGTATCGCCGGTTCGCCTCGAAGAACGTCCCCATTTCGCTTGGCAGCGTATCAACCGCCTTGTTCGTTACGAGCCTTTCCGCGTTTTCGCCCCAGCCATAACTGCGGGCGGCCAGCAGCGCGACGAGCGCCGCGAGAAGACACAGACATGCGCGGAGCCGGGCCTGCATCAATCCGCTTCCCCTTTCACGCTTGCGGCCTGCAGGTTTTCATCGGAAAGCTGGCTGTGTCGCTTTCCGTAGAGTGCGTAGAAAAACAGCCCAATGATCAGCCACCCGAAGAAGCGGATCCAATTCGTGATCGGAAGCCCTGCCATCAGCAGCAAACACGTGACGATGGTCGCGATCGGCGCCAGCAATCCACCCGGCGCCTTGAACGCGCGGGGGCGGTCCGGCTCGCGATAGCGGAGGATCAACACGCCGCCGGCCACCAGTGCAAATGCAAACAGCGTCCCGATATTCGAGAGATCAGCCAGAGTTCCGATGTCGAGCAGGCCCGCCGGGACGCCGACCACGATTCCCGCTATCCACGTCGAAAAATCCGGCGTGCGAAACCGCTTGTGCACCCGGCTGAAGACGCCCGGCAAGAGTCCGTCGCGCGACATCGCAAACCAGATGCGCGCCTGCCCCAGTTGAAAAACCAGCAGCGAAGAAATCATCCCCATCAGCGCGCCGAACAGCACCGCCAGCTCGACGCTTCCGAAATGCAGCCGCCGCATCGTGTTGACCACGGGCGCCGCGTCGTCGACCAGCGTCTGCCATGGAACGATTCCAGTCAGCACCACCACCACCGAAATGTAAAGAATCGTGCAGATCACCAGGGTCAGAATGATGCCGATCGGCAAATCCCTCTGCGGATTCTTGCATTCCTCGGCGGCCGTGGACACCGCGTCGAATCCGATATACGTGAAGAATATGATCGAGCCGCCCGTCAGAATTCCCGCCCATCCGTTCGGGTCAAATGGGTGCCAGTTTTTCGGATGAATCACCGGAATCGCGAATCCCACGAACAGCAAAATGGCCACGATCTTCAGGAGCACCATCACGTTGTTCGTTTCCGCCGACTCGCGGATCCCGCGCACCAGCACCACCGTCAGCAGCATCACGATGATGAACGCCGGCCAGTTGAACCCGAAGTGCCATCCGGGCGGGTACAATACGTTCCCCTGCAGATCCGAAAGGCCGCCCGGAAGATACGCCGGGGTGATCCAGCGCAGGCTGGGATGCAAGTTGAACCAGTCCAGCAAATCCACCATGTGCGCCGAAAATCCCACGCTCACCGCCATGTTCGACACGGCGTATTCCAGGATCAAGTCCCAACCGATGATCCATGCAATCAACTCGCCCATGGTTGCGTACGTGTATGTGTATGCGCTGCCCGCGATGGGAATCATCGCCGCCAGTTCCGCGTAGCACAGCGCCGCGAATCCGCACACGATTGCCACCAGAATGAACGACAGCGCAATCGCCGGCCCCGCGCCCGGCCGTCCGAAGGAGGCGGAGTGATGGATTAAGTATTCGAGCAGCGGCGCGTTCACAATGGACTTCGCTTCGAAGTGTTGGCCCGCGATCGCCGTCCCGATTACGGTGAAGATTCCCGCGCCGACCACCGCGCCGATTCCGAGCGAAGTCAGGCTAAGCCAGCCCAGCGTTTTCTTCAGCCGCTTCTCGGGATTTTCCGATTCGGCGATTAGTTGGTCGATACTTTTCCTGCGGAAGAACTGAGAATCCAAACCATCCTCCGAAAGGGAACCCTTGCTCGCCCCTAGGCGGTTGTCAATTCAGGCCAAACTCTAACCCGTGCAGGCCGTGCGCGCAACGTTCCTTGCAGGCCGGGCATTAGTTCTCGCCGATTTGTCTCGCAGGATTTACGTGCCCGGGCATTCACCCCACGATACAAAGGCAGCCGCGTTTTGCCAATTCACAAAGCTAAATTCGAAGCGCCGCGGGAAGCGGCAAAACAGGAATTGTCCTTCTTTATCGTCACGTTAGTCCTGGACGGTGCCGACCCGAGCGAGTCATCACACCGGCTGCAAATTCGCATAACGCTCCATCAACTTTTTCGCGCCATAATCCTGAAAGCTTACGGTCAGCTTCCGCTCGTCCCCTTCTCCTTCGACGCCGATAATTGTCCCAATGCCGTATTTCGAATGCCGAACGCGCGTGCCGACCAGAGGATCGGAATGACGTCCAGCTCGCGCCGGTTTCCCATAAGAACTGCGCTGGAGTGGCCGTCGCCGGTAAAAATGATCCTGCGAATGCGAATACTCAGGGTCCGGCTCGTACCGCCGCGTGTCGCCCGGTTCCGAGAGCGATCCCCCAGTCGTCTCGACCAGCTCGCCGGGAATCTCCGCCAGAAATCGCGAGGGCAGGGAAGCGCGCATCCGCTCCTCACCGTAGTTCCGCCGGTAAACGGCGCGCGTCAGCACCAGCGATTCCTTGGCCCGCGTCATCCCCACGTAAAACAGCCGTCGTTCTTCTTCGACGTTCTCCGGCTTGTCAATCGAGCGGCTATGCGGCAGCAAACCCTCTTCGAGCCCTGCCAGAAACACCGCGTCGAACTCCAACCCCTTCGCGCTGTGCAGCGTCATTAGCGACACCGTCGCGGCCTCGTCGTAACCATCCGCGTCGCTCACCAGCGCGGCCCGGTCGAGAATATCCTCCAGCGTTTGCCCCTGCTCCGTCGCTTCCGCCACTGCATTCGACAATTCGCGCAGATTTTCCGCGCGGGACGTATGCTCCAACTCATCCTGCTGCTCGACGTGTTCGAGATAACCGGTGCGTTCGAGCACGCGCTCGATGAGATGCGCGGGCGCGAGGTCTCCGCACTCTTCCTGGAGTAATTCGACCATTGTGCGGAATCCCGCGAGCGCTTTCGCGCTTCTCCCCAGCGATGCATCGCCGCGGCCGATAACGTCCCAAAGCGATTGCCCCGTTTCCCGCGCCCGCGCCTCCAGCGCCGCGATCGTCATCGCTCCGATGCCGCGCGGCGGCACGTTCACGGCACGCAGCAGGGCGACATCGTCTTCGGGATGAAACATCAATCGCAAAAACGCAAGGGCCGTTCGCACCTCGACCCGCTGGTAAAAACTGAATCCGCCGACTACACGGTGGCGGATCCCCAGCCGTCGCAGCATTTCCTCAAAAGCACGCGATTGGGCGCCCGTCCGATAGAGCACGGCGATGTGCGCGTTCGAATCGCGCCGCGCCAGCGCTGCAACTTCGCCAGAAACGAACTCCGCCTCGCTGATCGAATCTTCTGCCTCGAAGAACCTTAACGCCTTTCCGGCGCCCAGCGTCGCCTGCAGATTCTTGCCCAGCCGCTCGGTATTGTGGTCCACCACTGCCGCTGCCGCGTCCAGAATGATCTGCGTCGACCGGTAATTCTTCTCAAGTCGAATCGTCCGCGCCTTCGGGAAATCCTCCAGGAAACGCTTCAGGTTTCCCGCGCGCGCCCCGCGCCAGCCATAGATAGATTGATCCTCGTCTCCCACTACACACACGTTCCGCCGCGTTCCGGCCAGCAGTCGCACCAGTTCTTCCTGCCAGCGGTTCGTGTCCTGAAATTCATCCACCATGATGTATTGGAACCGGCTGCTCCATGCCGTGCGCGCGTCCGCATGTTCGCGGAGAATTTCCACCGACTTCAGCAGCAAATCATCGAAATCCACGGCGCCTGCCTTACGCAGGATCTCGTTGTACAGGCGGAAGACCATGGCTACTTCTCCGCGGATGTCGTTTCGCGCGCCGGTCGCTTCCGCTTCCATTTCATCGGGCGTGATGCCGTGATTCTTGGCGTGGCTGATCTGCGCGCGGATACTCCGCGGCGGATATTTGTCAGCCGGCAAATCGAGCTGCAGCATGGCGCGTTTGATCGCCGAATTCTGGTCATCGTCGTCGTAGATCGCGAAATCCCGAGGCAGCCCGATGCGCGGAGCTTCCCGCCGCAGCAGTCGCGCGCAGAAGGAGTGAAATGTGGAGACCCACACATCCGAAGCGCCGCGTCCCACCGAGCGCAGCAGGTCCGTAACGCGCTCCTTCATCACGTCCGCCGCCTTGTTCGTGAACGTAACTGCCAGGATCGCGCTCCCGGGCACGCCTTTGCCGATCAGATGCGCTATCCGGTAGGTGATGACGCGCGTTTTGCCCGTTCCCGCGCCCGCCAGTACCAGCAATGGCCCTTCGGTGATGAGAACGGCTTCGCGCTGGCGTTCGTTGAGACCTGCCAGGAGGTCGGGAATCTGTGGTGAGGAGGCCAAGCAGTGATTTTATCCGAGCCTCGCGCATTCAGCAATTTGCCGCGAGCTCGCCGGAAGTTGCACACGCGCTGTTGTTCTCTGTGCTATGTTTCTTGCCGGACAGCGTGTGGAAGACCGGTCCCTGAGGATTGTCATCCCGAACCAGTTCCCGCCGTTGCGGGAACGGGGGTAAGTGGTCTTTCGTCTTCAATCGGCTGGCGCGCGCTGAACCGTCGAACAGACATGAATGGTCTTCTTCAAGTCGGACTCGTGGCTTTCTGTCTTATGGTTCTCCCATGGACCTCCGAACCACCCACCGCGACGCCTGAGCGTCAACCTGGCCAAAATCAAATCAACTCCATCTTCTCCGGCACCGCTCAACCCGACGCGCCTGGTCTTGCCGTCCTCGTCCGCCAGAACGGTCGTGCCGTCTTCGAACGCGGCTACGGCGTGCGCGATCTGCGCACGCGCGCAAAAATCGACGCCGTTACAAACTTCCGCCTCGCCTCCTGCACCAAGCAATTCACCGCCATGGCCATCATGCTGCTCGTCCACGACGGTAAGCTCACCTACAATACCCATCTAACCGATGTCTTCCCGAATTTTCCTCCTTACGGCAAATCCATCACGATTCGCAATCTGCTCAATCACACCTCCGGCCTGCTCGACTATGAAGACCTGATGCTTCAGCCGTCTCCGAACACGCCGCCCGAAAAACAGACGCAGATCGGCGGCGCTGCAGTCCTCAAGCTCCTCGAAAAGCAGACCACCACAAAATTCCCGCCCGGCTCGAAATGGGAGTACAGCAATTCAGGCTATGTTCTCCTAGGCGAAATTGTCGCGAAGGTTTCCGCCAAGCCGTTTCCTAAATTCCTTCACGACCGAATCTTCGCCCCGCTTCGCATGAAAAACACCGTGGCATTTGTGAAAGGCAAGAACGTAGTCCCGAATCGCGCCTTCGGCTATTCGAAGCAGGGAACTGCCTGGCAGGAAACCGACCAGGATTCAACGTCAGCGACGCTCGGCGACGGCGGCGTCTACTCCTCGCTCAACGATCTCGCGAAATGGGACGATGCCCTGGCCGATCACACCTTACTCGGCGCGAAAGAAATGCAGCCCGCGCTTACGCCCGTTGCGGTCCCGAATGGCGGCCCGGTTGGCCCCGATAACGAGCCAGCCGCTTACGGCTTCGGCTGGTTTTTGAATCCCTACAGAGGGCACCAGCGCATGTGGCACTATGGTGAGACCATCGGCTTCCGAACCAATATCCAGCGCTTCACCCGCGATCGCCTGACCATCATCGTTCTTTGCAACCGCTCCGACTTGAACCCCGGCTCCCTCGGCGCGCGTGTCGCGGACCTCTTCTTCGCGCAGGGAACTTCAGATCAGTGAGGCCTCTGCCAAAGTCTCCGCACCTTCCAGCTTGGCTCGCGAACTTCGTTGCGACGTTGGGCGGCGGCGGTCTCTTTCTAGTAACTTTCCTCGATTCCTTCGTGCTCTCATTTCCGTTCGTTGCCGACGCGCTTGTCATTGATCTTTCGGCCCAGCATCCCGCCCGCATGCCTTATTACGCGGCGATGGCCGCTCTCGGCTCGCTCGCGGGCTGCATCTGGCTGTACCTCCTCGCTAGAAAAGGCGGCGAAGCCTACTTCCACCGGCGCGCAGGACGCGGCGCGCGCAAAGTCCGCAAATGGATCGACGACCACGCTTTTCTCAGCGTCTTCATCCCGTCAATTCTGCCGCCGCCGTTTCCATTCAAAATCTTCATCCTTGCCGAAGGCGTGTTTCAGGTGCCGCTCCGCACATTCGTCCTGGCGATCCTGCTTGGACGCGGCCTTCGCTACTTCGCCGAGGGACTCTTCGCTCTGAAATACGGCCGGCAGAGCCTCGTTTTCCTGATGGCGCACGGTCCCGCCTTTGCCATCGCCACCGCAGCCTGCCTCGTTTTACTGCTTATCGTTACACGCCTCCTGCTCCACGAGTCCGGCGAGCACACGAACCCCTAACCGATGTTTGGCGTCACGGCATTGCTTTCTCGGTCTTGAACTCCGAACTTCAACTCTCAACCGCTTTTACGGTTCTGGAGATGCCGCAAACAGAATCTTCTCGCTCACCACGCGCAGTCCAGCGTCCAGGTCCACCCTCACGAACGTGTTCTCCGGGCCCGCATCGTCGCTGGCGAACTGCAAATCGTGTACCTCGAACCGGAAGCCATCTTCGCGTTGCGCGACGCTCGCCAGAGGAAACCGCGCGTATTTCAAATACAGCCGCGTTGAAGCAGCCGCCTGGCCCGCCGTCAGCGCCGGTGAAGGCTGCGGTTTGTACTCCGTGAGGCTGCGCTCGGGATTGAATTCTTCGCTCGGCCCGAGAGGAACGATAGTCTCCTCGATCGTGTTGTCCGTCACCGCCACTCCGCGCCACTCGAGTGGCGTGCTGCTGAACGGAAACGCATCCCCGGAAAGAGGCGTCGCCTTGTTGTAATCGCTCGACATCAACGCGCCCGCCGCGCGGCTGTGCAGCACGGCACGCGCTCCCACGTAGCAGACAAAAATCGCGAGCGCGACGATCGCCGCCGTGTGTCCTCGCACGCGTTTCTTGCGCTCACCTATTTCCTCGCTGACCAGTCGCAGCAGTTCCGGAATCAGCAATCCCGCGAGGAGCAAAATCAATATCCACGGATCGAGGTTCGTCAGCAGATTCCACGCATACCGCTGTGGGCTGAACGGCCACAGCAAGCTCACTCCCACTCCGCTCGCCACTCCGAGCAGGATATTAACGCCAACTCCGACCAGTGCGGCGGTCAGCGCGGGGGCGAATCGGAGCGGCGGGCTTTCATCTCTGCCCGACGCCTTCCTGCGACGCTTTTGATCTACCGCCCAGAAAACGCCCGCGGTGACGAAGGCGACCGCAACGCCGCCGGCGATCGAGTGCAGCGCCGCCCGATGAAATCGCAAGAATGCGCCGGCGCCGCCGAGGTAGCTCGCATAATCCAATTCCGGCGCGACGCCCGCTGCCAGAATAATCGCTGTGCCGTATCGCGGCAGATGCCGCTGTCCCGCGCGCGCCACTATCAGCGACGTCAGAGCATGCGTGACCGGTTCCACATTGCTCCCATCAGCCCGCCTTAACTCCTGCTCCGGCTCTCTCCGCGCCCGCACACTTTTCTCTGCACCCTCTGCGTCTCTGCGGTAAAGCAGATCCTCTTTTCCGTGCTCTCTGTGGTTTGCTTTTGATTTTTGCTGGTTCCAGGCGCTAGTAACGGCTTCTGTTCAGCCGACGATAGCAAGGCGCCATGCCCCGCTAGTTCGCAAAACCCTATTCGAAGCCTGCCTGTTGGCAGACGCGCTTCGACGGAGGCCGCGACACAAAAGCAATCCGCTCTTTTCCTGTTCCCCATTAGCCCCACTTGAACGTAATCGCCTCAAACCCTGCCCGCCGGAACCAAAATCGACAGCGCATTCGGCACGATCCGGAACGCCAGCGGCAGCGCCCCGATCGGCTCGCCGTCCACCTGCGCGAAAATCATCCGCTCATCCAGTGGCTCGACGATCACTTCCGTCTGCTTCCACGCATCAATCCATTTCATTTTGCGCAGCGTTCCCGTCCACAGCGCCGGCAAGCATCTCAAATACTGGAACCGGCTCGTCGCCGCATTCGTCACCATCTCAAACGAATCCTCGAACAGACTCGCGCCCGTCGTGATCTTGAACGGTCCGCCATAATGCGCCGTCCGCCCCACCACCACAATCGTCGCGCGCCGCTCCCGCCCGCCCGACCGCACCCGCATCTCCGGAAAATCGTATCGAAACAGTTGCTTCGCTCCTTCCGCCCAGTACGCCAGAATTCCCGCGTTCCTCTTGAAAATCTCGTCCACGCCGTTGACGATCGC
>DATEKA010000224.1:0-3920 GCA_035277685.1 Candidatus Acidiferrales bacterium
GGAGTGACGCTGCCGAGGCCTTCGACGTAAACGCCGATATCACCTTTTTGTACGACCCCGGTGGCGACCGGAACAGCGCCAAAGTTGCGCCGGGCGGTGGTCTGGTGAGCCTGCTGGGCGGCCTGATACTGGTGATACATCCAGTATCCGACGCCGAGAATCAGGACCAGCACGATCAGCCAAACCCAAGGGTGGTGGCGACCGGCTGGAGGCTCGGGCGGGAGACTGGGCGGTTCGTGAAACGAATCAGAGGAACGTGGACTTCCGCTTGAGGTAGTGGTTGTGTTCATGAGAGGGTCGCGCGAGCAGTGCTCCCAGGTCGTGCTGTCATGAGAGCGCTCGATTCCATCTCCATTGGACGAGGATACGGGATTAGGCGTTACAGTGCGAGCCGAAGGGGTGTGGAGAAATAAGCGGCGAGGGTCTTGGGAAGGGCTGCCGAGCGATTAGGCCTGCGCGGGGTCAAGCAGCCCAAATCAGGCCCACCCTCATACCTCTATTTGCTGCCGGAGCGAGATGGAGCGGCGCGCGGAGCCTCTGGAGCGCGGCCGTTGATGAACTGAAAATCCTGCTGGACGTGCCTGAGCATGTTGCCGTGGACGTTTTCGTAGGAGCCGAAGAAGAGGAAGGGAATCAGGGCGGCAAGCACCCAGAATTTGGCACTTGGGGCGAGCTTCGCTTCGGGTTCCCAGCGGAAGAGTTGACGGGAGATTTCGAAGGCGACGGCGAGGCCGAGGGCCAGCGCCGTGAGCTCGGTGATGATCTCAGCGGCCTGTGCTCGACTATTTGCGGCTGCTTCGAGACCGACGGCAAGGTACGTCGCGGGGATATACAGGGCGGCGTGCTGGAGCCATCGGGGGAAGACGGCGAGGGGAATGGTGGCGCCGGAAAGAAAAAGGAAGCCGCTCCAGAGGAGGTTGTTGATCATTTGGGTTTCCTGCATGGTGTTGGTGACGCTAGCGACGATCAGGCCGAAGGCGGCGAATGCGGCCGAGCCGAGCGTCACGAGGATGAAAATCTCCCACAGATTGCCCCAGGATTTCAGGTGGTAGAAATAGCGGCAGACCACGATTTCGATGATGACGATGGGAAGAGTGAGGAAATAGTTGGAGACAATGCTGGACGCAAGCATCGCGCTGGCCGGAACGGGAGCGATGCGAAAGCGCCGGAGAATGCCCTGCTCGCGAAAGGTGACGAGCTGAACGCTGAGTCCCCAGAAACTGCCCATCACGGTGATGGTGAGGATTGCGCCAAGGACGTAGGCGATCTCCGTGGGGCCGCCCTTGCCGAAGAACGCGATTGCGCCGAACAAAAAAACCAACGGCATAATGAAGGTAAAGAAAAAGAAGGCGCGGTTGCGCAGCGCGAGGCGGATGCGCATCAGCGTCAGAGTCCAAATGGTGCTCACGATTCACTCCAGTGTCGCGCTTGTAAGGGAATGTGGCGAGGCTTCGAGTACCCGCGAGGGAAGCGAAGAGAGACCCCTGCCTGACCGGCAGGCTGGCTTCGACTCCGCCCCGCGCCTGTGCTGCGCACGGGGAGCGAGAGGCTCCCCTCAGGATGACAAGCGGCTGCACGCGCGCGGGTCTGGAACTTCGTTTTAATCATTTGGATGGCGGCACTCATTCGCGGAGGCGGCGGCCGGTCAGCTCGATGAAGACGTCTTCGAGGGACGGCGAAAACATTTCGAGGCTTTGCAATTCGTTGTCCTCGGCATCGAGCTGCTTCACAAGCGCGACAATGGTCTGCGGCGGCTTCGTCGAATGGAGAACGTACGAACCGTCGAAGTCGCGGCAATCGGCGACACCTTCCATGCGGGGGAGAACGCCGTCGTGCAGCGGCCGCGCCAGGCGGACTTCGATGCGCGTGGTGCCTGCCGAGCGCTGTTTGAGTTCACGCGGCGTCCCGATGGCGATCACTTTGCCGTAATCAACAATGGCGACGCGATCGCAGAGGCGCTCGGCCTCCTCGATATAGTGTGTGGTGAGCAGGACGGTCTTCCTTTCGCTTTTGAGCTGTTCGACAATGTCGTAGATTTCGCGGCGAACTTGCGGATCGAGACCGGCAGTGGGCTCGTCGAGAAAAACGACTTGCGGATTGTTGACGAGCGCCATGGCCAGGGCCAGGCGCTGCTTCTGGCCGCCGGAGAGCTGATGGTAAAAGGCGGCGGCCTTTTCCTCAAGTTGGAAGCGCCTGAGAAGCACGTTTGTGTCGGCACGATCGCGATAAAACTTGGCGAAGAGCTCGATGGCTTCCGAGACGCGGAGCTTGTCGGGCAGGGAAGTGGATTGCAGGACCGCGCCGATGATCTCTTTGAATTTCTCTCCGCTGCGCTGGGGATCGAGGCCGCAGACGCGCGCCTTGCCGGAGTCGGGCGTGCGCATGCCTTCGAGGATTTCTATGGTGGTCGTCTTGCCCGCACCGTTGGGACCCAGGAGGCCGAAAACTTCTCCCTGCTCGACGGCAAAGCTGACCCCGCGTAGCGCTTGCACCGCGCCGTAATTCTTTTGCAGGTTGTCGACCTGGATGACCGGTTCGCTCAATCCTGAGGACCTTTCCGGATACCTGCCCGCGGCAGGCGGGTCTGCCCTGGCTGCGGCAGGGCCTGCCTAGCTGCAGCAGGCGTCTGCATGTGACAGAAAAGCGCCCGTGGGAGGCGGGACGCGGATGCTGACGAATGTGGCTACGCAGCCGAACTACTTCTATACCACATCGCTCGCAGGATTTGCGAATCGGCGGGACGCATTCGTCGAACGAGAGAGGCAAGTGCTGCGCTGGCGGAGGTAAGCTCGCGCGTTTTCCAGCGGGCAGAAGTGGGACGTGACACTGCGATTGAGGTACACCCGGGCCACTTCGGCTATCCATGGTCCGGCAGGACTGCGGCTGAGTAACGGAATCCGAACCGCTTGCTTTGATTCTCCTACGGGCTGTGTACCGTAGGGCTGCACCAAGCAGCGTCCCCTACAAATCCCCGGCATCACGTTTGTTGAACAATCTTCAGAGACAGGACGCTACGCTGACTGTGCCCTTGCCGGCTTGGCGATGCCCTGAAATTCGAGCGGAAGATGCGCGTCGACGAGGGATGCGCCACCGTCCACGTCAATCACTTGGCCAGTGATCCAGCTGGCTTCTTCCGAACAGATCATCGCGACGGCATTGCCGATGTCGGCGGGCGTGCCCAAGCGGCCCATGGGAGTCCAGCCGCGCTCTTGCCAATCGCGGATACCGTCCTGAAAACTTTGGGGCAGACTGTTCAGGACGCTGTCGTCAATCCAGCCCGGGCTGATCGAGTTCACGGTGATGCCGCGGTCGGCCAGAGCAACGGCGAAGTACCGCACGAGGACTTCCATCGCCGCTTTCCCGGCGCCCATGGCAACCCAGGGCTGCCAGCTTCCAAACCGGCCACCAGGGGCGAAGGTAATGGCGACGATTCTTCCGCCATCGCGCATGAGCGGGGCTCCGGCGCGGACGCAGACGAGGAAGGCCTTGGCTTGTGAATCGACAGCGGCGTCCCACTGGTCGAGCGTGATTTCCATAGGCGGCTGGTAGAAGGCGGGTGCTTCCGGACGAGCGTTATTGACGAAGATATCAAGCGAGCCGAACTCGGCGCGCACCTGATCGAACATGCGGCGGAGCTGGTCGGGCTGGCACACGTCCGCCTGAACGATAAAACCCGCCGAACCGAACTCGCGAATTTTCTGGAGAGTGGTTTCGGCGGCCTTTTGATTCTGGTAATAGTGCACCGCGACATGAGCTCCCTCTTTTGCAAGCTTCAGCGCAATGCCTCGACCGATCCCGCGCGAACTGCCGGTGATAAGTGCGTGTTTTCCTTTGAAGGACATAGGCACCTCCGGGTGATGTTGCGGGAATATTAGACTTGTGGCGGCGGAGGGTCAATCGGCGAGGGGGAAAGGCACGTT
>DATEKA010000225.1:0-20028 GCA_035277685.1 Candidatus Acidiferrales bacterium
CGGCTGAGCGCCAGCCCGAGGGATAGTTGTGAATTCCGGGGCGCGCGTTCGCAATTTGCAATGCCGACTTCGACACTCGTTGAACTCTCCGGAATTGATACCTCATGCCGGACTGCTCATCATGGACGAGTACACGTGCCGAGGCACCATGCTGGCGCGCGCACGGGGCGATTTACGGCATTCCTTAGCCGTCCGAGGGAAACAAATGAGCCGTTGCACCGGCGCAGCCGCGTCGTCCCGAGCGAACTGCACACAGATTCGGGGTGCCGCGAAGTGGGGTTGTAGGGCTGCCGTCGCGCTCCTGCTGACGCTGGGAATCGCGCGTGCGTCGAGAGCCCAGTCCAGCGACACGGCACTCGATACCCCCAAGCCGGTGCCCGTCTTCAGCGCCGGGATGGGATTCATCACGCCCTTCGAGGGAGGGCAGCCCCACCTCGATCCTCTGATCGCACCTGTCATCCTGGTTCCTCTAGGCGACCGCTGGCTCGTGGAATCCAGGGCCACGTTCGAGTCGGATCTTTCCACGCCACCGGGAAGCAGCACGTTCCATGGAGAAGTCGAGAAGGAAGTGGACTATCTCCAGCTCGATTACATCGCCAACCCGTACCTTACCGTTACGGTGGGGCGTTATTTGACGCCATTCGGGATTTACAACGAGCGGCTGTATCCGATCTGGGTCCGGGATTTGCAGAGCGATCCGCTGATTCTGCCTCTTGGCACGGGACCGAGCGGCGCCGGAACGGGCGCGATGGCGCGCGGCGGGCTCTCGCTCAGTCCAAGCGTAAATCTCAACTATGCGGCCTATTTTTCGGCGCTTAGCACGGTCTCTCGTCTAGACTCCAATCGCTTTGCGGGCGGACGCGTCGGGCTGTTCTTTCCGGGCCCACGCCTGGAAATTGGAACGTCGTTTCAGCATCTTCTGCAGGACGACCGGTCGAACGCCTTCGGTTTCCACTTCGAATGGCAGCCACCGGCGATACCGCTCGATATACGCAGCGAATACGCGCGATCAAGCCAGGGAAGCGGGTATTGGATCGAGCCGGCGTACCGGCTAAGCCAGATCACAAGAGGACAGAACTTCTTCAGCCGCGTGCAGGTTGTAGCGAGAATGCAGCAATTCTTCCTGGGAGCCGGGCCGGTGCTTTCGGAAGATGCGCCGTCCGTGGACACGAAGGAAATCGAGTTGGGGCTGAACTACTACTTTCGTAGCGACCTGCGCGCCGTGAGCAGTTACGGCCGCCAATTCAACTCCAAGGGAAACGAAAGCGTCTGGACAGTTGGGCTGACCTACCGTTTCGTTCTCCCGATTGGACATGGAGAGATGAATTGATGCGCAGGCTACTGATTTCAATGGCGTTGCTGGGGATTTCCGTGGCGTTCACTTCGCGCGCGCAGGAAGCCAACAAGGCAGCAGTGGCTCCTGCGGCTGCGGAGAAGCCAGTGTCCGCAGTGAAGGCGAAACAAGCCCGGACGATTCGCGGCGAGACCTTCACGCTGGCCGAGGGAGAGAAGCGTTTCCGGCAGAATTGCGGGCGATGCCACGGGGCACCAGACAAGTTTCCTCCGCGAATGACGGCGACCGTTCTTCGGCATATGCGCGTGCGCGCCACAATCACGGACGAGGATGCGCGGCTAGTGCTCTGGTACATGACGCAATGAGCGCGAGACGAGTACAACGGCCTTCGAGCTTGAGCCACAGCCTGGAACGGGCGGGAGTGGTTGCGCTGCTCTTCGCGCTCGGGTGCGGAGCGAGGCTCTTGGGGCGGCAGCAGGCGCAAGCTGAGGCATCGGAGCACGTCATTGACGTGATTGCCGATCATGACAGCCGTTTCAAGATTCCCGGCCAGGACAAGGCGGTGATCACGGTGAAGGCAGGAGAAACGGTTCGTCTTCGAATCAACGCGGTAAAGGCGAAAAGCCGGAACCGCGACGGGTCGGTGCACGGTTTTGAGCTGCTGAGGGCAGGGGACCGCACCACGGTACCCGGCTGGGACCTGCTGCTGAAACCCGGCACGCAGGAATTCGTGCTAAAGGTGCCGGAAGAGCCGGGCGAGTATCTGGTGGTCTGTACGGTCATCTGCAGTTCGCGCCACGAGCAAATGACAATGAAGTTCATGGTCGAGCCGAGCGGGAAGTGACGGCGCTCGATGCGGAGAATCACCGGAAAGGGGGAATGGTTGAAATGCGGCGGATGAGGATGCTTTCAGGCGTTTTATTTGGCTTAATCATGTTAATCATCGCGCTGGGGATTGCTTCCGGCGCTCAACAGAAAGAGGAGCGGGTTTTCGAGGGGTACATTTCCGATTCGCAGTGCGCGATGAACGTGCATTCGTTGAGCCGGTCGCACAAGGAAATGCTGAAGTCCGGGGAGTTCGGCAAAACCGCGGCGGACTGCGTGTGGTATTGCATAAAACGGCGCGGAGGGAAATTTGTCCTTCAGGTTGGGAAAAAGGTTTACAAGCTGGACGACCAGAATATCGACCGTGAAGTGGCGGCAAAAAAGGTGCGTATAACCGGGACGATGAAGGCGGATGAGGAGACGATCCATGTTCTGAAGATCGAAGCCTTCAATCGTTGATCGGATCGGAGTGTAACCGTAGCATCCGCTGGTGCGCTGCTCTGGCCGCAGTTCCAACTGTAAAGATTCGAACACGATCCCAAACGTTCATACCTTGAGATCGGCTTACCCGAACCCGTTTTGCCTTCCTGAAGCCGTCTCGCCGAGCGGTTCCGGTCGTCGAAAATTACAAGCCTTTGACAATAGCAAGACAGGCCGATGGCAAACCCCTATTGTGAAGAGGCTATCTTCGTCATTGCGATAGAACCGAAATGAACCGTGGTTGAGCCTGACTCCCCAGAGAGCTACGGAGTTTCGATTCTTGCCTGCGGCGGAGACGCGGCGATGCGAAAGATGCCAAGCGTCTCCGCCGATATGATCCGCAGGATTGCAGGCACCGGCGGAATGAGCCGGCATCGCGATTGGAACGGCGATTTCAAGATGGTGTTCGCCGTCGCTCGAACGGCGGCAAATCGGTCTTTGAGGCCCAGTTTTCGGGGCGGGGAAACTCCGGCCGGGGTTCCTGCACCGGAATCCGCGATGTGGCGGCAGTCTTGGGTACGGCATATTAATCGCCCCATGCTGACCAGAGACGGCCGCTGCATCCAGCGGGTTTGATGACCTAGCATGCACCCGGCAGCCGGATTTACCTCATGAAGCTTCTTCGAAGCTGTCTCGAATCCCTCCTGTGCAACGACAGGGGACCTGCCAACATCAATTCTTAATTGATACCGCAAGGAGCAAAATGGAGGACAGGACGGACGTATTCGTCGTCGGCGGGGGGCCCGCGGGTTTAGCGGCCGCGATCGCGGCGCGACAAGCAGGTTTTCGGGTTACGGTTGCAGATGCGGATCAGCCGCCAATCGAGAAGGCCTGCGGAGAAGGTCTGCTCCCGAACAGCTTGGGGTCATTAGCGCGGCTGGGGGTCCGGCTGGACCCGAGGGACGGGGCGACGTTCAAGGGAATCCGGTTTGTGGACGGTGACGCCGCGCCGGAAGCTCATTTTCCGCAGGAGCTGGGTCGAGGGGTGCGGCGGAAGACGCTCCACAAGACGCTCGCGAGCTATGCGGAGAATTGCGGCGTCCGCCTGTTGTGGCGGGCGCGGGTTGCGGCGACAGACGATCAGGGGATATTGCTGGGCCGGGGGGACCGCATTCACACGCGGTGGATCATCGGTGCGGACGGTGCGAACTCGCTCGTGCGACGATGGGCGGGACTGGACCATCGTATTCAGGATCACGTGCGGTTCGCCTACAGGCGGCACTACCGCGTGCGTCCGAGGACGAATTGCGTCGAAGTGCATTGGGGCAGCGGAGCGCAGGTATATATCACGCCCGTGGGGCAGGACGAAATCTGCGTGGCGGTGATTTCAGATAAGCCACGAATGCGAGTTGAGGGCGCGCTCCGAGAATTTCCGGCGATTGCCTCGCAGATCGAGAATCGCGAGCCTTTGGGGGCGGAGCGGGGCGGAATCAGTTGCACTTTGAAGTTGCGGCGCGTTTGGCGCGGCCGCGTTGCTCTGCTCGGGGATGCCGCCGGATGTGTGGATGCGATCACTGGCGAAGGGCTTGGCCTGGCCTTCGAGCAGGCGGAAGCGCTGGGAGGCGCACTGGCGGCTGGCGATTTGAAACGGTTTGGCGCGGCGCATCGGCGGATTATGCGGCGCGCGTCCCTGATGTCGAAGTGCCTGTTGATGCTGGGTGAGTGGCCGGCGCTGAGGCAGCGGGTGATGCGAACACTCGAGCGACGCCCAGAGATTTTCGACCGCCTGCTGGCGGGGCACGTCGGAACCGGCACGCATGGCGAGTTGCTGGCGAACGGGATGAAACTGGCGTGGCATGTGGTTACGCCCTGAGCCGGTCTGCCCCGAAGTACTTCACCAAGCCGCAACCACAAGCTGACTAAGCAGGACTCAATGGTCGCGGGGGGATGTCCCTTGCGCTTGCGGCACACCCGCCGGGGGATCGGTGGAAAACGGCAGCGAGCGCGGGAGCCTGACCAGAAAGGTCGTGCCGGAGGGCGAGGATTCTTCGAGAGCCACCGAGCCGCCGTGGTCCTGAACGATTTTGTTGACGATGGCCAGCCCCATGCCTGTACCGTTCGGCTTTCCGGCGCTGACAAAGGGGTCGAAGAGAGATTCGCGAATTGACGCGGGAACGCCGTTTCCGTTGTCGCTGACGCGGACCTCGAATGAATCGGCCGTTGAACGGACCTCAACGCGGATCCGGCAGTGTGTTGGACTACAGGCTTCACAGGCATTCAGCAAAAGATTGAAGAAAACGCGCTGCATTTTCTTGATATCGAACGTTCCAGTCATGTCTCCCGATGTGGTGATATCAATCGAGCAGTCGCGCATTTCGGGCCGCGCGAGCACGGACTCCGCGGCGCGGCGGATGCAGTGGTCGAGGGCTCCCGGGGAAGGAGAAACGGCCACGCCCTCGCGCGAGAGCTCGCGGAGGGAATCGAGCAGATCGGTCATCTGCGAAGAGGCGGCCTGGATTTCGCCGTAGATCTCGTCGCGATCGAGCTTCAACTTTTCGCTCTCATAGAGGAATTCGGCGTTTGCGACGACCGTGGCGAGGTAGTGGCGCAGGTCGTGGGAAAGAGAACCGGCCGCGCGCCCGAGGGCGGCGGTGCGTTCGGCGGCGAGACGGCGTCTTTGCGATTCGAGGAGATCGGCGCGCATCTTTGCGAAGGCGTTACCGAGTTCAGCGACCTCCGTGCTGCCGCGGGGCGTGACAGCATAGGCGTAATCGCCGGAGGCAAGGGCGCGAACACCGGCCACGAGGTCCTCAACGGGTCGAGTGATCCGGTAAGAAACGAAGCTAAGCAGAAAAGCTGCAAAAATCACCGCGCTTACGCCAAGAACGAAAATCGTGCGATTGAGTCCCTGAAGAAAGAGATTGGTGCGCTCGAGAGGCATCAAGACATAGCAAACGACAGGGGCCTGCGCGCTCTTGCGCAGTGAAACGGAAGCGACCTGGTACGAGTGCGAGCCGAGCGCGATGGGTTGCGCGTCAGCGTCGAAGCGACGGCCGGGGCTGGCGAGCCATGAAGCGAACTGATCTTCGTCGTCGGCGGAGAGCGTGGAGGCGATTAGTTTGTCGCCGGTAGCGAGAGCGATCTGGCTTCCAGCCACAAGGGCGAGCTGCTCAGCGACACCCGAATCGATCTGGTATCCGACCGCGACCACGCCGAGCGGTTTGAGATCGCTGCCGCCGCCGGCGGAGATGGGACGAAGAAAGACCCAGTAAAGCTGACCGTCGGCGTACCACCAGGCAGCTTCTTCGCCGCGTGAAAGGGAACGGCTCAACTCATTCTCGACGAGACGATTCGACCATCCGGGCCGCGCGACGTGAAAGCCGAGAACGCGGCCGCCGGGGTCCCCCAGGAGCAGGAGATCGCTGCCGGCGAGCTTCCAGAAGGGCTGCGAACCATCCTGAATAGTGAGCGGGTCGTCGCTGGTCATCAGAGCCTTCAGTGTGGGGAGCTCGGCGAGCATGGCGGCGGTGCGCGAAAGTTCGAGTTCGCGCTGTCGCTGGACATTAGCGAATGCGCGAAGCGACGCTTCCGTCCCGCCGCGAACTTCGCGCGCGACTCCGGCCCGCACGGTGTGGCGAACGATGAAAAGGATGGCGCCCGTGAGCGCACAAATGATCAAGAGGGAACTGATGACGAGCTGGGTCCGTAGGCGGAGGTGGGCCATGGATCAGCCTCGCGCCAGCTTTTCGGGTTTCGGAGGAGCCGAGGGAACGAACTTGTAGCCGGTTCCGTGAACGGTAAGGAAATAGCGAGGGCGCGCGGGGTCGGCTTCGAGCTTCTGGCGAAGGCGAAGGATGTGGTTGTCAACGGTGCGCGTAGTTGGGTAGTTTTCGTAGCCCCAAACCTGATTCAGGAGTTCTTCGCGGGAAAAAACACGCCCGGGCGAGCTCGCGAGGAATTTGAGCAACTTGAATTCCTGCGATGTGAAGGTGATGGGCTCGCCATTGCGCGCAGCTTCCATGCTGGTGAAATTCACGGTCGCGTCGTCCAAAATCAGGACTTCATGCGGAGTGGAGTGCCCAGGGGCACTGGCGATTTGAAGCGGCGCGGCCGCAGCGCGGCGAATTGCCCGGCGGAGGCGCGCCAGGAGCTCTTTGGGGCTGAACGGCTTCGTGACGTAGTCATCGGCGCCGAGTTCGAGGAGGAGGACTTTGTCCTCGACATCGGCGTTTGCGCTGAGCACCACGATGGGCACGGATGGCGCGAGAGCTTTGAACGAGCGGCACAGCTCCTTGCCGGGGAGGCGGGGCAGTTTCAAATCGAGAATTACGGCGCACGGAATCTGTTTGCGAAACGAATCGAGGCCGGCCACGCCGTCGCCCGCAATCTGCACCTGCAAACCGTCCAATTCGAGAACGCGCTGGAGCGTGCGCTGCATCGAGCGATTGTCCTCGACCACCAGAATGGTTTCCATGGCCTGCCTCCTCCCGTTCGTAGGGCAACGGGCACCACGAAGATGCGAAAGTCGAAAATGAATCAGTAGACGGGCGTCAGCGTTTTGGAACCATAGTCGTGCCCGTACAGATTCGGATGGTGCAGCCAGTCGTGCGGCGTCATCGGTACGGTGAGCGCCGAAACAAGAGTACCTGCGCCTCCCACTTCAATTTCACGCTGCAAACTTTGAAGCGCGGCCGGCGCTGCATTTTCATACCAGACGTGAAGACGGTAGCGGCCGGGCGACACATCCGGGATTGACCAATGGCCAGTTTGGTCGGAGACGGCATAGAAGGTGGTATCTACCGTCAGGACAACCGCCATCATCTCGGGATGAATGTTGCAAAAAATGTAGGAGGCGCCGGGCCGGTCGAATCGCACCGCTTTCTGGGAACCCGCTTCGTAAAGGCCAAGGTCGAAGCGTTTGCCGCGGTACAACGAAAACACGTTGTGAAACCACGGATCGAGATTCGGGAAAATCACAGTGCTGCCGAGGGGCACGATCAGCAGGTGCGGGTGAAACTGCTTGTTGCGCTGCACCATGCGGTAGGTCTGGGTGGATGCGTCCAGGCGCATTGCCTCCGCGCCGGAGGGAACGAGCCAGATCGCGGCGCTCGCGGAATCGCGGGCGGGCTTGCCCGATTTCTCGTCGACGAACCGTACTTCGCCCGACACCGTCGAACGCGAAGGGCGAGCGGGGGGTTCTTGCGCTCGCACCTGATAAACGCACGGGGCAAGAAGAAGCGTGATCACGGCATAGAGCAGAATCTTCATAAGCCTCAAAAGAGAAATCCTGCCGCGACACCGATTTGCGTGGCCATCGCCGCGGGGCCATTGAGCGGGTACGTGCGGAGACGGCGATATTCGGGCGAAAAGAGCAGGTCGGATCGTGGCCGGAAAATGTAGTTAACGAACACCATGTCGTTCCGCGGCGATAGGTATTCAAAGGGAGGAAACAGGACGGCGTCCTCCGCGATCTGGCCCGCGTTGCGCCCGCCCGTGCCTACGGCAACGTTGAATTCATTACGCGAGTCGAGGGTGAACTTGAGCTGCGACCATCCACCAAGCGAAGTGATGCGCTCGAGCTCGGGCGCCGCCATTCGGATGTACTGATTATAGTCCTGCGACTGAATGTTCGGGACCGGCACGCCGCCAAATGAATCCAGCCCTTTACCCGCGAAGAATTCGCCGCTCAGCTCGGTGTGCGGGAGGACCGGGAATCGCCAGTCGAGAATGCTGCCCCATCCGGAAACCGTTTCGCCGCCTGGGAATCGCTGCGGAAAATAAATGCCGGAAACTCCGACAGAGGAGGGGCGGTCTCCATGTGTTCCATTGGCGGAAAAGCGGACAGCGTAAACGGGCTGGCGGGAGCTCTCGCCGGGAGTGGGGAAACGGTTGTCCGTAGAGTCTATGGCATACGAGGGCGGAGCCAGAAGGCCCGCTTCGATCTTAAACTGCGACAAATGCGTATCGAATCGGTGCTCGACCCGGATGGTCGGCGACCAGGTCCAGAGATTTCCGGCAGCGGCGAATGCGGGAAGGGCCACGGACATGAAGGAGCTCGGAGCGTTCGGCGAGAAGAAAGGTCTGTCGAGGCCGCCGATTACGGATGTGTGGTCCCAGTCGAAACGGACGCGCGCGAGCCTGAGCCGGAAAATGCCGGAAGACCCGCCGCCGTAGACGCTCGGCAGACCGCCGAAGAAGTCCATCTGCAGATCGGCGGACGTATGGGCGCCGAAAAGATCGGGACCGAAGCCCGTAATTCCGACGATAGATTGGCGCAGTGACGCGCCGAGACTACCCGGACTGCTTCCCGGAAAGCGAGACAGCGCGAGCGTGGGCACATCCACATTGTCAACGCGGCCGTTGTCATAGAAGCTGTTGAATAGGGCGAGTCCCCAGAGCTTGACCCGGTACTTTGAACCGCTTTCTACTCTTTCTTGGGCCTGCTGCTGGACTTCCGTCTTGAGAACTTGCCAGTCGTCTTCGCTGATCCGAGCCTGAGGAGCGGTCGATTCGCCGGTTGATTCCGCCGTTGGAGCCTGGGCGGGACGTTGCGTTTGAGACGAATTGGGTGTGGGCGATACGGGAGATGGAGTGGCGGAAGCGGCGATCTTCTGGTTCATGTCTTCGAGAAGGGAGCGAAGCTGGCGGATCTCGGCCCGGGTCTCACTAAGTTCCGCGCGCGTCTCCTGCAGCGATTTGTCCAGTGCGGCGATTCGCGCGTCCGTGTCGGCCTGACGTTGCAATTCGGCGGTCTGTGGAAGGGCCCAGGCACACGCCGGACAGAGCCCCGCCATCACCACCAGAAAAAATTGGGCGCCGCTCAATCCAAAGCGATATCCCGCACCTTTGAACATTTCTTTTCTCCTCCCGCCAATTCGGCAGCGGCGAACGCCTGGAACACCAGGCAAAACGTAGTGTGCATTGCCTGTCCCCAAATTATCGATGAGCCGGCGCCCGCTTTCCAACGGAGCATGGGCCTGTTGCGCGCCTAACGGAATATCACTGTAATGTAAATTTAAGCGAATGAGTCAGTCTGTGACCGAAACTTGACCTCCGAGTGACAATTTGCAGACAAATGAGATATTTCCGCCCCAGCGGGTGATTGCCTGAAATCAGTGGCCGGGAGTGGCCGGTTCGTGTCCGTCAGAGCCTTGTGATCCCGGCGGGCACGAATTTCCGCTGTAAACGGGCGGTTCGCCCAGACTTCCGGCAGCCGGCAAGTGGCGAATGTAAAGAACGATACTCCAAATTTCGTCATCGCTCAAAATCCCCCGGGACGCAGGCATTCCTGATGGGCCGAGCCCGTTGGCGACGATCCATTCGAGCTGGCCGTCAGTGTAAGACTGCACGTTGTCCGAGGCCAGCGATGGAACTGGCGGAAACATTCTCTGCGCGAAGGGAACGCCGGTGTTTTGGCCGTCAAGACCGTGACAGACGACGCAATAGTAAGAAAAAGTCTCCTTTCCTGCGGCGATGTGTTCCGGCGTCGCAGTGAGCGGGTTTTTGGCTTTCTTATTGCCGACAAAAATGTGGTGTTCCGCCGAGGTCATCAGCCCGGCTTCCCATTTGCCGGGTTGCCTCGCTTTGCATCCGGAAAGAACAGCGGCCAATAAAAGAAGGGCCGCCGAAGAATTGCGCCGGATCGCGGTCATTTATCAACCACGTTGATGACCAGCGTCATCGAGCCGTGCCCCATACCGCAGAAATGACTGCACCGTGCCACAAACCGTCCAGCCTGGTGCGGAGTGAACGTAACTTCTACCGTCCGCCCCTTGTGATCCGTGACGTTGAAACCGAGTTCCTTGGACTTCAAGCCGTGCGTCACATCTTCCGAGGTGAGCTCCAGGACTACCGGCCGGTTGTTCTCGACCGTGATTTGCGCTGGGTCGTAGGAAAATCGCCTTGCGGTGACGTTGAAACGCTGTGGCGAAGCGTCGTTTGCCGCCATCGCAAGCGGAGCGAGCAGCAGCAGTAGCAGGATTCTGAGACAGTGTTTACCGTGTCGCATCTTTTTTGTGGTGAGCCTTTCCCGGAAATGTCCGGCCAGAGTCTGATTGTTACGGAGCGAGAAACTTCAGGAGGGCCCGCTCGTCCTGCTCGCTGAGGTTGGCCCTCACGCGCATCTGACGAACTACCGCCCGCGCTTCCCGTGGCGAAAGATCCTCGGGAGGATTGTGGCAGCGGCCGCAGTGCGTGTGAAAGAGACGCTCGCCCTGGCGAATCTCGAGTGCCGTGCTATTCGGAGCGACCGGAGAAACGCGTCCGGTATCAGTCGCCTTGTTCTGCCCTGCCGTAAGCAGACAGAAAAACGCCAGAAGTGCGGCGGTTGAGACGAAAGAAAAGCAGAAGCGTTTCATGGATTCCCATCCTTGTGGCCGGGATATAGAGGAAACAAGAACCGGTAAGTCACAGCGAAGTTCCAGACATTGCGATCTCCCAAAGAAGAGAACTGGCGTCCGTAACTGGCGTTCAGGCGAACTTCATGTGGAAGGTAGTAATTCAGGCCGAACTCCGCTCGTTGGGTATCGGCGCCCGGCAGGGCACCAGTCGGATCGGGTTCGCCGTGATAGAACTGTTGGGCCCGCCCGACGGCCTGAAGTCTCCCGAGCAGGGAATCGGCGCCCCGGAAACGCGAGAACCGATAGGCGCCCTCGAGCCAATAGCCCTGTCCCAGCAGCGAATGCGCATACTCGCCGCGCAGATCGAACGGGACGCTGTCGGGCTGCCACGACAGGTACGCGCCGGTTGAATTCGCGCGCTGGTCCTGCAACAGTTTCTGATAGGAAACGCCGAATTCGAGGCCGGGATGAGGGAAGAATACGCCTGCCCGCGCTCCGAATGATCTGCCCGACTCGAGTTTCCGGATCGTGCTCAGCGCCGAAAAGTACGTCGTGTAGTTTACCTGATAGCTTTTCCGGTCAACCAGGACGCCGCGCGCCATGAAACCGTCGTTGTATCCGTTGGTGCGCGTGCCGATCGCGAGAATAATCGGCGCGTCCTGAAGATCCCGAATCCAGATCGCCGAAAATCGCTCGCTGTACATGTTGAAAGGAGTGAGAAACCGCCCGGCGACAATGGTGAGCCAGGGAGCGGCGTTATAGTCCACCTGCGCGTACTCGATGGTGTCGAAGAACCGAGCCTGATAGTTCGACCCGGCCGGTTTGAAGACCAGGCCACGCAGGTCCACTCGCGTTTCGAAGAGCCATTTGTCGCCAACCGGGGCCGCAAATACGGGGGCGATGACCGGCTGCATGAACGCGGAGCCGCCGTCGGTGGTGCTGATGAACCCCACGCCGCCTGAAACGATCGGTACGTTGGATTGCGCGCGTGCGGCCGGTCCCACCAAGAGGAACAGGAGAAGGATAATGATCCGTCGATCGAGCATGCACTCCCCACGGAATAGATTTTGCCGCCCGCACAATTCTTCAAGACCACAAAGAATTCGCGCGCTAACTCTACACGCCTAGCGTCGCGCATCCCGCAGAGCCTGTTGTCACGTTAATGTCACAAAGCTGCGATATTTGTGTTTGCTGTTCGGGTCCGTTTTTTGCATTTGAGGGCAAGCGCGCGCCCAGGATTGTCGCCACCGCCTTGGTGGGCGCCGGGGCGAGTCGAAGATTCCCGCAGAAGTTCAAAACGTTACAAACAGTTGACACCGCGACGACGACTTGATGTTTGCGTTTTTCTTACACTCGCACCGCTCAGAAGAAAGGCGCGCTCGCGGAAGAGTTCCAAAAGCGACGCAGCCTTCGCATCGCAAGCTTCGCGAGTTTTCTTCTGACCGATTCAGCAATCGGAAATGTGTCGCAACAACTCAGCCAGCGAAAGAGAAAGGTGAAACGCGATGAAGTTGGAAAACAAAGACGGACTCCACCGTCGGGCAATTCAAGGCCGGGGGTGGGCGCGTATAGCGCTGCTCGTCGTCGCAATTTTGTTCGCGAGCGGTCCGGCGAACGCACAAACTGCGGGAACTGGAGCTTTCGCCGCGCGAATCGTGGATCCGTCCCAAAAGGTTGTTACGAACGCTTCCGTCACCCTAATAAACGATGAGACGGGCGCGTCGCGCACCCTGACTTCCTCGCCTGATGGAATCTACCGCGCGACGCTGCTCTCGCCCGGCTCCTATTCGCTGCGCGTCGACGATTCGGGATTCGAGCCTGTGAAGCTGTCGCCCTTCCGCGTGCTGGTGACCGAAATCACCGAAGTAGACGTTCCTCTTCGCATCGGCACGACGACCACCCGAGTGAATGTCTCCGCCGCGCCACGATTCGTGCAGACGGAAAGCGCCGCGCAAGGCTGGGCGACGGACTCCGGCGAAATCACCGGTCTGCCTCTGGCCAACCGCAACTTCACCCAAATTCTCGCCCTCTCGCCCGGGGTTACGGTCGAATTGCCTGACGCAGGCGCATTGGGCCGCAACAACCAAAACGTCGCCGCCGACGGCGCAAAGACCACCGATAACAATTTCCAGTTCAACGGAATCGACGCAAACAACATCGCCGAAAATTCGGCCACGGGATTTGGCGCAGAGGTTGGAGTAGCTATACCCGCGCCCGATACGATCGCTGAGTTCAAGGT
Organism: Candidatus Acidiferrales bacterium; assembly: GCA_035277685.1. Taxonomy (GTDB): domain Bacteria; phylum Acidobacteriota; class Terriglobia; order Acidiferrales; family UBA7541; genus Palsa-295. The sequence continues at coordinate 13,118 of DATEKA010000225.1, forward strand.
CCAGACCGGCCTATACGATGCTGCTTACGGGCGCTCGGCCGGCGCGAATGTAGATCTGGTCAGCCGAGGAGGGAGCGATCAGTTTCACGGGAACGCGTGGGAGTTTTTTCGCAACGACGCACTGAACGCGAACGACTTCTTCCTCAATCAGAACGGGCAGCCGCGTCCGGTTCTGAAACAAAATCAGTTCGGTTTCACTCTTGGCGGACCGGTCCGCCGCGACAGGACGTTCTTTTTTGCGAGTTACCAGGGCACGATTCAACGAAACGGGGAATCCAGCCTTTCTCTGCAGAGTGCGTTCCTACCTGCGCTGACAAACGACCGGTCCGCTGCTGCGTTGGGCGCTCTTTTTGCGGGTCAGTCGGGGGCCTTCGGCGGAGTGACGATCGCGCCAGATGGGTCAAACATCAATCCGTCAGCATTGGCGCTGCTCAATTTCAAATTTCCGGACGGCAGCTTCGCCATTCCCAACCCGCAAACGATTCTTCCAGGCGCAATCGGCGAGTCCACGTTCTCATCGCCCGCGAAATTCCATGAAGATCAGTTCACGTTGAACCTGGATCACGCGCTGACCTCCCGCAACGAGGCGGCCGCGCGTTTCTTTTTCTCGCAGGACCACGAGGAAACGCCTTTTGCCTCATTCGGCGCCACGCTTCCTGGCTGGGGACAGAACGAGACCGACAAGAACGCGTTGCTCGTTCTCTCGGATACGCACACGTTCAGCGCGCGCCTCGTAAATTCCGCGCGGTTTGGTTATGTGCGCTTCAACGGGGCGCAGGCGGGCCAGTCGCCCATTCGCGCAGCGGACGTGGGCATTACCACACCGACCGGTCTTCCGCAGATTCCTGCGATAAGTATTGCCGGGCTCTTCATGATCGGCTCGAATGGCAGCCCGATTTATGACGAAACGACGAACAATTTCGTGTGGCAGGACACGGTGTCCTATCTCTTCGGCAAGCATAGCCTTCGCGCGGGATTCGAGGCGAAGCGCACTCAATTGAACGTTAACGCGCCGTTCGTTACGGACGGCTTCACGTTCTATCTGAGTTTCCCGGATTTTCTGCTCGGCGAAAGCGCCGCCCAAAACGGAAGTCCCGTCAGCAACGTATTTCTGGTCAGCGGAGCCTCCGGCCTGTTCCCGAAAGCCGAGCGGTACACGGACTTCGCCGGGTTCGTCCAGGACGATTACAAGGTCACTTCGCGTTTCACTCTGAACGCCGGTTTGCGATACGAATTCTTCGGGCCGCCCAGCGATATCCATGGCCAATTGCCGAATTTCGATCCGGCGCTCGCCGATCCGAATCCTTCGAGCGCGGGGACGCTCACCGGCCTGGTCCTAAACTCGAATTACAACGGACCGCTTCCTGCCGGTGTTACTCGGGTGGGCGATACCGGGCTATGGCAGAAAGACTATAGGGACTTCGCCCCGCGCGTTGGATTCGCATGGCAAGTCCACGATCAGCCCGACGTCGTGCTTCGTGGCGGATATGGCATTTACTACCAAAGGCTCTCGGGTCAACTTGCGCTGGACACGATCGGCGCAGCTCCGTTCGCGTTGCAGGTGTTCCGCTCCGCTGCGAGCAACGCCGATTCCACCTTGCAGGTTCCGTTCAACCCGGCGTTGCCGCCGGCCTCGAGCTTTCCCTTGTTCGTGCCGCGTTTTCCGGACAGCTCGATTTTCTTTCCCGGGATTTCGCGCTCGATTCGCAGTCCGTATCTTCAGGAGTACGGACTCGACGTGCAGTATTCGCCGGCGCGCGACTTGCTTTGGGACACCGGCTACATCGGCTCTTACGGTTCGCGCCTGACGGGCTGCGTCCAATTCAATCAGGCAGGACTCGCTTCACCCGGGAATCCGATCCGAGGTGAGACAACAAACACTCTTGAGAACCTGACGCAGCGCGTTCCGTTCCTGGGCGTCGGCGGCGGGTCGTTCCAATGCGAAACGGCTTTTCATTCGAATTACAACGCCCTACAGACAAGCGTCAGAAAACGATTCAGCCGTGGCACAAGCTTCCTCGCCAGCTACACGTACTCGAAGAGCCTCGACGTCACGAGCGGTGGAGGGAACTCTTCGCAGTTCGATCTGAGCTTTATCACGAATAACCAGGCGGATCCGAATAACGCATACGGTCCTTCCGACTTCGACCGCACGCATCGCTTTGTGCTGAGCTTCGTCCAGCGCGCCCCGGATTTGCGCAGCGGTCCGTGGGCTGCGCGCCAGGCGCTTTCGGGATGGCAGTTTTCCGGAATCATGGTTTTGCAATCGGGGTTGCCCATTACTGTGAACGACTCGACGGCCGGCACCGCATATGGAAACTCGGTTAGCGAAGTACGCGCCGAGTGCACTGGAGCGCCAGTGGCAAGTTCCGGGCCGTTGACGACCCGCATCAACGGGTACTTCAACTTCGCGGCCTTTACACCTGCTCCGGCCATCGGTAATGAACCTGGCGTAACCGGGTTTGGGAGCTGCGGAACGGGTATCGTCCGCGGCCCTCGCCAACGGAACCTCGATTTGGGCGTGCAGCGGGAGTTTCGTGTGACCGAACGGGGGAATATCGAATTTCGCGCGGAGTTCTTTAATCTGACGAACACGCCCAACTTCGGAATGCCGGTCCGTGATTTTGCAGCGGCCCAGGAAACGCTTAACGGGACATGGGGACCGATTTCCAGCACCGCCAGCAATCCGCGCATCGTGCAACTGGCGCTCAAGTTCAATTTCTGAGCCGTTGCGCGCAACGACAATAGACGACAGCAATTGTTCGAGGTGAGGAGGTTGCAAGGCGTGCGTGATCCACTTGAACCCAAGTACATTCAGGACGACGATCCGCTGCTCTGGCGGTTCGCGATGCCTCTCAAAGGCCTCTATCACCCCATGGGCTTTCCGGTGGAGATCACGACGAATTCCGAAGACGTCCTGTCTGCCGCTGAACACCACTGGGGCGCGTTTACTAAGATGTTCGACGAACGTCCCATCGAACTCCGCATCGGTGTGCTCGAGACCGGCGGCGGACTGCAACTCGTCGAGCCGGTCCTGAGAGGGCACGGCGACTTGATGATGAAAGTGGGCACGATGGACGACTTCGCGGTCTGCGACATGAAAAAGGGAGTGGCTTTCGCGTGGATCTCCGCCGCGACCGCCAGAAATCATGCCTATGTCCACACTCATTACATCGAAGGGACCGCTTTCTGGGCGCTTAACACAACATATCTGACGCCGGTTCACGCGGCCTGCGTCTCGCTCAACGGAAAAGGACTGCTGTTTTGTGGCGAGTCGGAGGCCGGAAAATCTTCGCTCGCATACGCGTGCGTGAGGAGCGGCTGGACGTTCATCACGGATGATCTCAGCGAAATCGTCCGAAGCTGGGAAACAACGAGCGTGCTGGGCAACCCGCATCGCTTCCGCCTTCGGGAGTCTGCTGTCACGCTGTTCCCGGAGCTGCGGGACCACCCGATCACTCTTCGTGCGAATGGCGAACGGGCCATTGAGCTGGTCACCGCGCGCGATCCGAGATTCGTGACGGCGCCGTACTCTCGCGTTGACTACATCCTTTTCCTCAACCGCCAGAATGCGGGCCGCGCCTCTCTGGCGCCGTTTTCCAAACAAAAAGCCATGCGCTGGTTCGAGCAGGTTCTGTGTGTTGGCGATCAGACAACCCGCGACTCGCAGGCGGCTACGCTCCGGCGGCTTTTGGCGGCCGAGATTCTCGAGTTCCGCTACAGCGATATGGACGCCGCCGTCGAAGAACTCAAACTGTTGGTGGGCGCCATCGAGCATCCTGTTCGCGCCAAGACTTTTTCGGTGGGATACCAGGAGAATGGCTAGACCGCGACATGTTGCGGCGCTGATTTCGGCGCTTCAGTTCCGGAATCCGCGGCCCGAGTTGCTGCGAACGCTTGACGATGCCGAGTGGAAACAGCTTCTTGCGTATTCGGATCCGGCGCGGCTGACGCTGATTTGCGACCGCGCCTGGCACAAGCTTTTACCCAATTGGGTGCGCGACCGCGTCGCTCGAAACCTTGCGGACAACACAGAGCGGCTGGCTCGGGCGTTGCACGCATATCAGGAACTTGCCGAAGTGATGCGCAGAGCCGGGGCAGAGCACCTGGTTCTTAAGGGTTTTTCGCAGTGGCCCCATTTTGTTTCCGATCTTCGCCTGCGTCCTCAGGCGGATCTCGATATCTATTGCCCCGAGGGTTCGCTCCAGCTCGCTCAAAGAGCGGCTATCAGCATCGGCTATCAGCAAGGTGCCCCTGGCGAAAATCACATAGCCGATCACCTTCCGCTGTTGGTTCGGCCGGAGGGAAGGCATTGGCGCGGAAACGCGTTCGATCCGGAGCTTAGCCAGGCCATCGAGCTTCATCATCGGTTCTGGGGACGACCCTACGCTCGGTTTGGCCCGCGCAATTTGGAAGGGTTTTGGGAGCGGCGGAGAACCTGCTCCGTCGGAGGGATTCAGTTCGACGCACTCGACCCGCTCGATGCCTTCGCCTACGCGTCGCTTCATGCGCTGCGACACCTGCTCTATGGCGGGCTCGCTCCCGCAAGCGTCCACGAGATTGGCTTTTTCCTGCATGAGAATGCAGACGATGAGCCTCTATGGGATGTCTGGCGGGCGAGGCACGATGAACAGCTCCGCCGCCTCACAGCGATTTCGGCCTTGCTTGCTTCCCGGTGGTTCGGATGCTGCTTGCCGTCCGCGATTGAGAACGAAATCAATCGCCTTCCCCCCATCGTGTCCAGATGGATCGGGCGCTTTGGCGACGCGGCTCTTGTGAACCCCTACCGATTGGATAAGAGGGCTCTGTGGTTGCAACTCGGATTGATCGAGTCCGAGCGCGACAGATTTTCCGTTTTGTGTCGCCGTCTTTTTCCGCTCTGGATACCTCCGCTGGATTCCCGGTGGGTGCAAGAAGGCCCGGATGCGGTTGAGAACGCGGTTCACACGCCGCGCGGGCTCATGTTGAAGTACGCGACTTATTTCGGTTGGTTCGCAACGCGCGTGACGCGCCACTTGAGGGTTTTGCCTTCGACGCTCTGGTACGGGCTTCGGCTATGGTCCAGTTGATTCGCGAGCCTGAAATGCAAGATAAAGCCGTCCTGGAGGCGCTAAAGCCCGGCGGCCCCGCGCCGTTTCCCGCGCGTCTGTGGACTTGGTGGCTCGAAAAGAATCTCGGCCGGCCGTTCTGGGATTTCCTGAGCGTGTCGTTCCTGTTCGACTCGGGTCTGTTCATTTTCTTCCTGCTTTATAACCTTTACCTGCTCGATCTGGGCTTTCGCGAGGATTTCCTCGGTTGGACAGCCGGCGCAATGGCTCTCGGGAACATTGCTGGGAGCCTGCCATGCGGCTTTTTTACTCACAAGTTCGGCCTTCGTAAGACGTTGCTGGTTTGCCTCTCCGTCGTGCCAGCGCTCTGCGCCTTTCGCTCCATTTCCACATCGGCTCCATGGTTGCTCGCCCTGGCTTTCCTCGGCGGAGCCATTTCATCTCTCTGGGCCGTTGCCGAGCCGCCAGCTGTGGCGCAGATAACCGACGAGAAACATCGTGCATTCGGCTTCAGCGTCGTTTTCGCCGCGGGCATCGGCTTCGGCGTTATCGCCGGCTTGGTTGGGGGCTATCTGCCGGAGTGGCTATCGTTCGTTCCATTCGGAGCCGAGCCCGTCGGCGGCAAGCGAGCCGCGCTGCTCGTCGGTTGCGGACTCGCGGCGCTGGCTCTATTGCCGGCTTCCCGCCTGAGGTTCAATCCGCCGCCCGCGGAGGAGAGGCGCCATTATCCTCGCAACCGTTTCGTATTCCGCTTCTTTCCGGCTCTCGCGATTTTCAGCTTTGCGACCGGAGCTTTCGCGCCTTTCTTCAACGCTTACTTCGCTCGCGATTTGCGAATGTCCGTTGAACGCATCGGCGCGATCTTTGCCGGCGCCCAACTCGTCCAGGTGGTTGCGATTCTGATGGCGCCAATCCTCTTTCGCTACTTCGGGTTGATCCCCGGAATCATGTGGACGCAGTTCGCTTGTGCCACCTGTCTGATATGGCTCGCGGCAGGGAAGGGCGGGTGGAATTCTGTCGTCGCGTACTCCGGTTACACGGGGTTTCAATGGATGAGCGAGCCGGGCATGTACACGCTCCTGATGAATCGAGTCCGGCACGGCGAACGAGCCGGAGCGTCTGCGCTGAATCTGCTCGTGATTTCGGGCGCGCGCGCGATCGCCGCGTCCGCTGCCGGTCTTGCCTTCACCCGGTTCGGCTACCCGGCCGTGATGGTGGCGGTCGGAGTGGCCATCTTCGCCGCCGGATGCGTATTCCGGGCCCTTCTGAGCGGCGAATCGAGCGACGCCCTGGCGCAGACACAAGAACAGCGCCCGGCCGCGACGGAGGTTCGCAGCGCGTGATCAAGGAGGGCGAAATGCCGGAAAAAATCACTGTTTACGTTCTTGCCGCCAACCGCCTTTTGCGCGAAGCACTGGGGCACGTCCTCAAGAGGGCAGGATTCGAAGTTATCGGCGCAACCGAAGAGCCGCGCGTAGGACTCGATGAGATCGGCGAGTGGCAGCCGAGCGTAATTCTCCTCAACGGCAGCGCGCTGCAATCCGACTGCGCGAATCTGATCGCTGCCACGCGCAAGGCGGCGCCCGAGAGTCCGGTGGTTCTATTCGGAGGCCGCGAAGATACGGAAACGTTCTTCCGATCTATACGCGCGGGGGCGGTAGCCTACGTTTCAAGCGAAAGCCCCGCCTCCGATGTTGTCGCCGCCGTGCGCTGCGCTGTGCGAGGCGAGTCTTTGTGCCCGCCTCACCTCTGCCGCGAGCTCTTCAAATACGTCGCGAAGCAAGCCGCTCCCAGATCCTCGAGTGCGGCGAGCTACCGCCTTACCCGCCGCGAACAGCAGTTGCTTCCTCTGATTTCCGAGGG